>CAYTVV010000016.1:0-41329 GCA_964441875.1 uncultured Desulfurivibrio sp.
TTTTCGGATGGTCACGGCCTCTAACTCGTTATATAAAGGAAGATTCCCCGGCCCGACACATGCATCTTTACCATGCACGAATTCGCGGCCTAAGATATATGGATTGCCTGCCGTTGTCAACGTAAAATTCTCATACACCCACTTGGTGGACACGGGAAATCCAGGGTTTACCAAAACGATCCAGCCGGAAGGGCAAATATCCTCGGCCTGGATCTCATCCCCAATCCCGGTGGCCCAGGCAGCGGTACATTCAGCAACAAAGAAAGGCACGTCGGCGCCCAAGGGCCGCGCCAGATCCACAAGCTGCCTGGATGAGAACGGGAAACCATAGAGCGTGTTCAGCCCCCGCAGTACCGCGGCGGCATCGCTGCTTCCCCCTCCCAGGCCCGCGGCAATCGGCACTTTTTTCTCAAGGACAATATGCACGCCCCCGCCTGTGCCCAGAGCCGTGAAGAAATTTTTTGCGGCCCGATGGACCAGATTGCCTTCGCCGGTGGGCAGGTCGCTTGCCGGGCAATCCACCGTGATGCCGGAATCCCGCCTTGTCAGACGCAAGTGATCGGCCAGGGTGATCTTGACCATCCGGGTTTCAAGGTCGTGGTACCCATCCGCCCGTTTGCCCTTGATGGCAAGATAGAGATTTATTTTTGCCGGAGCCTCACAGATAAGCTCCATTGGGCTGCCAGTTTGTTTGTTCAGCAAATGCTTATTCCCCCTGTGCCCAAAGGCACAAAAGAAAATCGCCTGATTTCAACAGAGTGAAAACCAGGCGATCATGATTATTTAAGTGCGCGGGGAAAGTCAGCCGCTGGCCTTCACATACCGCATCTTCAAGTCGGCAAGCACATGACCAAGAAGCTCTTCCTCCTTGTCGGACAAGTTCCCCTTGGTTTTGTCTTTCAGCAACTGCAAGGTGCTGATGGTATGCTTGGCCAAAACAAGATCGTTGCCGGTCTGGCCGGTTTCCGGGTCCTGCATTTCCCCCAGATGAAAAAGAGCCGAGGTATTCAACGACATGATCAGGGTGGTGAAGGTTACCTCCGGCAGCACGCAGGTGCCGCCTTTCCGGATATATCCCTCCGGGCAGCACCCTTTTTCATTTTTCTCGTTTTCGGTCATGGGCTATCCCAATGGGCAGAAGGAGAAAACAAACCGCTAGGCATTCACCAACTCAGGCAACTCAAGAACCATGGCTTCATTGATGTTCGGCAACGAACGAACCTTATCCAGCAGAGACTTGGGAACCAGATCATCGGTATTCAGCAGGATCACGTTGAGGTTCAGATCCCCTTCCCGCTGCTTACCAACGGTCATCCGAGCAATATTGACTCCTTCGCTGCCCAGCGTGGTGCCGAGCAAGCCGATCACTCCAGGGACATCGTTGTTCTGCACAAAAAGCATGGGTCCGGCAGGCAGGGCTTCCATACGGAAGCCGTTGAGACGAACCAGACGCGGCTCGTTCTTACCGAACACCGTTCCGGCCAGAACATTTTCGCCCTCGGTGGTTTTCACCCGGATGGTAACCAGATTAAGGAAGTCGTCACTCTTGCTGGTTTTGGCCTCAACCACCCGAATACCCCGCTCCTGGGCGATGATCGGCGCGTTTACGTAATTCACCGCGTCTTTCAAGATCGGGGTAAACAGTCCTTTCAGGAAGGCAACGGTGATCGGGCTGGTGATCATCTCGGAAAGATCGCCGCAGAACTCGATATTGACCTCTTCCACTCCGCCCTTGGCGATCTGCATGTGAAAGGAACCAAGCATCTCGGCCAGGGTGATGTACGGGCCGACCTGGGAAAGAACATCCGCACTCACGGAAGGCACGTTGACCGCATTGGTAATGGTGCCGCGGAGCAGATAATCCGCCATCTGTTCGGCAATGGCAACGGCGACATTTTCCTGGGCCTCCGCCGTGGAAGCGCCCAGATGCGGGGTGCAAACAAAATTATCCAGGCTCAGCAATTTGCAATTTTCCTTGGTGGTGGGCTCCACTTCGAAAACATCCAGCCCGGCCCCGCGAATTTCCCCATCCTTGAGGGCATTGTACAAGGCCTCTTCATCAACCACCCCACCACGAGCACAATCGAGGAAGACACACTCTTTCTTCATCATCTTGAATTGTTCGGTGGAGAGCAGATGCTTGGTCTCCTTGGTGAGCGGCACATGCACCGAGATGAAATCGGCCCGCTTGCACAACTCATCGAGACTCACCAGCTCCACGCCGATCTTCTCGACCAGCTCTTTGGGCATATGGGGATCAAAGGCGATAACCTTCATCTTCAGGCCCTGAGCCCGATCTGCAAAGATGCTGCCGATCCGGCCAATGCCGACAATACCCACGGTCTTGCCGGTTACTTCCCGGCCGGAGAATTTCTTCTTCTCCCACTTGCCTTCCTTCATGGAGGCGGTGGCCTGGGGGATGTTCCTGGTCAGCGACATCATCATGGCGATGGCGTGTTCCGCCGCCGTAGTGGCGTTGCCGTCCGGGGCGTTCATGACGATGATCCCCTTCTTGCTTGCCGCAGGAATATTAACATTATCAAGGCCGATTCCGGCGCGGCCAACAACCTTCAGCTTCTCTGCCGCGTCGATGATCTCCTCGGTAACCTTGGAGGCGCTGCGGATAACCAGGCCGTCGTATTCAGGGATTATGGCTTTAAGCTCATCCGGAGAAAGGCCAGTTTTCACATCAACCTCAAGCCCAGCCTCCTCGAGAATCTGAACACCAATGGGCGACAGGTTGTCACTGATCAGAACTTTCATTGTTTCTCCTTAATGTATAAGAAAAGCGGCCAAAGCCATTTGCGAACCTTGGCAAATTGATAGAGCGCGGATGATACAGACAAAAAAACTTAAAATACCCCGGATTCCCGGCAACCTAAAGTCCCGAATATTATGTGATCAGGGGAGTTTGTCAAGAATAAAACATGGACGGCAGCCCTGCCTCGATGCCCTGCTCCCAGTGTCTTTGATGCATTCAAAAGCTCGTCACCCCGGCGAAGGCCGGGGTCCAGCCTTGCTGCAACTGTCCGAAAAGACTGGATTCCGGCCTTCGCCGAAATGACGGAATGGAGCGGTTGTTGAGTCCTTACGAGTCCATCAATCCTTAAAACAGGCGGAGAAATCCGCCGGCCCCACATCGTCGTCCCCATCACGATCTTCATCCGGCAGACTCCGGTAATGCCTGGCCGTGGAGCAGGCCAACCGGATCTCTTCATATTTGCGGGCAAAGAGCTTTTCCGGAAATTCCGGCTTGTTCATATACGCCACCATGTTGGTCAAGATATCAGCCACCATGAGTTCCACCAGCGTCGCCCGTTCGGTCTCGGCAATAAAGGTCCTTTCCTTGGTGGCCGAAAACTTCACCGATCCGGCCATCTTTTCCCGAACCTCTGCCTGCAAGGCAAGATCCGTTTCAGACATCCGGGAGAAAAACTCCTCGTTCACCGGAAGCTCCGCCTCGCAGATAATCTTGATCAGCCATCGGTCTCCAGCCATTTTTTTAGACTGGTCATACACGGTTAAGGTCATATTATTTGCAAGGCTGCGTTGCTCGATTATGTCCATGGCCAAAACTCCTTAATCGCTGTACCGCTTGGGGCAAAAACCTGTTTTGATATTTGCATATGCACACAACAAGGCTTGCTCTCTTTCCTGGAAACGGGTATATAACATATCTTTTCATAAAGGGGATCACTCCTTTATGAAAATGCAGAGCAACACCGGCAACTACCCGGAATACGACAGAAACAAGCGGACACAGAGCGGGTGATTGTCAGCCCCTTTCCTGTCCCCCGCTTTCCCTATCGCACATGTCAACTCGATGGAACAGACCATGAGTATCGAGATCTACAACACCAAAACCAGCCAAAAATCCCCCCTTGTCACTCTGGAAGAGGGCAAGATCAAGCTCTACGTCTGCGGCATCACTGCCTACGACTACTGCCATATAGGCCATGCCAGGTCAGCCCTGGTTTTCGATATGATCGTCCGCTATCTGCGTTACCGGGGTTACGATGTCACCTTTATCCGCAACTTCACCGACATCGACGACAAGATCATCAAGCGGGCCCAGGAACAAAACACCACCTGCGAAGAGCTTTCCAGCCGCTTCATCGCCATGTTCCACGAAGACATGGCCAGCCTCAACGTTCTCCCCCCCACCATCGAACCAAAGGCCACCGAACATCTGCCGGAGATCATCGGGCTGGTCGAAGATCTCATCCGCAAAGGACTCGCCTACCAGGTTGACACCGATGTCTACTTCCGGGTGACCGGTTTCGGGGGCTACGGCTCCCTTTCCGGCCGCAACCTGGACGATATGCAGGCAGGGGCCCGCGTCTCGGTGAACGAGAAAAAAGAACACCCCATGGATTTCGCCCTCTGGAAAGGAAGCAAGCCTGGGGAACCCACCTGGGAAAGTCCCTGGGGGCCTGGCCGACCCGGCTGGCACATCGAATGCTCGGCCATGAGCCGCAAGTATCTGGGTGATTCCCTTGATATCCACGGCGGCGGCAAGGATTTGGTCTTTCCCCACCATGAAAATGAGATGGCCCAAAGCGAAGGCGTCACAGGGAAAGAGTTTGTCAAGTACTGGGTGCACCACGGCTTTGTCACGATCAAAGACGAAAAGATGTCAAAATCCCTGGGCAACTTCCTCACCATCCGGGAGGTGCTTGCCAAGTTTGCCCCGGAGGCCTTGCGGCTCTTCATCTTTTCCACCCACTACCGCAACCCGCTCGATTATTCGGAAGCGGCTCTGCTCGATGCGGTGGCCGGGCTCAACCGGTTGTACACCTGCCTGGCTGAGATCGAGCAACTGCCCGCCATTGGCAACGACCAGGCAGCCAGCGCCATCTCCAAGGCAGACCGGGAGAAGATCGAAACCCTGACCGAGCGCTTCCTCAAGGCCATGGACAACGATTTCAACTCGGCCCAGGCCCTGGGCCATCTTTTTGAAGGGGTGAAAATCCTCAACAAGATCCGCCAGCATCTGCCGGGCAAACCCGCCAGCCTGGATCTGCAACTGCTCAAAGACGGCGCGAAGACCACCAGAGAAATGGCCAACACCCTGGGGTTGCTCGACGAAGAGCCGGTGCAATACATGCAAAAAGAGCAGGAAAAAATCCTCAAGACCCTCTCCGTAACCCCGGAAGAGATCGAAAAGGGTATCGCGGAGCGAACCGCCGCCAGGGAAGCGAAAAACTGGGCACGGGCCGATGAAATCCGTGACCAGCTTCTGGCCCAGGGCATCGAGCTGAAGGATGGCCCCACCGGCACCGCCTGGCAGGTTAAACTCCCATAATCGCCTTGCAGTTGCCGTCATTCCGGCGAAGGCCGGAATCCAGAGGGGCCGGACTGGATCAAACCTGGACCCCGGCCTTCGCCGGGGTGACGGCTTTCACAAGAAGCTCATATATCCCTTTGCTTCGCTCCCACGTTCTGGGCTATAATTGAGAAACACGCCCCCCTGTTCCCCTCAATTGCGCCTGGAGGTCTGCCATGAAGCGAGAGCCTGCGGTTGCCCATCAGTTTTACCCCGGAGACCCTGCCACCCTCAGACACGCCCTCGACGGCCTCATCCCTGCCGCCACGGCCAAGCAAAAGGCCCTGGCCGTAGTCTCGCCCCATGCAGGGTACATTTACTCCGGCGGCGTGGCCGGGGAAACCTTCGCCGCAGTGGAGATCCCCCAGGACATCGTGGTCATGGGTCCCAATCATCACGGTTACGGCGCACCGGTGGCCCTGATGGACAAAGGGGCCTGGAGCATGCCCCTGGGCGAAGTGCCGATCAACACGATCCTTGCCCACAGCCTCCTTGCCCAGACAGAGCTGATCACGGCAGATACCCTGGCCCACCAGTTCGAGCATTCCCTGGAGGTCCAGGTGCCGTTCCTCCAGTATTTCCGCCCAGACATGACCCTGACCCCCATGGTGATCTCCCATCTTTCCTTCAAGGCCTGCCGGATTGTCGGAGAAGCGCTTGCCGCCGCCATCGAGCAATACGGCAAGCCGGTTCTCATCGTGGCCAGTTCGGACATGACCCATTACGAATCCCGAGAGTCCGCCACGGCAAAGGATTCCCTGGCCATGCAGCAGATCAAGGCCCTGGACCCTGAAGGCCTCTACAATACGGTGCTGGGCAACAAAATCAGTATGTGCGGCATCATGCCGACCACCATCGCTCTCATCGCCGCCCTCCGCCTGGGGGCAACCCAGGCCCGACTCGTCCGTTATACCGATTCAGGCGAGGCCAGCGGCGACACCAATCAGGTGGTCGGGTATGCGGGCTTTGTGATTTCCTGAACAAACCAAGGGCCAGGCCACAATTCTCCTTGACATAATCGGCCTGTTCCTCTATTTTTGGACGGTTCTTTGCCCGGCACTAATGGGGGATCGTCTAACGGTAGGACTGCAGACTCTGACTCTGCCTATCGGGGTTCGAATCCCTGTCCCCCAGCCAAGATATACCAAGGGTTTCCATGAGTCATGGAAACCCTTTTTTTATTCTGGTTGCGCCTGGGTTGCGTTTGGTTGCAGCCTGTTTTTTGAATGGTATAGGCATGCATAGCCCACGGATCAACGGATAAACATTTTCTCTGGATTTCAACGAAATTGATACTTCAGGACAAGGGATCTTTAATATACTGAATCGTGATCGCCCACGTTTACCGGGATGATCTCCTGTTCCTGAATCAGAAACTCAAGGGTGATTCGATAGGAAAGATTGATTGAAACTGAATGCAAACCCGAGAGCCGCCCAGACAACTGATGCAGGCGGAGTGAGGGATGAAACGGATTGGCCTCCAGCAGTTGCAGTGTTTTCAGATACTGTTTTTCCAGATCGGGATGACATTTCAGAAATCGTAGGGCACGTTTTTCATACTGCTCGGTAAAAACCAGCGACCAACTCATCCTTGAGCAGCCTTCAGACGGGCCAGATGGTCCTCGGCGCTTTCCTTGACAAAACGCCCTTCGGCGATGTCTGCGCGGGTCTGCGCAAGGGCCGCTTCCAGCTCACACTCCCTCAGGTAATGGTAATGCTCCATATCCATCACCACGAATCGTTCCTTGCCCCGAACAGAAATGACTGCTTCCTGACGATGGGCAAGTACGGCCTCAATGGCGGAAACACCTTTTATTTTCAGATCATTGGCAGATAGATTCGACATGCCTTGCCTCCTTGGCATTCTTTACAACACTCACAATCACACTATTAACAGCAATATAGGTAATATTGTTTCTGCTGTAAAGCCCTTTTCCTTGGAGCGCTCTGGCAAAACTCACTTTTCAAGACCTGACCCCGGTAATTATGACCCCGGTAATTATTTTTTTCAAAGTCACCTAGGGGAGCAAATATACATCTCTGCCTAGACAAGAAATTTTCCTAGGAAAGAAATGTTGCTGTAATGGCTATCATCTATTAACTTTCACAAAACATTCACCCCTTCAACCTAGCCCTTCCTGGAAAACTTGATGAGCGTTAATTTTTTTAAGCACCCCACCCGATTTTCTTCCAAAGAAGAATTCATTGAATTAATCGAAGAAGTCGGCGCGGTCGGATATGGGATTTGGTGGTTAATCCAGGAAGCCATTGCTGACAATCTTCCATACACGGCAGAACCTATCTTGCGTTACCCTTTAAGTAAGTGGGCACAAATGTGTGGGGTTGACGAAAAAATATTTCTTGAAGTTGTTCTGTTGCTTAACAACCTGTTTAACAATCCAGAAAAAAGTCATTCCTACGGAGCGTTTTCCGCAAAACAAGAAAAAAAGTTTGTGGTCATTGAATCCCAATGGATTCTGACGGTGACTGGCGGCATCGATTTCTGGAAAGCGAAAAAAGCACTCATAACCGGACAACATTATGAACCGTCGATTGGAAGTGTTGACGATCTTGAAAGAAAGTGGCTCACCGAAATGGTAGCCGATGTTTATCCAGGGAAAAAAGACATCAAAACAGCAATGCCGATCTGGAAAAAGATTAAACTTTCCAGCGATGTTGTTGTTAAAATCATTGGCGAAATCAAAGAATATGCGACATCACAGCAGTTTGAAGCAGAAAAACAAATCGGTATGAATGTCCCATTAAGTGCCTGGTTGCAGCTCCAGGACTGGTTGCCATGGAAAGAAGAAATTCGCCAACCTAGAGAATGGAGCGTCGATGCAAGGAATACGATGGACAAAATTTTTTCTGTGAAAATATGGCCAATTTATCCCAGAAAAAAAAGCAAACAAGCCGCATTTGACGCATTTCTTGTTATTTTATCAGATATCCCAGACAAAGAAAAATCAAGTTTCATAGACATGATAGTTGCCAAAATCGGGGAAGGCCTTAATTCCCGAGATTGGAACCAAGAAAATGGAAAATATATTCCTCTTTTGGAAAACTTCTTTTTGAAAAAAAAATACCACGATGTTTTCACCCCACAAGATGACCTTGATAATAAGTTGAGTGATCACGGGGCAAATGTTTTGAGGAATCTGCGAAAATTTTTTGATGAAGGGACAAAAAAGAAATGATGAACTGGAGCTCTGACGAGAAAAATATTTTTGCCGAGATGTATCTTTCTACCGCAGACCTTTACGGCAAAAAAATAACGGAACGCTCTGTGTTATTAACCATCAACTGGCTCGAAACAGATGAAATATCTTTTGAGCAAGCGATAAAGGCATTACGCGCTCATTGTATGAGTGGTGATCAGAATTCCAGCTTTTTCCCAAAACCTGCGGACCTAAAAAGAATGGCCCACGGAATGCCGGAAGATTGCATTGAGAATGCTTTGCTTGAAGTCAGAAATGGTCTTGAGCGTCATGGTGTGGAAACAAGCGTAACGTTCCAAGATAAGATGATCAACTCTGCAATAGATAAGCTAGGTGGATGGTTACGCCTAGGCGACATGAATGAAACAGAATTTTCCTTTTGGGCAAATAGCTTCAGAAAGATATACCGCAATATGCTCCAGACTAGACGAGCGCCTTATGTTGAGTATTTACCTGGCCGAGATCATTCAAATCGATTAATCGGACGGGCTGACGTTATAAAAACCCCAACTGTTTTAGGAGAAAAGCCACATCATGCCCTGAAAATAGAATTTTACAGGAAGGATGACGTGTTCCCTTCTGGGTTAATTGTTGATCTTTCTCTGGACGATTATTCAATAGATCCGAAAGAGATTACCGGACCGGATGAAGACGAATAGGTTGTCAAAAATGGGGGGGGGGGGACTTAAACATCTTGATCGCCCCAAATGGCACATATCCGTGGAATCAGGGGTAGCTCAGGTCTTGAAATACAAGTTTTACCCGTCAATCCTTAAAAAAACGGGACAGATTGTCCTCCCTTCTCTCACCTACCAAACTTCGCCCTACCCTACCCCTGCTTCCGATTAATAAGCCCGCCCACCGCCGCCATGATATCCGCCGGCAGCACCATCATCTTGGCGTTGGAGGATTCGGCCAGTTTGCGCATCCCTTCAATGTAGCGGTTGCCCAGGAGGAACATGGCCGGCAGGTCGTTGTCCCCCACCGCATCGGCAATATCCTTGATGGCCTTGGCAGAGGCGTCGGCCAGGATGATCTGGGCCTCGGCCTCCATGCGGGCCGCCTCCAGGGTGCCTTCCGCCCGCTGGATCATCGCCTGCTTTTCTCCTTCCGCCGCCAGAATCGCCGCCGCCTTGAGCCGGGCCGCGCCCGCCTGCTTCTCCATGGCCTCCTGCATGGTGTCGGAGGGGCGGATATCCTGAATCTCCACGGACTTGACCACCAGCCCCCAGTCCACCACATCGTCGCTGATCTGGCTCTTGAGCAGCGCTTTGATTTTATCCCTAGAAGAGAGCGCCTCGTTCAGGGTCATGTTGCCGATGATGGCCCGCAGGTTGGTCATGACCAGATTGCGGATGGCGTACTTGTAATCGGAGATGCCGTACATGGCCTTTTCCGGGGAAAGCACCTTGATGAAGGCAATGGCGTTGCACCAGATCACGGCGTTGTCGGCGGTGATCGCTTCCTGGCGCTCGATGTCCAAGGGTTCGTCCATGGTCATCACCCGGTAGGCAACCTGATCGATGTAGGGGAGGATGATATTGAGCCCCGGCTTGAGGGTCTGGTGGTATTTCCCCAACCGCTGCACCACATATTCATGGCCCTGGGGAACCATCTTGACCCCGGCCACGATGGTGATGACGACCAGCGCCAGCAGAACAAAAACAAAGACAGTGAAGATCGGCATGATTTCTCCTTTTTTTGTTCAAGAAACGTTCAAAAACTACGCCTTGCGCACCTTCAGTTTCGACCCCAACACATCCACGATCACGCAACGGTCGCCCACGGCCAGGACTTCATCGGCGGTGAACTCCCACTCGTCGGAGCCCAGCACCGCCACGGAAAAACGGGCCGTACCCGCAGGAAAATCCCCCGGCTTGACAGCAGAGACGATGCCGGACTCACCGAGCACCGACTCCTTGCCCTGCCCCGCCTGGGAGCGTGCTTTCGCATTTTTTAAAAAACCAAACCAACCGATGGCAAAGGAGAGCGCGGAGAGGACAACGAAAATGGCGGTCTGCGCGGTGAGATCGGTTACCCAGGAGGCGGCAATGCCGGTGAGCAGGGCGGCAATGCCGAACCAGATCACGACAAAGGAGGGAATCACTATTTCCAGAACGATCAAGACGACGCCGAGAATCAGCCAGTAACCAAAATACATCGCATTACTCCTTACTTATTCTGTAACAAAAAGGTGGCATCCTGATCTGGAAGCTAGTCCGTGGGCATCTTTCCATGGCAGCCCAATTCCTGACCACCTTATCACGTTTCAGCCGTTGTCTTCCATGGGAAAATCATTGCGGGTTTTTCCGGGGGCTTTCACTACGATTCCACGGAACCGTTTCTCCATCTCCGCTGTGGCAAAAAGAAACAAACCGACGTATTATGAACCGGACGTACGACAAACAAGCAAAGGACACACCATGAGCACAACCCAAGGAAGCAACCCGCTGCACGGCATCACTCTGGAGATGATCCTCACCCGACTGGTGGAACACTACGGCTGGGAAAAGCTGGGGGAGAAAATCGCGATCAACTGCTTTACCAAGGACCCCAGCATCAAATCGAGCCTCAAGTTCCTGCGCAAGACCCCGTGGGCCAGAGAGAAGCTGGAGAGCCTCTATCTGCACACCCGGCTCCGCAAAGAGATTCTTTAGCAAGACCGGTTCTCTCCCCTGTAGCAGCAAGCCCCTTTCCGCATTGCCCTTTGCCTTTTCGATGCAGGTAACAGCACCGAGAAAATTCATTAAACACAAAATAAAACTGTTTTTTTCCAACCATAATAGAAATTATGGACTTAATGTTGGAAATATGCTACCTTAAACAAAAAAGGCAGCCATATGAAAAACGAAGCATTTTTCCATCAGCTCGGCCTCCTGTATCGTAAGCGGCGCATTGCGCTGAAAATCAAGCTACTGACCTTGGCGACCAGATGCGCCATTTCCGTTGACACCATGCGGGCAATAGAGCGGGGGAGCGAGGGCGTGAAGATCGGCTCCTGGCTCGCGGTGGCGGAGGTCCTCGGCCTTGGCGAAGCATGGAAAAGCCTGCTTGTCGAACCGGTCGACCCCTTTGCGGAATACGACCGCAAGCAAGGCCTTGAGGAAAAAATCCTGAAAAGGCGGGTCCGGTCGTGAGCAACAACGCGATATCGCTGTACGTTTCCGCCGTCATGCCGGATGGGGAGGTGGTGTATGTGGGGCGGCTTTTATCGCGCAACCTCTCCTCTCCCGACAGGAAAGAAGGCTTTTTCAAGTACGACGACGCATACCTCCTGCGGCACAACGCCTATCCGCTCGACCCGATCCATCTCCCGCTTCGTCCTGAGACTTTTGCCGCCCAACGAGGGGAAGCCGGGGTTCATGCTGTTTTTGAAGATTCCCTACCCGATGCCTGGGGCCGGACCATCCTCGCAAAGCGTGCAGGCCTTGACAGATCGCGCTTCACCTCCGCGCATCTGCTGGCCGCCCTGAAGGGATCGGGACTAGGCCGTTTGCTCTATGCGGAAAAGCACCCGGCAAAGGTGCAAAGCGAAGATCACAGCATCGCCTTCAACCGGGTCAGCATGGCGATTCAGGAGGCCGCAGTTCTTGAAGGGAACATCGATGCCGAGAACAAGGCCTTGAAGCACCTCCTCGCCTGCGGCAGTTCCGCCGGGGGAGCACGGCCCAAGGTGCTTGTCCGTATGGACAATCAGTTCTGGCTTGCCAAATTTTCCAGCATCCGGGATCTTTCCCCTTCCCTTCTGGTTTCCCTTGAGCAAGCAGGAATGCGCTTGGCGCAGAAAGCCGGGCTCAACATCCCGGAGTTACAGCGCGTCACCGTAAAGGACAGGGAAATCCTCCTTGTGAAACGGTTCGACCTGACAACGGCAGGCGGTCGAAATGCCATCGTGAGCATGCGGACCATGACCGGCGAGGAAGATCCATACCTGTTGTCGTATTCGGCCATGGCGGATGTGGTGCGGCGTATCTCCGATCAACCGGAGAGAGATCTGGACAATCTCTTTCGCTGGATGATGACCAACGTCCTTGTCCAAAACACTGACGATCATCTGCAAAATTTTTCCATGCTCCACACGGACAAAGGCTGGACGCTTTCCCCAGGGTACGACATTACGCCAAACATCTACCAGGAGCGCCATATCCTACAAATCAACGGCTCAGACGGGCCTTTCTCCCGCGAGGACATCCTGGGCGAAGGGCGACGCTTTGGGTTGTCGGCGCAAAAATGCCGCCGCTTGTTTGACCAAGTATCCGCAGGCCTTGTTGAATGGGAAAATGTTTTTGACGAGTGCGGGGCGCCAATGGAGCACACCCAAAAACTGCGAGAGAGCATCAAGAAAAAGCGGAGATTATTAGGCTTGGAAGCGTAGCCGATTTCACAGACAGCATTTTCACTTCCCGAATACGGTCGGAGCCAACAAAAAAAAGGAGCTACGTCGATTGACGTAACTCCTTGATTTCTCACTTGGTGACCTCTACGGGACTCGAACCACTTTTTCTGCGATCAGCTAAAGTGACAACAAAAGATAAAAAATTATTTAACATTATGAAACAACAAGCTTTTTAAGCCATATCCTTTTTATGCCAGATATCACTCATTTTCATTTTTCCTCATTGTTTTTCATCACAAATAGACACATTTTTGGACACAAAAAAACCACGACTAACCTATCTCACCAATGCCCTTTTCGCCCTGCGCCGCCGAAGTTTTCGCACCCAGGCAGCCGACATTATTATGTGGAAAACAATCAATATCAATTACCGTATCATTATTATTGCTCGAAAGACGAGAAGAGCCTTCTTTCCTGAAAAATTATTATAGTACAACTAGATGTACCACAATTTTGGAATGCTGTTCTAATTATGACCATTTATTTAACATGAATCACTGATAACTATCACTCAACATTGCAAATGTTTCTTGAGATTCCTCACAGATTTTTCTCCACTACTCATTATTTCAGATAATATCCACGCAGATAACTTAAATCTATATTTGACAAATTCGCATTGAGGTTTATATGGAATATTTATATTATTATTATAGCGAATGTTAAATGCGTGACAGCCACCACCACAGGAATATTTTATCCAGCATTTTTTGCATTCCACTTTTGTATCTACATGCACACGTTGGAATATTCTTCTCTTGTGTTTATTAAAATCAGAGGCTATATGGCCAATACTATTCTCCTTCTCTGGGACCGTCTCAAAACAAGGAAAAATTCTTCCATCTGGAACAACAGCAATAAATCCACCGCCTGCGCCACAGCCTATGTGTGTCGGCTGAGGACGAATAAGTTTCCTTAAACAATTTTCAAAATGACAAAAATGAAGTGGATCGCCTTTATTGAACCTTTCCAGATAGATATCAGCCAACTTGTCATACTCCTGCATTATTCTAGCTATCTCGCCAGGAGTTGAAATTGAGTGGGGATGGTTTTCGGCAAGTTGGGCAGGTTCTACAGAAACGCTCCTAAATCCCTGATCATTCAAAAAAAGAACCTGTTCAGAGAAATTGGGAGTAGTTCTTGTAAAGGTTCCCCTAACAGTAAAACTTTCAGAATATTGCTGCAAATATTCAGCAATATTCTTTAACACAACAGAGTGCGATTTTTTTTTGTCCTTGGTTTTCCTCATCTGGTCATGAATTTTTTGAGGACCGTCAAGGGAAAAAAGCAATGAAAAATTTTCCAGTTTGATGAAATTCATAATATCTGGAGTTAACAACATCGCATTAGAAGCCATTGAAAATGTCACCTTTTTATTAAGTATCTTTGCTTTATTTTTAGCATAATCCACTGCTTCGCGTATAATTTTAAAGTTAAGCAAAGGTTCCCCACCAAAAAAGCCGACATTAACCGAGATGGAATCTATTGAATTGGCAAAAGCAAAGTCAATGGCCTTCAAAATTATCGGGCGACTCATTAATTGACGATCACCACCAAAGGCACCAGTATCACCATAACAATATTCGCAACTTAAATTACAATTGTGCGCAATGTGAAGACAAAGATCAGCGACATTATTTTGAATAAAATGTTTGTAACGAGAAGGATTTGCGCCAAAATATCCGCTGCATAATAGTGCTTTGCACTCTTTGACACAATTACGTATTTGCGGAATTGGATAAAGGTGGGCATACTTTTTTTCCAAATTTTCAATGTTACCCGATAAAAGCTCAGGAAGAATTGTTAAAGCTACGCTATCCAGTTCGGCGCAAAATGTGGTATTAATGTCATAAGCAAAATACTTACTCTTTACAGAAAAGAAGTGAATACTATCTTTTTGCATTGCGTCCTATTTTTATTCTTTTTGGTTTCTCTGGAACACCACTTTATTTTGACTTCAGCGGGGTTCCTGGATATTTTTGATTAGAAGTGCTACAATTATCCGTACGATTTCCCTCAATCGTAACACAATCTTTGTCACTAAGATTGTCCTTACAAAAAATAGGCGCTTCTGCAAGTACTTTAACATGTTGTTTGCTATCTTTTTCATCCTTTTTCGTAGTCATTTTATTCTCCTTTTTTTATCACCTCTCCATTATGACACCTCTGTTTTCTGCCTAAAGAAAATGGTATTTGGTGTCCACTTTTTCCAACCACTTCACATTTATCCGCAAACCCATCCACAGCCACAGTCGCAGCAACAGTTGGTAGCACAACAAGTTTCACCATCACAGGTCAGACATGCCCGCGTATTATACTGGCCCTCATTAACTACCTCACTTTCCACGCAGTTGGTGACGGTCAATTCTTTTATTTCAAATCGAACTACTGCTGGGATTGCCGCAATCCCCTTGCCCGCAAGCGCGGCAATACGAAATGATGTATTCTGGACATCGATTTCAATTTCAGATTCACCATGACTGATTACGCAGTTGTCGACCCCTGCGTTCGGGACAACTTTTAAAATTGTTCCGTTCGACAATTCGAATTCAAAGCCTTTTGCCATCTCAGTTTCCTCTCTTGCCAATAAAATAGTGACTTCCGATCACTGCGGGGCATCCACCCTCACGTAAAAATAACCGACGTCACGCGTCTTTATTGCGAACCGCCAGTTTTGACTAACGAGCTAGACACCCTTTGATTGCCATATCACGATCATCTTAATCACCACACCAACTGTGGCTACAATAGGGAGCCACCACAACTCAGCATCTCTAATGTCTGGAACCACCTTAAGAAGCGTTTAAAAATGGATCGAAATCGACGTTGTCGCCTTCATCGAGCTTGCGAATTAGCTCCTGCCTTAGTTTAAGACATTGACGACAGTGATAAAGGTCTACTTTAGTATCTGGCAAAAAACGCCCAAAGAAAAATAAGAATTAGAAAATCGGCCAGTAGGCAGATATTGACTAGGTTAGCCACCGGCTTCTTTTCAAAAAAGAACGCGCTTAACGCGAAAGAGGAAAAAACAAGAAGTGAAACAATGTTATAGATCGAGGATCGAAGGCCGCGTATTTCCTGACGGTCTTCTGACATAAGAGCGCTTAAAACTGAAGCTTTGATTTGAATGCTCGCCTTCGTCTGTCCAGCTAAGCGCCCATAATTTATTCTACTGCTTCGGCCTAACATAGCCAATGGATTACCCTATCATATTGCACCCCCTAACACAAATTAAAAACAACGAAGTGGAAGTTGACCTTCACCTTAAAAACTGAGCAATTGCAGAAGTGGATTTTGAGGAGGCCAGGGCTAGGCTATACACCAGGAAGCGGCGGGACGGCACGCTGGAATACGACTGGTTGCCCATGACGGACGGACTCTACGATGCCTTGCAGCGATTGTCTCAAGAGCAGCAAGGTGAGTGGGTTTTTCCGGAACCGGAAACAGGAAGCCGTATCTGTACCGACAGCATTTTATGCGGCGACTCTGCCAACGGGCCGGAGTCAAACCTTTCGGGTTTCATGCGATCAGGCATCTGACGGCAAGCATACTGGCAAAATCGGATGTACCAATGATCGATATCAAGGAGATCCTGCGTCACCGCAACCTTGCTACCACCGAACGGTACATCAAGAGGCTGTCCTCTTTGCGACCAGCGATGCAGGTGCTTTCCAGTGGAGGCAAATACCACCTGGAACCACCAAACCAACCACCAACGAAAAAAAAGGGTTTAGACATTACTGTCTAAACCCTTGTTTTCTCACTTGGTGACCTCTACGGGACTCGAACCCGTGTTACCGGCGTGAGAGGCCAGCGTCCTAGACCACTAGACGAAGAGGCCATGTTGTGCGCCGTTTTTTAAATGATGGAAGGGAGTTTGTCAATCTTTTATTCCTCTTCTTTGCTCAGCCCGCAGGGGAAAAACCTCGCAACCAGCCGGTCTCAATCCATAAATTTTCTGCCGGCCTGCTCCGCCAGCGCCAGGGTGGCCGCGTCCTTTGCCATTGCCCCGCGGCCATCCATGCCCTTGACCACAAATTCCCCGCCGTAGCTCAGGCCCATGGCGTCAAAGGCATACTTGGCCGTAAGAATCGCCCCATCGAAAACCTTTTCCCCATGCGTGGCGGCCACCGCCACCAGAAAACCCTTACGGGTAGGGTCTTTGCGCCACTCGCCTTTTTCCGTCTGAAGGCGCTTTCTGTTCCACAGGGCCTGGCAGCGATCGACAAAGGCCTTGGCCTGGGCGGTGATTCCGTAAAAATAGATGGGAGAGGCAAGGATCACCCGCTGCGCGGCGATGATTTTCAGATACAACTCCTGCATGTCGTCTTTCAGCACGCATTCCCCTGTTTTGTCGCAGCCGCCGCAGCCGATACAGGGCTGGATGCGCAGATCATACAGGCGGATCAATTCGACCTCGCCACCCGCCGCCTCAACCCCTTTCAGCACAGCGCGGAGCAGGGTTTCGGTATTACCTTTTTTTCTAGGACTCCCGCTCAAGGCCAGAACCTTCATCTCATTTCTCCCTTGCGCAAGAGGCAGCAGGAGGGGTCGGCAACCGGTTATAAAACACCACCTCATCCCGCAGCGCCCGTGCCGTCTCATCATTCAAGAATCTGGCCACGCAACGCCAGCGCCAATTTCCCTGCGAGGTTCCGGGGATGTTCATCCGGCAATCGCTGCCAAACCCCAGAACATCCTGGAGCGGCACAATAACCAAATCCGCAATCGAGGCATAGGCCATGCGGATAAAATCCCAATGAATGGGGCTACCCGACTGACTATGGGCATAACGCAAGGCCTTGGTCTTACTGGCCTGCATAACCGTATTGCTGAAATACCAACCCAGGGTCGTGTCGTTATCATGGGTGCCGGTATAGGCCACACAGTTTGTTGTGGTGTAGTTATGGGGCAGATAGGCGTTGTGTTCGTCGGAGTCAAAGGCAAACTGGAGCACCTTCATGCCCGGAAAACCAAAGGTATCGCGCAACAACTCTACCTCCGGGGTAATAACCCCCAAGTCTTCGGCGATGATCGGCAGCTCGCCCAGATGCTTTTTCATCTCGGAAAAAAATGCCAGGCCTGGCCCCTTGACCCATTTTCCGTTGACTGCGGTCTTCTCGGCGGCCGGAATCTGCCAGTATGCTTCAAAACCCCGGAAATGATCGATGCGGACGACATCCACCGTCTGACAGATATGACGAAACCGCTGCCCCCACCAGTCGAGCAAGGCCGCATTCATTTCCCCCTGATCGCTGTACCATTTGAAAAGCGGATTTCCCCAGCGCTGCCCGGTTTCGCTGAAATAATCAGGGGGCACGCCCGCCACATGGGTTGGCTGCCCGGTTGTAGGATCAAGGACAAAGCATTCCTGGTGCGCCCAAACATCGGCGCTATCCAGGGCCACATAGATGGGGATATCGCCGATGATCTTTACGCCATGGCTATGGGCGTAATCCCAAAAAATCTGCCATTGGGCAAAAAAGCAGAACTGGACAAATTCATGAAAAAGGATACGTTCCGCCAGGTTTTTGCGCCACTGGGCAAGGGCCTCGGGCTTGCGGCGGGCAAGGTCTGTCGGCCACGAAAACCATGGCGCAGCCTCAAATTCTTCCCGCAAGGCCATGAAAAGCGCATAGTCCTCAAGCCAGGGCATTGCGTTACAGAATGCCGTGAAAGCCGTCGAGTCACCGGCCAGCCGAAACTCCAGAAAAGCAAGCTCCAGGATTTTCTCATTAAAGGCAAGGACCGCGGCAAAATCGACCAGGTATTCGGAAAGATCGTGCGGGATTTCCACCTGCTCACGCCGGAGAAAACCTGCCCCCATAAGCTGCGCGGGATCGATGAGCAATGGATTGCCGGCAAAGGCGGACAGACTCATGTAGGGCGAATTGTCAAAGATGGAACTCACCGGGCCATAGGGCAGGATCTGCCAATGGGTCTGCCCGGCCGCCCGCAAAAAATCAATGAACTCAAAGGCGGACTTGCCAAGGGTGCCGATGCCAAAAGGCCCCGGCAGGGAGGTAAGATGGAGAAGGACGCCGCTGTTTCGCCGGTGGTGCATGGTTGTCGTCCTCTCATTTTTATGACTGTCTTGGCCGTGCGGCGCAACGACACACCGAAACGCCTGTCTGTATCATACAGAAAGCCCGCCCCTCTCTCCAATTAAAAAACGCCCTGACGATTACGCCAGCCGATATGCCGGAAATATTTTCAATATCATCAAGCAATTGCCTATCCAGCAGACACCAGGTATGATAACGAAAATACACAAGGAGCCTGCACCATGAACCTTTCCATCCTTGGCAGTTTTATCGGAGGCATCGGCCTCTTCCTGCTCGGGATGCAGCTCATGACCGAGGGCCTCAAGATTGCCGCGGGCAACACCCTGCGCACCATCCTGGAACGCTCCACCTCCACCCCGCTTCGGGGCATTCTCTCCGGCGCCCTGATCACCTCCCTGGTGCAGTCCTCCGGGGCAGTAACCGTGGCCACCATCGGTTTTGTCAACGCCGGACTCATGAATCTGATGCAGGCCATCACCGTCGTTTACGGCAGCAATATCGGCCACACCATGATCGGCTGGCTGGTGAGCCTGATCGATTTCCAGGGCGCGGTAAAACTCGTGGCCTTGCCGCTCATCGGCCTTGGCATGCTCCTGCGGCTCAACCGAGGCAACCGCCGCTATGAGGCGCTGGGCGAGACCCTGGCCGGTTTCGGCGTCTTTTTCACCGGCATCGACCTGTTGCGGGCCACCTTTGCCGGAAGCGGACTCGGCATGCCCTTCACAATCATGGGCGGCGGCATGGGGAGTCATCTCGCCTTTTTGGCCATCGGTCTTCTGCTCACGGTGATCATGCAGTCTTCCAGCGCCACCATAGTCATCACCCTCACCGCCGCAGCCGGTGGCCTTATCCCCCTGGACTCCGGCGCCTCCATGGTCATCGGCGCCAACATCGGTTCGACCTCCACCGCAGCCCTGGCCGCAATCGCCGCCACCCCCAATGCCAAGCGGGTGGCGGCAGCCCATGTCATCTTCAACCTGGCCACCGGCATCGTGGCTCTATTCATACTGCCCTTTCTCCTCCATGCCCTGCTGGTCTTTCCGGAGCTTCTCCATCTTCCCGCCAACGCCACCGTCCTGCTGGCCCTGTTCCATACCTCGATGAACATCCTGGGGGTCTGCCTGATCTGGCCGTTTACCCGGCTCCTGGTCAAATGGCTCAAGGGGAAATTTCGCTCCCACGAAGAAGACGAGACGCGGCCCCTCTATCTGGACAAAAACATCGCCGCCACCCCGGTACTGGCCTTCCATGCCCTGGCCAGAGAGATTGAGCGGATCGGCAACATCGCCCGCCGCATGGCCAAGGGAGCGATGAGCAGCGAGGCAGGCCCCAGCCTCCAGCTTGAAGCCGACCGCCGCATCCTGCTGAAATTGGAGATCGAGGTGGGCAACTTCATCAATCTGGTCCGACGGGGCAGCCTGCCGGAAGAGCTTGACCATGTGCTTCCCAACGCCCTGCGGGTGACCAGCTATTACCGGGAGATTGCCGATGTTTCCCTGCGGGTTGCCCAGATGCAGCAGCATAGCCGCCCGGTGGAGGATGCAGCCCTGGCCCAGGAAATAGGCGGGTACAAACAACAGGTGGTGAAATTGCTGGAGATGAGCGATGTGGCCCGAAAGGACTATACGCCGGAGGAGTGCACCGCGTTGTTCAAGGAAACAGAGGAGATGTACCACCACCTCAAATCGAGCCTGCTCAAGGCGGGAACCAAGAACCTGCTGCCGGTGGGGCTGATGGTCTCGCTCATCGACCTGATGAGCGATGTCCGGCGCATTGCCGACCAGATTGAAAAGGGCGCTCGCTACCTGATCACCCTGACCAAGGCTACGCCGGAGGAAGAAGACGCAGGGTTATCTGCCAAGACTGCGGGATGATCAGGCCATTTCACCGGTACAGGCCATGGGCCTCAATGTAGTTTACCACCGCCGCAGGGACAAGATTACTGATTGACCTGCCCTGCCTGACGGCTTCCCGGATTTCGGTGGAAGAAACCTTCATCGGCGGCATGACCACCGGATGAATTGCACCCTGGCCTGGCGTTCCCTGCCAGCTCCCAAGGGCCTCGACAAAGGCATAGCCTGGAAAATTCGCCGCCACGGTCTGTGCGCACGATTGCCTACAGTGATCGGGTCTTCCAACCACCACAAAACTGGCATGGTCGAGGAGTTCCCCTTGCTCTTTCCAGGTAAAAACCTCGGCAAAGGCATCCATACCGATGATGAAAAACAGCTGAACATCCTGACCAAGGGCCTGGCGGAGAGTGCGCAGGGTGTCAATGCTGTAGGATGGCCCCTCGCGTTCCGCCTCCAGGCGTGAGACGGAACAACCGGGCCGCTCGGCCACCGCCAAATCCAGCATGGCAGCCCGGTGCTGGAAGGCGGAGATGGTGTAGGTCGGCTTGTGGGGCGGCAAAAAAGCAGGAACAAACAAAATGCTCGAAAGACCCAGCGCCTGCCGGACCGCCTCGGCAACAGCAAGATGGCCGTTATGCACCGGATCAAAGGTGCCGCCTAAAATGCCGACCCGTGTGCCGAGATTGTGCGGAAGTTCCACCCTGCTTTCTCCGGAGTCCTGCTTAACCGCGAACCTGGCCGTCTCCGTAGACGATGAACTTCCTGGTGGTCAATTCTTTGAGCCCCATGGGGCCGTAAGCATGCAGCTTGGTGGTGCTGATGCCGATCTCGGCACCCAGGCCGAACTGGCCGCCGTCGGTGAACCGGGTGGAGGCGTTGATCATGACCGCCGAGGCGTCGACCTCGCGGAGGAAGCGCTGGCCATTGGCATAGCTGTTGGTGATGATCACCTCGGTATGCTGGGAGCCGTACTGGACAATATGGTCCATGGCCGCATCCAGATCAGCCACCACCCGCACCGCCAGGATCAGGTCGAGAAACTCCATGCCGTAGTCGGTGGGCAGAGCAGCAGTGATCTCCGACAGAACAGCCTTGACCTGCGCACAGCCCCGCAGCTCAACCCCGGCCTTCTTCAGCTCGCCCCAGACCTTGGGCAAAAATTCGACGGCAATATCCTTATGGACCAGCAATGCCTCCAGGGCGTTGCACACCCCGGGCCGCTGCACCTTGCCGTTCATGACGATGTTCACGGCCATGTCCAGATCCGCGCTCGCATCGACAAAGACATGGCACACGCCCTTGTAATGCTTGAGCACCGGGATACGGGAGTTCTCGGATACGAAACGGATCAGGCCTTCGCCGCCGCGCGGGATGATCAGGTCGATCTGCTCATCAAGGGCGAGCATGGCCGTAACCGCCTCGCGGTCGGTGACCGGGATCACCTGCACAGCCGCAGCTTCGATGTGTTCCGCAGCCAAGGCCTCCTGCAACACCTTGGCCAGGGCCAAATTGGAGTGAATGGCCTCGGAGCCACCCCGCAAGAGAATGGCGTTCCCGGCCTTGAGGCAGAGCGCCGCCGCGTCCACGGTCACATTGGGCCGCGACTCGTAGATCATACCGATAACCCCCAGGGGGATGCGCATCCGGCCAACGGTTATGCCGGAAGGCTGTTTGCCCATCTCGTCGATCTCGCCCACCGGATCGGGCAGGGCGGCAACCTCGCGCAAGCCCCCGATCATGCTGTCGATCACCTTGTCGGTAAGGGCCAGCCGGTCGAGCATGGCGGAGGACAGCCCCTTTTCCCGGCCTGCGGCAAGATCCTTTTCATTCTCCTGCTGGATATAGGCCTTCTGGACAAGAAGCGCCTCGGCCATCTTCAGCAGGGCGTTGTTCTTGGCCGTGGTGGAAAGATTTGCCATATTGCGGGAGGCCTTTTTGGCCGCCATTGCCATCTGTTTGATTGTTTCCTGGATGGACATGTTCTACTCCTATACCTCATGTTCTGTTGTATTATAGCGTAAACTCAAGATGGCCCAGAGCTGTAGATGTTCAGCAGTGCCCCACGGATAGATGCACGGAAGAAGCCGGCGAAGTGTGCTATGCACATGAGCCGACCGATGACAGCAGCGCAGCGGCGAAGCAGATGTGGTGCTGCTGGACATTTACAGGATTACCAAATTATCGCGGTGGATTACCTCATCGCTGTCTTTAGCCCGTTCCAGCACCTGTTCAATCTGGTTGGTTTTCACGCCCTTAATCCTATCGATATCGCCGGAGGCATAGTTGACCAGCCCGGCGGCAAGAGCCTCACCCTGTTCATTCAGACAATGCACCGGCGCCCCGATGCCGAACTTACCCCGAACCTCGATAATTCCCGAGGGAAGCAGGCTTTTGCCCCCTTGCAGCACGGCCTTGCAAGCCCCGGCATCGAGAACCAAAGAACCTTGCGGCCGCAGGGTGTAAGCAATCCAGTGTTTGCGGCTCGCCAGTTTTTCCGCCTGGGGCAGAAAGAAGGTGCCGACCAGCTCCCCGGCAAACAACCTGGAGATGGTGTCCGGCTCCCGGCCCGGCCCGATGAAGCAACACCCACCCCGCGCCGCCACCATCTTGGCGGCCTTGACCTTGCTGCCCATGCCGCCGGTGCCCACGCCGCCTTGCACCTTGCCCACCATGGCCTGCACCGCGCTGTCGATCTTGGCCACGGTATGGACCGGCTTGGCTTCTGGGTTGGTAAGCGGATTGGCGGAGAACAGGCCGGAGACATCGGTCAGACAGACAAAGATATCCGCCTCGGTGAGATTGGTGACCATGGCGCCCAAGGCGTCGTTGTCACCAAAACGCAGCTCTTCGACAGAAACCGTATCGTTTTCATTGATGATGGGGACCAGGCCCCAATCCAGCAGGGTAAAGAGGGTGTTGCGGACATTGAGATACCGGTCCCGATGGGACAGGGCGTCGTGGGTAAGCAGCACCTGGGCCACCTTCTGGCCGAGTTGCTCGAAGATTTTCTCGTAGGAGCGCATCAGGCTGCTCTGGCCGATGGCGGCAGCTGCCTGTTTTTCCCGCAGGGTCAGGGGGCGGTCGCCCAGGGCCATTTTCCCACGGCCAGCCGCGACCGCGCCGGAACTGACCAGGATCACCTGCCGACCACTCTGCTTCAGGGTACAAATTTCCTTGGCCAGATTGTCCAGCACCGGCAGATTCAGGCCTTCTCCGGTGGTGAGCACGGCACTGCCCACCTTGATCACCACCCTTTTGGCCCGGTCCAGAAACCGGCGTCGCAGGGCCAGGTCTTCGTCATGCTCCATCGCTGTGGTCATCACGCCTCTCTTCATGGCGTCGCAAAAAACCGATCTACTGCGTTGCGGCGCAACTATTTGGTTAGAGCTCAGTTATGGACAGGCTCTGAGTCATCGTCATCGGTGGGAGGGACTTTTTGCGAGTCCAACTTGTGTAACTCCAGCATCTCTCCCAACACTTCCTGCAACTGCGCAAGCCCGTGCCCGGTAAGCGCGGAAATGGCAAGGGGCTTGATTCCCTCCGCTTTGAAAAACAGCTCCTGCAAGGCAGCAAGACGTTCATCGTCTTCCAGCAGATCAATCTTGTTGAGCACCACCAAACGCTGCCGGTCCATCAACTCTTCATTATAGACGCGCAACTCATTTTCCAGGGTGCGGTATTCCTCAAGCGGCTGCTCATCAGCGGAAGAGGCGTCAATAACATGAAGGAGGATGTGGGTGCGTTCGACATGGCGCAGAAACTTGTGACCAAGCCCGGCCCCGGTATGCGCGCCCTCGATCAGCCCCGGAATATCGGCAATGATGCAATCGTCGTAGTTGGCAAGATGCATGACGCCCAGCTGCGGCTCAAGGGTGGTGAAGGGATAGGGCGCAACCTTGGGGTTGGCGGCGGAGAGCTTGGAAAGCAGCGTTGATTTCCCGGCGTTGGGCAGACCGACCAGGCCTATATCCGCCAACAGCTTCAGCTCGATGCGCAGCCAGTGTTCCTCGCCGTCTTGGCCCGGGGTGGCAATGCGGGGCGCCCGATTCTGAGCCGAGGCAAAATGAACATTGCCCTTGCCGCCCTCGCCGCCACGGGCTGCGAGAAAACGGTCGCCCTCGTGCAGCAGTTCGGCCAGAACCTCACCGGTCTCCGCATCCTTGAGGATGGAACCCAGGGGAACGTACAAGGTAAAATCCTCCCCCTTGCGGCCATACATCCGTTTGCCCCGGCCGGGGGTACCATTCTGCGCGATAAAGTGGGATTTAAAACGGAAGTCCAGAAGAGAGGCAAGCTTGCGAGAGGCCTCGATCGTGACCGAGCCCCCATCGCCGCCATCACCCCCGTCGGGGCCGCCTTTGGGAACAAACTTTTCCCGTCGGAAACTCAAACAGCCATTGCCGCCGTCGCCGGCTTTGACAAAGAACTTTGCTTCATCGATAAACGCCATCGTCGCCGCCAGTAAAAGATTGCTGCCGGAGACTGCTGCGGCACAGTACAGTGCAAACGCAGCAGCGAGCACACACTATTGAGGAGCCGTTACGAAACAAATCCCTGCTTCCCGGACCAACGCCGAAACAGCAGCTTCGTTACGATTCCTTACGCTGCTATTTCTACCTTGGCTTCAACCGGGTAGATGCTGACCCGTTTTCTGTCACGGCCAAAGTCTTCGTATTTCACAACGCCGTCGATCTTGGCAAACAGGGTGTAATCTCGCCCACAGCCAACATTCTTTCCGGGGTGGATTACGGTGCCAACCTGGCGGACCAGGATATTGCCGGCCCGAACAATCTGCCCGCCGAATTTTTTTACCCCTCGCCGTTGCGAGTTACTGTCACGACCGTTTTTTGAGCTACCGCCCGCTTTCTTATGTGCCACAATAACACCTCGTGTGTTTGTAAACGTTCAGCAGCACCACACCTGCTTTGTCATCGGCCTGCTCGCATAGGCTGGCTATAGCTCACAGGCCTCTTTCGCGCATCTGCGGCACTGCTAATCGTTTACATTTTACGTATTTCAATTCTGATGGCGTTGTTCACACGCATCAGTTTGTTTTTTCGACTGCCCACACCGTTTTCAGCCCTGTTAGGCGGAAATTTCCTTGATCTCAAGGGAGGTAAACGGCTGGCGATGACCAGTTTTCACGCGATAGGCCTTACGGCGTCTCTTCTTGAAGATCAGAACCTTCTTGGACTTATCCTGCTCTATGATGCAGGCCATG
Organism: uncultured Desulfurivibrio sp.; assembly: GCA_964441875.1. Lineage (GTDB taxonomy): Bacteria > Desulfobacterota > Desulfobulbia > Desulfobulbales > Desulfurivibrionaceae > Thiovibrio. The sequence goes on from CAYTVV010000016.1 coordinate 26,080, forward strand.
ACCTTGGCCCCGTCAAGAACGGGCTGGCCAATCTTGACCTCTTCTCCATCGGCAATGAGGAGAACATCGGACAATTCAATGGTGTCACCAATATTGCCGGCAAGTTTCTCAACCCGAACACGTTCGCCAGGTGAAACCTGATACTGTTTACCGCCGGTACGAATGATTGCGTACATAATTCCTCCAACAACTGAACTCTTCAACAGATAAACGGCTGATGCCAGCCGACTCGGTGAACAACACTTCTTTTTGACCCGCCCCTCGATGGTCTCGATTGCTGCCGAAAGCCAAGGGACAAAACCGGCTTTTCGGCCCAATCTCGCCTGGTGCGTGAAACCGATCTTAATACCATACAGGGCTACATTGTCAAGCAAGAATATTCCCATATTCCAGCAAAACCCGTTGCCATGTCACTCTTTTCTCAGTCTGCGGCCTGAGCGTTTATTCCCTACCCCAGAGGATCTCGTATTTTTCCAGATGAACTTCCCGAACCGGCTCAATGATGATCTGCTTGCCCGTGGAGCCCTGGAGGTAGTCAATGGTTGCCGCCTCCTCCTTGAGCATCATGGCCGCCACCCTCGGGTGTACCTTGAGAACGACATTGTCCGCCGAGGCCTTTCTCGCCTCGCGCTCCACCTTGCGGAAAATCTCATAACAAATGGTCCGGCCCGATTTCAGCATGCCGTCGCCGTGGCAGTACAGGCAGGGCTCGCACATCATATGCCGCAGATCCTCCCGGTTGCGCTTACGGGTCATCTGCACCAGGCCGAACTCGGAAACCCTGAGGATGTTGATCCGGCTCTTGTCTTTTTTGGCCGCCTCCTTGAAGGCGGAAAAAACCTCGTCCCGGTGAATCTCTTCTTCCATGTCGATGAAGTCGACGATGATGATGCCGCCGATATTGCGCAGCCTGAGCTGGTAGGCGATTTCCTTCACCGCCTCCATATTGGTCTTGAAGATGGTTTCCTCCAGCCCGCTTTTCCCGACATACCGACCGGTATTCACGTCGATAACCGTCAGGGCCTCGGTGGTTTCGATGATGATGTAGCCACCGCAGCGGAGCCAAATCTTTTTATCAAGAGCCCGGTTCACATCCATCTCGACCCCGTGGGCGTCGAACAGAGGAATCGGGCTGTCCGAAAGGTGTACCCGGCCCTGGAGCTTTGGGGCAAAAGTTTCCACAAAATGCTGCACCCGGTTGAAGGTTTTCTGGTCATCGACCACAACCCGCTCCACCTCTGGAGAAAAGATATCGCGCACCACCCGCAGGGTGATATCCAAATCCTCATACACCAAACTCGGAACAGCGGCCTTGGCCGCGATATCCTGAATCTCCCCCCAGGTATGGAGGAGAAACTCCATATCCGCCTCAAGGTCCTCGTTGGTGGCGTTCTCGGCCACGGTCCGCACGATGAAGCCGGTGCCGGCTGGCCGCAGGGTTTCAATGTCCTGACGGAGCTGCTTGCGCACGGTCTCGTCTTCGATCTTGCGCGAAATCCCGATATGATCGGTCATGGGCATGAAAACCAGATTCCGGCAGGGCAGGGTAATATTACAGGTCAGCCTGGCCCCCTTGGTGCCCAGGGGCTCCTTACAGATCTGCACCAGAATATCCTGCCCCTCGGTCAAGAGATCGCCGATGTTCAGGCCGGGCGTGCGCCGACAGAGGGAGTCCGGGGTCTCGTTGCCGCAACAGCCGCCGCCGCAATCCTCAGCCTTATCGCTTTTGGCCAGACGTTTTTCAAAATCATCGGTGGTGATATGAACATCATCCACATAGAGAAAACCGGTGCGCTCCAAACCGATGTCCACAAAGGCCGCCTGCATGCCGGAAAGCACCCGGACAACCTTGCCCCGGTAAATGTTGCCCACCAGCCCCTTCTCCCGAGGCTGCTCCAGGTAAAATTCCACCAGGTTGCCGTGTTCCACCAGGGCAATCCGGATCTCGTAGGGTGTGGCGTTGATCAGCAGTTCGGTAGACATGACTTCACCAGAAAGATAGATTGATTTATTGTAAGACGATCAACTCTTCATTTTTCATTTACCAAATACGGCTCACTCGCCACCTTCAAAACCCTGGCCCGGCGGATCTCTTCCTCGGGCAGCCCGAAAAGCTTGGCTGCCACCTCCACCGGCTTGCCGCCCGGCTGTCCGGGCGCATTGAACAACACCAGCTCCAACTGGCCCTCCGGGGTCAGACGCAGACCATGCAGCAGGGGCCGCAGATCGAGCGGCCTTTCCAACCCCTTGCGCATAACCACCACCGGCAGACTTTCCTGGGCCATGACCCGGTCCAGCTCCGCCTGGGCGGGCAATGACGGTAAGCGGAGATGATAGGTGGTGACCATGGTGCCCGTATGCTCCTTGCCTGCCAACACCGCCTGACTCACGACCAGCCCCTCGGGAAGCTGTCGGTTCATCGCAGGCACAAAGGCGCCCAGATCGGCCAGCGGCTCCGAGAGATCAATGAGGACCACCTCTGCCAGACTTTCCGTGCCCAAGGGCAGGGCCGGACTGAAGGAAACCTTGGGGGTGGGGTTGAACCCTTGGGAAAAATTAAGCGGCAGCTTGGCCCGGCTGAAGGCCCGAAAAAAGACCTGGAGCAGCTCCAGATGGCTGAGCAGCCTGGCATTGCCCAATCGGGAATAAGTGAGCTTGTAGACAAAATGCGGGCGGAGAACCTGTTTCCCGGAGGTCTCCTCCGACAAAGGCATTTCCGGTGCTGCCGCCTCGGTCCCGCTCTCCTCCTTCTTGCGATGATGCACGACAGGCTTGAGGGTTTTCAGGTCGCAGACCCCGCATTGCTGACAGCCATGCACCCGACAGTCCGGGGTATACTCTTCCCGCAGGGCCTTGGCGTATTCCTCGGCGAAAAAGTCATCCCGAACCCCGACACGAAGGTGCTGCCAAGGCAAGGGTTCATCCGCTTCCCTGCGGCGCAGATAGCCTTCAAGCTCAATGCCGCAGGCGGCAGCGGCTTCCTGCCAGCGATTCAGATCAAAATGCTCGGACCAGGCGTCCATGCGGGCGCCCCTCTGCCAGGCCTCTTCCAGTAACCGGCTCAGACGGCGATCGCCCCGGGAAAAAACCCCTTCCAGAAAGCTCATCCGCGGATCATTGCGTTTCAGGGTGCAGTTCTTGCCATAGAGCCGTTTCTTGACCGCATCCATCCGCGCATAGCCTTCGGCCATGGACAGCTGCGGCTCGCGCTCAAACACGGTATGGGGCTTGGGCACAAAGGTGGCAGCGCTCACGTTCACCCGGCAATTGCCGCCTTTTCCGGCTTTCAACACCTTCTGGGCCAGGGCCGGAATCGCGGCCACATCCTCCTCGGTTTCCGTGGGCAGGCCGAACATGAAGTAGAGCTTGATCAGTTTCCAGCCCAGGCCGTAGGCGGCATCCGCCGTGGCCATCAGGTCTTCCTCGGTGATCCCCTTGTTGATCACCCGGCGCAATCGGTCGGAGCCGGCCTCCGGGGCCAGGGTGAACCCGGTCTTGCGTACCCGTTTGATCTGCTCCATGATCGCCGGGGTGAGGGTGCCGACCCTTAAGGACGGCAGGGACACGGAAACATGTTCCTTGGCAAAGCGGTTCATCAGGCGGACCAGCAGCTCGCTTAAGCAGGAGTAATCGCCAGTGGAGAGCGACAATAGAGCCAGCTCCTCGAAGCCGCCCTCGGCAATGCCTTTTTCGGCCATGGCAAAGATCTTCTCCGGGGTGCGCTCCCGCACCGGTCGGTAAATCATACCCGCCTGACAGAACCGGCAGCCACGGGTGCAGCCCCGGGCAATCTCCAAGCCAAGCCGGTCGTGGACGATCCGGGTAAGCGGCACCAGGGGGGGCTGTTCGATGGTGGCGGCTTCAAGGTCGGCGAGAATTCTCCGTCGCACCAACCCATCGCCGAAAAGCGTCTGCATGCCGAGAAAATTGCCGGTCGCATCGTAGCGCGGCGCAAAAAAGGAAGGGACATAGACCCCATCGATCCGACTGAGCCGCTGCAAAACCTCCTGCCGCCCTTCCCCGCTTTCCTTGGCCAGGCGTACAACCTCGGCGATTTCCAGCACCGCCTCCTCCCCGTCTCCCAGGAGAATGGCGTCAAAGAAATCCGCCACCGGCTCGGGATGAAAGGCGCAGGGACCGCCGCCGATGACCAGGGGATGCGCTCCGGTGCGGTCCGCGCTGCGGAAAGGCAGCTGGGCCAGATCCAGAATGGTGAGGATATTGGTATAGCAGAGTTCATAGGGCAGGGTGATGCCGAGGATATCAAAATCAGCCACCGGCCGCTGCGACTCCAGGGAAAACAGGGGCAAGTGCCGAGCGCGGAGCAACTCCTCCAGATCGCTATCCGGGGTATAAACCCGCTCGGCCAGCATGTTCTCTTGGGCATTGACGATATGGTAGAGAATCTGCAAGCCCTGGTGGGACATACCGAGCTCATAGAGATCCGGGAAGGCCAGAACCATGCGGAGGGAAACGGCGTCCCAATCCTTTTTCACCACATGCAGCTCATTGCCGCCGTACCTGCTGGGCTGTCTTACCTGCGGCAACAGGGCGTCTATCTCATCATTCATTTATAATTCCTGAACAAAACCGGCCGATTAGGTCCGGTTGATCGTTAAAGTGTTGGTCTGATCCACAGCAGAAGATGCCACTGGCTTATTGCACAGGCACCAATGCAAAACCGGGCGGCAGGTCCACCCGGAAATCTCCTGCGCTGAAGCTGGCATCGGGCAGCCAGTCCCCCAGGGTGAGTTCCATGAGCGCACCGTTATTATTGGCGTGAATCCTGATCACCCCTGGCAGCTGGCAGTTGTCCGATCCACCTTCGGAGGCTTTGCTATAGTCGTCATACCGAACATCGACCATGATCCGACCATCCGAGTCTGCAACCAGATGCCGCAGGATCACCTGTTGGGCTGGGTCAAAAAGCACATGGCGACGAAGCGCCTTCCCCTCAACAACGTCATTGGCGTAGGCAAGCTCCAGCCAGAGGCCCTGCCCTTCCGGGTCTTGGGCCACGGAAAAAATCCGCAACTTTTCTGGGGCCAGTCTGCCTGCAAGCCAGTAGAAACCGTGGGCCGGGTCAAAACCCTGGGGGGCATATTTCTTAAAAGCGGCGGCGGTGACCAGCCCTTCATATCCCTTGGCTTCCGGCACCGCGACATAGCGAAAAAATGTCCCGTCCGTGGTCAAGAACAGCAGGGGCTGGCCCAAGGGATTAAGGCCGGTAAATTTCAAAAATGAGGGAGCCTTGGCCTGGACAAAGCCGGAGATCGTGCCATTCTGCATCAGCGATTTTACCGAAACCCGCACCTGGGCATCAAGACAGCAGGGGCAATCCTGCTGCCGCGCCATGGTCTCACGAAACAGGGCCTCGGCTTGTTGCTGGTGCAACTCGGCAAGCGGCCTGGTGGCTGGCAGGGTGGCGCATCCGCCACTCAACAGCAAAAAAAGGGCAAGCCCCCCCGACAAGACCCCAAAAAGACCACGATTCATTTTGCCTCGTCGGCCGGGCCGTCCTTGGGAGACAAGGCCTCCAGCTTACGGCGGACCGCATCCTTCTTGTCCGCCTCCTCATGGAGTTCCAGCGCTTTCAGATAGGCCTTGCGAGCCCTCGGGCTGTCGTTGTTTTTCAGATAGGCATCGCCAAGATGCTCATAAATCGTCGGATCATCGGAAGACAGCGCCACCGCCAGCTCCAGCTCCCGCACCGCCGCCGAAAAATCCCCCATCTGGTAATAGACCCAGCCCATGCTGTCCCGGACAAAGCCATCTTTCGGCAGCAGGGCGACGGCCTGCTCGACATAGGCCTTGGCCTCTTCCAGATTGCGGCCTTCCTCGGCCCAGGTATAGCCCACATAGTTCAGCGCCCTGGCATGTTTCGGCTCCCGCTTCAACACCTCTTCCATTTGCCGCATGGCTCCGGGCAGATCATTGAGCTTATGGAGAAACAGGGCATATTCGTAATACGCCTCCACATTGCCTGGGAAATCAGCAAAGGCCTGGGTGAACACCCCGTGGGCCTTATCCGTTTTGTTCTGACCTGCGTAGAGCATTGCCAGGGCCACATAAAAATTGAGCCGCCGGTTCTGCTTGTCGGCCATGGCATGCCGCAGGGCCTTCTCTGCCCCGGAAAAATCCTTTTCCTCCTGCATGATCCTGGCCAGCATGATCACCGACTCTTCATAGGCCGGGCTGGCCGGCCGCACCTGCTTGAGAAGTTTCTTGGTGGTCGCAAGATCGCCCTGCTGGTAATAGGCCAGGATCAACAGCGCCCTGGCAGCATCTGACTGGGGATCTTTCTTGAGGATTGCGTTCAACCGCATGACGGCATCGAGGCGTCTCCCGGCATCAAGAAGAATCCGACAGATGGCCAGCTCGACCTTAGCCGGATTGGCCGAGATGTCTCGCAGATTCTCCATCTCTTTAAGCGCCTTGTCTATCTCACCTTGGCGAAAATAGACATTGGCCAAAAAGCTTCGGGCCCTTTCATCGGAGGCATCTTCCTCAAGAATCCGCCGATAAATGGCGATGGCCTCGGGATACCGCTTCTCCTGCTCATACAATTCCGCAGCCTCATAGGCCAGTAGCGGCGACCAGTTGAGGGCCAGGGCCTTATCAAAAGCCTCCGCCGCCTTATCAAAAAGACGCATCTCCTGGTAGAGCTTGGCCAGATAATAGTACCCGGCATAGGAATCAGGGTTGATCTCCGCCAGTTTTTCCAGAACCTGCCGGGCCTTGTCGTAATCGTGCATTCGGGCATACAGCCCGCCCAACAGCAGCCGGACATTGAAGTTTTGCGGATCATCGGCCAGGATAGCCTGATACATCTCGGCAGCCTCTCCGAACCGCTCCATGATGCTGTAAAGATTGGCCAGAAGCGCCCGGGCTTCCGAATCTTTTGGATTCAGAGCAATGAGCCGGTTCACCCACTCAACCGCCTGTTCCCGTTGCCCGGTTTTAACAAGCAGCCCGGCCAGGGAACGCATGACATGCCCAGCCAAACGGTCGCAAACCAGCGCCTGTTTGTAGGCGTAGATGGCCTCATCGTAGCGCCCTTCAATCTCGGCCGACTTGCCCCAGAGAAAATTAAAATAGGAACAACCCCTGTCCACCGCTTCTTCATAGGGTTCGAGATCCGCGGCAAAGGGCGGTTGCCCAGGCACCCCCCGGAGGGACGGGGCGCACGACAGGCAACAGAGGGCCAACCCTCCGGCAATCAGCAGACGCTTCAACATACAGTTTCTCCCCCTAATCCCCAGAACCTTGCGCCAACCCATGATTTTTTTGCCCAGACTTCCATAATCCACAAACCCTTCCCGCCTACAAAAGCTCAAACACGTTCTTCATAACCAGGGCATGCACAGCATCGGCATCCCCGGTTCCGTCAATGCGCCGGATATTTTCACCCTTAAGCTCGGCAAAGATCCTGGCCACCCGGGCCAGGGTCTCTTCCTGTTCAAAATCGTTTAAGGTCTCGCCCCGGAGTTTCTGCACCCGATGCACGCCCAGAGACACAGGCGCCTCAAGCATAATAACCATATCCGGCACCGGCGCAAACAATTCATTTGCCGCAATGATTTTTTGCGGGTCCTGCCCAGCCGCACCCTGATAGGCGGCGGTGGAATAATAATACCGGTCGGTGAGCACCACCTTGCCGCCAGCCAAAGCCGGGGCGATGACCTGCGCCACATGCTCGCGTCGGTCATCGAGGAACAGGGCCAGCTCCTCTTCCGGGGTAACACTTTTCCTGTTTTTATACAACTGCCTGATTTTCCGACCATACTGCCCATCGGTGGGCTCACGGGTCGCAACCACGCTCAAGCCTCGCTGGCGCAGAACCTCTGCCAACAGCTCTATCTGGGTGGTCTTGCCGGTCCCGTCGATGCCTTCAAAGGCGATGAGCAATCCTTTTCTTTCCATCCCGTGAGATCCTTTATACACAGCTATCAGCGGTCAGTTGTCAGCTTGTAGCTTGTGGTTTGTAGCTGTCAGCTGCTAAGTGCCTTGTAACTTTTTAATCGGCATCAAATTGATTCCCTCCCCCCTTGCGGGGGAGGGTTAGGGAGAGGGGGAAGTTGCCATTATCTCAGCAGGTTGTAGCTACCCCCACCCCCAACCCCTCCCGCAAGGGGAGGGGAGTTTTTCAGAAATATTAAGCGTTACAAGGTACTAGCTTATGGCTTACAGCTGGCAGCTGACAGCTTTTTCCTATTGGCGACAATGGCCTCGGCCATGGAAACTGCGGCAGCCAAACTCGATGGGTCAGCCAACCCCTTGCCCGCGATATCGTAGGCCGTGCCATGGTCCACCGAGGTCCGAACAATGGGCAAGCCCAAGGTCACGTTTACCCCGTCGCTGAAATGCAGGAGCTTGAAGGGGATCAGGCCCTGATCATGGTACATGCAAACCACCGCATCAAATTGCCCGGCCACTGCCTTATGAAATACCGTATCCGGCGGAAACGGCCCCTCAACCTGCCAACCAGCCCGACGGCCAGCCGCAACAGCCGGGGCAATGACCCGTTGCTCCTCATCGCCGAACATTCCGTCTTCTCCGGCATGGGGATTCAACCCTGCCACGGCCAGACGGGGCTGCGGTACAGCAAAATCATCCCGCAGAGCCTGGCCGGTGATGGCAATCATCCGCAGCACCGCCTCCTGGGTAATGGCGGCAGGCACCTCGGCCAGGGCCTGATGGATGGAGACCAGGGTGATCTTGAGGGTGGAACCCGCCATCATCATGGCAAAATTCTTTGCCTGGCAAAGATCGGCCAGCATCTCGGTGTGCCCGGGAAACCGGTAGCCTCCGGCCTTGAGCGCGGCCTTGCTGATGGGACAGGTCACCAGCCCAGCCAGCTGATTGGCCTGAACAAGCCGCACCGCTTCCTCGATATAACGGCCCATGGCCCGGCCTGTTTCAATGGTAGGCTTTCCCCAGCACAGCCCGTCGCCGAGATCGGACAGGGAAAAAACATTGAGCGCCTGCGGCTGCAAAGGCCCACCCGGCTGCCAATCAACCACCTGAATTTCAATCCCAAGCGCCGTAGCATAGCGGCGCAAGACCCCGGCATCGCCGATGACCACAGGCCAAGTGGCCGCTTGCGACCGGGTCTGGGCCAGAAAGCGCAGGATGATCTCCGGCCCGATACCCACCGGACAGCCCATGGTAATCCCCAGGGGGGGTAATTTTTCTTCCGCTCCAGTCCGCACCGTCAGGCTCCATAACTCAGGTCAAAGGCATTTTTCACCAGCTCAACCACCGGGGCAGCCTCCCCGGCAAAACTAATCGCCACCACGTCAAACCGGGCTGCTTGCCCTTCCCTGCCCGTTTCGGCCAGGTACTGTAGGGCAACCTTGGAAATCTGCCGGCACTTGGTCGGGGTCACGGCCTCAAAGGGATGGCCGCACTGATGACCGCGTCTGGTCTTGACCTCGACAAAAACCAGGGTTCCCTTCTCTTCGGCAATGATATCGATCTCCCCCAGCCTGGTTCGATAATTCTTCACCATAACCCGATAACCCTGCCGGGCAAGATACTGACAGGCAAGCGCCTCCCCCTGCTGGCCAAGGGGGATTTTTTTCGCCGCCTTTATCTTGCCGAACAATCGCGCACCGGACCAAAGCTCTGGCGATGGATGGGACAAGGGCCGATTTCCCGGATAATCCGGCGATGCTCGGCCGTGGGATAACCCTTATGTTTGGCGAAGTTATACTGGGGGTATTCGAGATGATACTGTTCCATGATCGCGTCCCGGGTCACCTTGGCGACAATGGACGCGGCGGAGATGGAGGCACTGCGCGAATCGCCTTTGACATAAGCCTTTTGCGGCACAGCCATCGGCACGGTGAATTTGCCGTCGACCAGCAAAAAGTCCGGCAGGCCGGGCAACTTTTCCACTGCCTTTTTCATGGCCAGCAGGGAGGCTTGCAGAATATTGAGCCGGTCGATCTCCGCTGCGGAAACGATGCCCACCCCGATTGCCGCCTCAAGCACAACAAGGCGATGCGCCAACTCCCCTCGGGCCTTGGCGCTCAATTTTTTTGAATCCTGGAATTGCTGATAGTCGCAGTGAAGCGGAAGGATGACGCAGGCGGCAACCACCGGACCGGCCAACGGCCCCCGGCCTGCTTCATCGGTGCCGGCCACAATGGCGTAGCCCTGACTGATCAGAGATCGTTCAATGGCAAAGGTGTCTCCGGCAGGAGAAGCCGGCCACAGTGTTATCGCCTTGGGCAAGACGCACCACCTTGTATGCTAAGCCGAAAGGACCACGAAAAAACGGCCACGGTTTCCCGTGGCCAGGCAATGGCGGCAGTATGAAAGCGCACCGAAACAGGAAGCCGCACCAAGGCCGCTCCTGCTTCGGGCAATAGGCAAAGGCTAGTTAAGGCCTTTTTCCCTGATTCTCGCTGCCTTGCCACGCAGGTTGCGCAGGTAGTACAGACGGGAACGCCGAACACGGCCCTCGCTCACCAGCTCGATCTTATCGACCCGGGGAGAGCACAAGGGAAAGGTTTTTTCCACGCCAACGCCATGGGAGATCTTGCGGACGGTGACGCTGGCGCCCATGGTCCCTTTGCGACGGCGGATAACAACCCCCTGGAAAAGCTGGGTCCTTTCCTTGTTGCCCTCGATGATCCGGATATGCACTTTCACGGTATCGCCGGCCCGAAAGTCCGGGATGTCATGGCGCATATTCTCTTTTTCCATCTGCTCAATGATGTTCATAGTTTTTCCTCTTTCAACCTCTTATGGGAACGGATTCCAATGGGCCATTATACATGCCCACACTGTTTTTTCAATGCTTACCCAACACCCTGTCCAGAACAATGGCCGCAGCCGAGCGAACAGAGAGATGATTATATTCGCCATACCCGATAATGGGAGGCAGCAGGGCGTCAACCTCCGCTAAAACTTCCGGCGTCATGCCCCAGCCGGTACCAAACAAAATCAGATGCGGCTCTCCGGCAAAGATCCTCCGCCGCGCTTCCGCATAATCCAGCTGGTTGGCGTTCGGCCTGGCACTGGTCGCCAAGACCGTCGGCCTTTGCTGCCATTTGGCCTCTACCAGTTCGTACATCTCTGCCAGATCACGACATACCCGCACCAGGGACAGAGCATCCTTGCGTTTCGGGTTATAGCTCGCCCCGTGGCCTGTCTGCCAGTGCGCCAGAATATCCCTGACCAGCGCCTGCTGATCCGCAAACGGAGTGACAATATACAAGGTGTCGATGCCAAAGGTCCTGCCTGCCCTGGCGATATCATGCAGGTCCAGATTGGTCACCGCCGAGCCGATGGTCTCCCCGTTCTTGTTAGAGACCGGATAATGAACCAGGGCCAGATCGAGCCTCAGGGCGGGTTGCTCCGGGCATTGCACACCTTCTTGAATCACGTAATCGTCCACCAAGGGCAGAAAATTTCCAACTACCCCAGAATAGTAGCCGTTCAGCAGTGCCGTAGCTGCTAGGAAGAGGCCTGCGAAGTGTGCTATTGCACATGAGCAGGCCGATGACAACGCAGATGCGGTGCTGCTGAACGGCTACTGAATCACTGCGCCTCCGACGGCTGACTCTTCCAACCGCTCTCCCGCAGTCTGGCAAGAAGTCCCTGCCGTTGTAAAATCTTCAATTCTTCGGGAGTAAAACGCATCCCAGCAACCAAATCCGGTCGTTTGGCAAAAGTCCGCTCAACTGCGGCAACCAGCCGCCATTCGGCCACTGCGCCATGATCCCCGGAAAAAAGCACCTCCGGCGCTTCTACTCCCTCAAAAAGCCTGGGCCGCGTATACTGCGGAAACTTAAGCCCGCCCCGGCTAAAGGTATCGTAGCCTGCCGAATCCGCACATCCCAGCACACCCGGCCTCAGCCTGGTGATGGAATCGATAAGGACCATGGCTGCCAATTCGCCACCGGTGAGGATATAGTCGCCGATGGAAATTTCCTCGTCCACATACTGGGCGGTGAAGCGCTCATCCACCCCTTCGTAGCGCCCGCAGACCAGAAGCAACCGCGCCTGCCCGGCCAGCTCTTCGGCAACAGCCTGGGTATAAGGCCGCCCCTGGGGGCTCAGGAGGATTACTCTCCCTGGCTGCGGGGCCATGGCCTGCACGGCCTGCACCGCAGCGGCCAAAGGTTCCGGCTTCATGACCATGCCTTCCCCGCCGCCAAAGGGGCGGTCATCGGTCATGGCATGCTTATCAAGCGCATACTCCCGGATGTTGTGGCAGGCAATCTCTACTTGCCCGGCTTCCTGCGCCCTGCGGATTATCCCCTCTTTGAGCGGAGAATCCAGCAGTTCCGGGAAAATCGTCAGTACGTCAAATCGAATGGTTTCGGCCACCGGAGCATCAGCGCGCATCGTCCGACGCCCCACCCGCGTTCATTTCCAGCAAACCCGGAGGCGGCGTGACCATCAGGGCCTTGTTGTCCGAAGTAAAACCGGCAACACACTCGGCAACCACCGGGATCAAATACTCGCCGCCTGCCCCGGTAATCACCAAAATATCATGGGCGCCAGTGGCCATGAGCGAGGTGATCCGGCCAAGCTCCTGCCCGGTATCGCTGATCACGGGCAACCCTTCCAAATCATGCCAGTAAAAGGTTCCCGCCTCTGGGGTCGGCAAAAGCTCCCTGGCGATTCGAACCTCCCAGCCGCGCAACCCTTCCGCCGCGCTTCTGCCGGAAAGTCCGGCAAGCTGTAGAAGAACCAGGTTCTCCAGAGGGCGGCACTGCTCAACTTCATACGACCTGGTCAAACCATGGCCCGGATCGACCAGGGTCAGCAGCCGGTAGCCGCGAAAATCATCGGGCCTGCCGGAAAAAGGGTAGACCTTAAGTTCACCCTTGATGCCATGGGCCTTGGCAACCTTGCCCACCGCAATCTGCCCGCCATGGGCAACGCCGACATCAAGGATTTCCAAAAACCCTACTCCATGATCTCAAGACGGGCCTTGCGGTTGTCCTTACCTGCCGAGGCAGAAAGCAACGAGCGAATGGCCCTGGCGGTCCGCCCCTGTTTGCCGATGACCTTGCCAAGATCCTCTTTGGCTACCCGCAACTCAAGAACAACGACGCCATCGCCTTCCGTCTCGGCAACCTGCACCGCAGCGGGATCATCCACCAACGAGGTGGCTATGAATGTTACCAGATCCTTCATGGTATTATTCCGCCTTGCTGGCCTTGGCAAGCAGGGTCTTCACCGTTTCGGAAGGCAATGCTCCCTTGTCGAGCCAAACCTTAACCCGGTCCTGCTTGACAATAACCTCGGCGGGTTGCTTGCAAGGGTCATAGGTGCCGACCACTTCAAGAAACTGGCCGTCGCGAGAAGCCTCGGCGTTGGCTACGACAATGCGGTAAAAGGGGTGCTTCTTGCGGCCCATTCTGGTCAAACGAATCCTTACAGCCATGGTGTTGTTTCCTCCTGTGGGTTATTCAACTTATTTGACAGGACAGACATATGCGTCCTGTGCGTTTTCTAATATCCGAATGCGTTCCTACCGGGTAAGCCCTTTGGGCCGCTTCTTTTTCTTCGGTCCGCCGACAAAGGCGCCCAACCCGCCGGGCTTGCCGCTCATCTGCTTCATCATCTTGAGCATGTCTGTATAGCTCTTGACGACCTTGTTCACATCCTGCACCGTGGTGCCGCTCCCCTTGGCAATGCGCGCCCTGCGGTTCGCGTTGAGGATGGCGTGGTTGCGGCGCTCCTTGATGGTCATGGAGCTGATGACCGCCTCCACCTTGACCAATTCCTTTTCATCGGGCTTGGGCATGTCCTTGAGCTGCTTGATCCGGCTCATCCCCGGAATCATGCCCATGATCTGCTCCAGGCTGCCCATTTTCTTGATCTGCTGGATCTGCTCAAGAAAATCCTCCAGGGAAAACCCTTCTTTCTTGAGCTTCTTGGCGAGTTTCTCCGCCTTATCCTTATCAACTACGGCCTCGGCCCTTTCGATCAGGGTGAGCACATCGCCCATGCCCAAAATCCGGGAGGCGACGCGATCCGGATGGAACGGCTCCAGAGCGTCCAGCCCTTCGCCCATACCGACGAACTTGATGGGCCGCTGGGTCACTTTTTTGATGGACAGGGCCGCGCCGCCGCGGGCATCGCCATCCATCTTGGTCAGGATCACACCGCTGATGGCAAGATCGAGATTAAATTTTTCCGCAACCGTAACCGCATCCTGACCGGTCATGGCATCGGCCACGAAAAGAATCTCGGCGGGCTGCACCGCATCCTTGATTCGGGCCAGCTCGCCCATGAGCTCCTGATCGACATGGAGCCGGCCGGCGGTATCGACAATCAGGGTGTCATACCCCGCACTCTGGGCGGCATGCACAGCCTGGCGACAAATCGCCACCGGATCCTGGTCGGTGGTGGCGGGATGCACCGGCACCCCGAGGCTCTGGCCGAGAATGGTCAGCTGCTCTATGGCCGCTGGCCGGTAGACATCGGCCGGCACCAGGTAGGGCTTGCGGCCCTTGCCCAGCAACAGCTTGGCCAGCTTGCCGGAGGTGGTGGTCTTGCCGGAACCCTGCAAGCCCACCATCATAATAACCACGGGCTGACGGCCGCTGAGGTCGAGGGTGGCGGTCTGCCCGCCCAACAGCTCGACCAGCTGATCATGAACGACCTTGATCACCTGCTGGCCAGGGGAGAGATTGCCAACCACTTCCTGGCCAAGCGCCTTCTCGGCGACCGTGGCGACAAACTCCTTGGCAACCTTGAAGTTGACGTCGGCTTCCAGCAGGGCCATGCGCACTTCGCGCAACGCTTCCTGGATGTTTTCCTCGGTCAGCCTGCCATGGCCGCGAAGCTGTTTAAAAACATCATGTAATCGGTCTGAAAGCGACTCAAACATTTCTATCAATCACTCAAGCGGCCTGCGGGGAACGCCCGACAGCCGCGATAATTCCTGAAAAAAGACACACCTCACCCTCTCCGGGCCGGAAAACGGACAAAGATACTGTGCCAACGCCAGGTTGTCAAGCAACAAATCTGCCGACAACTGACCCTACCTGTACGAATCTGAATCTTTTTAGAAGACGGCAAGCAAGGTCTCTTGCTTCTTCCCTGAAGGAGCAAGAATTTCATGCCTTGGGCAAACAAAAAATCCGCAGGCGATGGTAGCGGCCTGGTCTAGCTAAAGAGAACGAGCGGGTTCCAAGAATACAGAGTTGCCCCCTGAGTTGACCCCATCACCGCGGCATCAGCGCGAACACACCCCAGCCCAGGTATTCACGCGTGTAAG
>CAYTVV010000017.1:0-40895 GCA_964441875.1 uncultured Desulfurivibrio sp.
GTAAGCGAAGACTCCGACTGTCTGAGGGCGAAGCCCGAGTTTTTCCGCGTCCCGCCCTCGTCGAGAAGTAAGGGAAGCCCGCAGGGCCAGGACTGGCTGGGGTGCCTTTTTCTTGTTTCTTCTTTTGGGCACGCAAAAGAAGAAAGAGAGAACAACAAAATCATCGTCGCCTTCCTCGCAATTCTTGGATGCGCCCCCAAAAAAAACGGGCGCTCAAATGAGCACCCGTCGGGAACAGCTTGTTTGTGGCTAGAAGCTTGCGCTTACAGGTGACAGACCAAAACCGGACAATCCGCATAGCCGATAACCCGTTCGGTGACGCTGCCCATAAGGAGGCGGGTCAAGCCCTTCCTGCCATGGGAACCCATGACGATGAGGCTGGCGGAGATTTCTGCCGCCATGGCGGTGATGGCCTGATGGGGTTCGCCATCCCGCACGAACAGTTCCGTCTGGACGCCAAGATCCCCGGCCCATTTTTTGACCTTATCCAGAACCTTGTCCGCTTCCTGGTACAGTTCCTTCATTACTTCCTGGCCAACCGCGTAAAACTCGTCGTTGGTGTAGACCACGGAAACGGCGGAGAGCTTTACTTTCCGTTCCTGGGCTATTTCCAGGGCGCGGGCCAGGGCGTTGTCGCAACAGGTGGAGCCGTCCGTGGCCAGCAGGATGTTCTCCCAGGAGAGTTTGCCGTTTTCCGGGATAACCAAGACATCCTTGTTGGTATGCCCGATGACCCGGGCGGTGACGCTGCCGATGAGCGCCCGTTCCATCTTACCCTTGCCCCGGCGGCCCATGATAATGAGATCGCAGTTTTCCTCCTCGGCGACATGGACGATCTGCTCATAGGGTTCACCCTGTTCCAGATTGGTCAGGATGTGGGCTCCTTCGCGGTCCGCCAGTTGCCGGGCCTCGGCCAGGAGCTGCTGGCCGGGTCCGGTGATGGCTTCTTTGATATCCGAAACTCCGATGAGCTCCAGATCTCCCTGGTAGGGCGGGACAACGGCCAGAACCTTGATCCAGCTCTTGTCCTCCCTGGCAAGCTGGCTTGCCAGGGAGAGGGCATTTTGGGCCGAGGGAGAACCGTCGTAGGCAACGAGGATCTTTCGGTACTTAGCCATTGGCAAGGACCTTTTTGCTGTGGCGGTCGGCGGTCATCCCCTTGACCATGGCCACGATGATGATGAGGGCTGCGGAGCCAAGGGCAAGCACCAGGGACCAGAAGCTGATGCCTTCGAGCAGGGCGATGGTGCCTGGATCAATGGGGCTCATCAGGTCAAGATCGATCAGATAGCCGGGGATCTTGACCCCACGGCTGACAGCGACGATGAGCATGGTGGTGGCCATGACCACCTTGATGATGTAATCCTTGACATAGGTGGTTCCCAAGGCGCCGAGCTGCACGCCGATCAGCGAAGTGGCCAAAAGCAGCAGGGCGAGGCGGATATCGATGAGGCCGGAGAGACCCCACTGCACAGAACCCCAGGCGCCCATGACAAAGGCGATGATCAGCTCGGTGGCGCTGGCCACCACGGCGGAGGCGCCGATCACATAGATCATGCCGGGGACGCCGACGAAGCCGCCCACCGCGATGGTGGCGGCGAGCATGCCGGTGAGCAGGCCGACCGGGATGGTGATCCAGGCGGAGATGGTCACCTTGGCGGTTTTGAAGTGCATCATGGGGGGAAGATTGATCTTCTGCATGGCAATGGCCAGCTTGCTCACGGTCTCTTTGCCGCCGCCTTTGGCGAGTTTCCAGGCATCATAGAACACATAGCCGCCGACAAAAACGAGGACAACCATGAAAACCGCGCTGATGTAGAGGTTGGAACCTGCGCCGCCAAACTGATTCAGGATGTATTTCTGGATCTTGATGCCGATTTGCACGCCGATGACGGCGGTGGAGGCCATGACCAAGCCGAGCTTGATATCAGCCTGCCCATATTTCCAGCGCTTGTAAGCGCCGACCATGGCCTTGGGGAACTTGTGACACATGTTGCTGGCCACTGCCACTGCGCCCGGTACGCCCAGGGACATCATGGCCGGGGTCATGACAAAGGCGCCGCCTGAGCCGATGAAGCCGGAGAGCAATCCGCCCACCGCACCGATAACCAGCAGGGCAAGGAGCTTGCTGACGCTCATGTCGATGAACATGATGGAGATATCTTTCATCGTATTGGCAGTGGCAGCATGTTTGTCCAGATTGATCAGCACCTTCTGGTTCATCTTCATGTCTTCGGGCAGCATCTTCTCGCCCATGATAAGGGTGATGAATTCCTTGGTGTCATCCTTCTGGAAAACAATGGTGCGCTCCGCGGCATTCACTTCGGTAATAATGCCTTTGAGCATATCCTTGGACGGCCCGTCGCCGGCGGCAAGGGCCGATTGGGCGAGCAAGGACAGGGGGGCAAGGGCGAACATGAGTATAATCAATAACTTCTTCATTGTGGGTAAATCTCCTTTGGGTAAGCCAGTGCGGCGGATTTATTTTTTTGCTTCAAGACCAATGGCGCTCAGCAGGTTGCTGGCAAAGGCCCCGTGGATGAAGGAAAAGAAGAAGGCCGCGCCCACCGGATACACCCAGCGCCAGCCGCCCATGGTGAAGATCTCGGTGACCAGTTTTTCGTTGGTGAAGAGCATATAATAAGCGGAAAGCGACATCGACCCGAAGATGATGGTCTTCAGGTAGGGCTTGCGCTTTGCCACCGGAGCCGGGGCTTTGCCGTGCTGCTTTGTGGCGTTCGTGCCCAGGATCTGGCGGGCGGTGTCGTGTTCGCCTGCTTCGGCAAAGGCGATGGCCGACATGTTTTTGTCAAAGGTGGTGATGGTCATTTGTTCTCCCTTGTTGATCTGAATTTATTTTAAGATGTCAGGCTCGGACCGATCCTGCGTACATCACGACAGGGCAGTGCAGGGCCTGAAATTTGGCGATCATGTTTTCTTTTGCCTTGCGGCAGTTGGTGCCGTCCGGCTCCAGCACATCGAAGACGACGCAGAGGATATCCCGGCGGGTTCCGGCATGCTTGAGCACCTCGTCCGCCAGGCAACCGAGGCTGTTGAACGGTTGATAGATAACGCCCTTTTCTTGCAGAGAGGAGTTCAGCGCGGCGAGGGGTTCTTTTTCCTGGCTCAGCCCGGAAGCTGCTTCATCTTCCAGTAGGTGCAGCATATGAAAAATTTCCAGGCCGCCTCCGAGGCGCTGGCAGAGATGCAGGGCGTAGTTGATGGTTCTAGCAGCGATTTCTGGTTTGTCGGTTCCCAGGAGCACCCGTTTGTGTGCATTCTTGTTGGTCTTGAGGAGCTGGCGCGCCGTCTCAAACTCGCCGGCTTCGGCAAAGGTCGCCGCAGTCATGGCTTCTTCAAGTTTTTTGAACATCGTCGTCAGGGCGCTCATGGGTCGTTCCAATGGTAAGAGTGTTCGGTTCAATGGGCGGTGTGGTGCGCTACGACCTGGCCGCTAGACATCTTTGTGGTCTGTTTCGGCTGTTTGCCCAGCGTCGGTTTCCTGTTGCCAAGGCATTCTTGTGCCAGCTCGGGTTCGTTGGCCTCGGCAAAGGTAACGGCCATCATCAGACGGTCGATTCGGTTCAGGATGGTGTTCATGGCGGTTCTCCTTTGTATGTGTATGTTGCTCGAACAGATTGAATGTTTTGTTGCTGTTGCCTATGTCATTGAGCAACAAGCGTGCCATGTCATGATAATTCTGTTTTGTTGTGTTGTTTCAGTTGGTTACTGTTGTTGTTGCTAATTGGTGGTGGTGTTTCAGTATTGCAACGCTTGCTCTGGTAAAAAAATAATATTTAGTAATATCATAGAGATAAACTAGTGTTGCAATGGGAAAGGCGGTGTTGCCAAATGCAACCTCTGGACTTTGTTTTTCAGTGGGGGTATTGTGCATTTGAATAAAAAAACCGGCAGGGAAATCGGCGCCCTCGCGGAATTAAGGAAGGCAGATCATGTTCCAGCTCGGCATACGCAAGAAGATCACCTTTGGCTTCTACCTGCTGCTCACCCTCATGGTGGGCTCAGCCGTTTTGACCTATGGCATTGTCAAGCGGGTGGAAGAGCAGGTGGCCTTCGGCGAGGTTGTTGAGGATTTTTTCAATACGATCCTTGAGGTACGGCGGTTCGAGAAGAATTATTTTCTCTACCGTCAGGAAAAGGATTTTCAGGAAAATCAGCTCTACTGGGAGAAGATCAGGGATCTTTTTGGAAATAACGCGGCGGCTCTGCGGCTGGTGGTTTCCGCCTTGGAGTTGGAGCAGTTGGGACGGGTGATCGAGGCCTACAACGGGCACATGAGCCAACTCCATGCCTATTATCTGGAGGTTGCAAAGGGTGCTGATTTCCCCGGCATGAGCCGCCACCAGGAAAAACTCGAGGATCAACTCCGCTCCTCGGGTAAGGAACTTACCGAGTTTGGCGAAAGAACCCGGGGGGCGGTGAAGAACAAGATCAAAACCCTTCTGAAAACGACCCAGAATATTCTCCTTGCCTCCATGGTCTGTCTGTTTGTTTTCGCCCTGACCATTGCCGCTCTTTTGGGGCGGAAGGTGGTGACGTCCCTTAAGGCGCTTGAGGGCTACACCAAGAGAATTTCTCACGGGGAGTTTGTGGAGATCGCGGTGGGAGAAGGTGAGCCGGAAATCCGGTCCCTGCTCACCGCTTTTAACCGGATGACCAAGGAACTACAGATGCGGCAGCATCAGTTGGTGCAGTCGGAAAAACTGGCGGCGCTGGGCACCTTGTTGTCCGGGGTGGCCCATGAGCTGAATAACCCTCTGTCCAACATCTCCACCTCGGCCCAGATTTTGGGCGAGGAGATCGAAGAAGACAATATCGCGTTCAAGAAGAGTCTCATCGGCCAGATAGAGGTCCAGTCGGACAAGGCCCGTGATATCGTCCGTACCCTGTTGGAATTTTCCCGGATTAAGGAGGTCAGAAAGGAAAAGCTGCCCCTGAAAACCCTGGTGGAGGAAACCATCCTGCTTATCCGCGGACATGCCCCCAGCGAGGTGGTGATTGCCGTGGATGTGCCGGATGATCTCAACATCATTGCCGATAAACAGCGGATGCAGCAGGTGCTCCTCAACCTGATCAAGAACGGCATAGACGCGGTGAAAGCCGATGGCCATATCTGGGTTTCCGCTCGCGGCATCGGCCTGGCCACCGGACTTGCCGAGGTGGAGATCCTCGTCGAGGATGACGGACCGGGGATCGATGCCGAGCATGTCAAGAGGATCTTCGATCCGTTTTTCACCACCAAGGACGTGGGCAAGGGCTCCGGTCTCGGGTTGTTTATAGTGCATGACATTATCGAGTGGCATGGCGGCACCATCACTGTGGACAGCCGTCCCGGCCTTGGCACCACTTTCATTATTTGGCTCCCGGGAGAGCAACAGGAACATGATTATGAATGACGAACCCGCAAGGATCTTGGTCGTTGACGACGAAGAGATTGCCTTAAATAACCTCAAGCATGTTTTGAAAAAAGAGGGCTACGAGGTCACCGCCTCCCAGAGCGGCCCCCGGGCCCTGCATCTGCTGGAGGAGAATATCTTCGACCTTGTCCTGACCGATTTGAAAATGGAAAAGGTCGGCGGCATGCAGATCCTCAAGCGCACCAGGGAGCTGTATCCCGACACCGAGGTGATCATGATCACCGGCTACGCCACGGTGGATTCCGCCATCGAGGCCATGAAGGGCGGGGCCTACCACTACATCGCCAAGCCCTACAAGCTCGACGAGGTTCGCAAGGTGGTGCGCGAGGCCCTGGAGAAAACCAGGCTCAAGCGGGAAAACAGCAGGTTGCGGGAGCATCTCAAGGCCTTTCAGGGCGAGGCCCGGATCATCACCGACAATCCAGGGATGAAAAAACTGCTGGCCACGGCCAGCCAGGTTGCCACCTCGGACAGCAACGTCGTGATCTGCGGGGAGTCGGGCACCGGCAAGGAGTTGCTGGCTCGATTTGTCCATACTTGCAGCAACCGGCGAAATGGCCCCATGTTGTCCGTGAATTGCGGGGCCTTTCAGGAGGATCTGTTGGCCAATGAGCTTTTCGGCCACGAGAAGGGGGCTTTTACCGGGGCGGTGGAGATGAAGAAAGGCCTGGTGGAGATGGCCGATGGCGGCACTCTTTTTCTCGATGAGATCACCGAGATGTCGCCGTCCATGCAGGTGAAGCTTCTTAGGGTGATCCAGGAAAAAGAGGTGATGCATCTGGGCGGGGTTGCGCCGATCAAGGTCAATGTCCGTTTTCTCGCGGCCACCAACCGCAATCTGCCGGAGGAGGTGAAGCTGGGGCATTTCCGGCAGGATCTGTTCTTCCGCATCAACGTGGTGGCGCTCCAGATCCCGCCCCTGGCCGAGCGCAAGGATGACCTGCCCCTGTTGATTCAGCATTTTATCAGGAAATACGGGGTGTTGATGCACAAGGAGGTGCGCAATATCGAGCCGGAGGTGGTGGATATTCTGCTGCGCTACGATTTTCCGGGCAATGTCCGGGAGCTGGAAAACATCGTCGAGCGCGGGGTGGCTCTGGCCAGCGGCGACACCATTGAGGTCGGCCATTTGCCGGAAGACCTGCGCGGCGCTTCGTTCCAGACCTTCCGCCGGAAAAGCGGCGGGATTCCGAGCCTTGCCGATCAGGAACGGGCCTATATCGAGTGGGTGTTAAAGGAACACGGCGACAACAAGAGCCTGGCTGCCCAGTCGCTGGGCATTGACCGGGTCTCCCTCTGGCGCAAGATCAAGAAGTACGAGCTTGAGGGCTGATCGCAACCTTTAGTGCGTTGTTGCCTCTTCGGGATTGGGCACGGGCGGCAGCAGCAGGCCAAAGGCGCTGCCCAGCCTGCGCACCAGCTCGATGAAGCTGTGGGGCAGCGGCAGGTCGCGGTCAGCCAGGAGGATTCCCAGGTCTTGTGCCTGCTGGAGGGTGGCGGTGCTGTCCTGGCCTTCCTGATGGTCGCACAGGGATTGGATGCGGAGGGCGTCGGTGAGGGGAATCCGCAGCTCCTCAAGCATGGACCCGACCTTGGCCTGTTCGTGGGCAATGAGGTTCGCGTGGCTCCGGGCGAACACGGCAAATGGCTCCTCATGGGCCGGAGCGCCGAAGATCGTATTGATCAGCGCCCCGGCGATCTTGGCGAGGAAGGCGGCCTCTTGGTCGGGATGGTTCTTCGCCAGGGCATCTTTTAGTTTTTTAAAAGAGATCATCTTCACGATCTCGACTCCCTCGCGCAAAACGGGAATCAACTTGCTCTCAAAGTCCATGGGTGGAAATCCTCCCCTGTCCTGCACGGATGCACAGGCAGGGTATTTGTTGAAACGTAAATAATCAGCAGCGCCGCTTCGCTGCTGCCACAGATGCACGGAAGAGGCCTGCGAAGTGTGCTATTGCACATGAGCAGGCCGATGACAGCTAAGCGAGCACAGCGAGACTGCGAAGCAGATGTGGTGCTGCTGAATATTTACGTGAAAAGATCCGGTTCGCCAGTGACCTTGCGGATAAGCTCGCGGTAGTCCTGGGCGCCGTTGGAGCCGGGGGCAAATTCAAAAATGGTCTGTCCGTAGGCCGGAGCCTCGGACAGGCGGACGTTGTAGCGGATCGGGGCGCAAACCTTGTCCCCGTAAATCTTTTCGATCTCTTCCAGAAACTCGGTTCCTCTTTTTATCCGCATGTCGCGGAAGGTGGGCAGGATGTATTGGAGCTGAACCTCCTTGCGGAATTTCTGGATGGAGGCGATGCTTTTCAGGAACTCGCCAAACCCCTGGATGGACATGACCTCCAGCGAGACCGGGGTCATCAGTTCGTTGACATAAAAGAGCACATTGACGGTGAGCGGGTCCCAGCCCGGCGAGGTGTCCACCACCACGTAATCGTAGTCTTTTTCCAGCGGGGTCAGGGCCTCGGCAATGGTCAGCTCGCCGCCGTAGTCCTTGCGGTCGATAAGGCGCTTGAGGCCTGCCAGGGATTTGCCTCCGGCCAGAATCCAGAGATTTTTGCGGGCCTGTATGATTGCCTCCTCCGGGGGCAGCTCGCCGGTCACCAACTCGGTAAGGCCGCCCTTGGGTTTCACGCCCAGCATGAAGCTCGACTGGCCCTGGGTGTCGGTATCAACCAGGAGAACCCTTTTGCCAGCCAGAGCAAGCCCGGCCGCGAGATTCACCGAGGTGGTGGTCTTGCCGACCCCGCCCTTGCTCAGGGAGACGCCGATCCTTCTGGTTTCCTGGCTGGGCGGAGCCGCAGCGGGGCCGGGAGCAGGAGGAGCAGGCGCGGCCTCGATTGTCGCGGGCTGCGGCGGAGCGGGAGAGGGTTCTTCTCGGGGAATATCGAGAGGAAACTGCTGGCCGCAGCCCTGACAGCGAGCCATCTTGACGTTGGGCGGGATTCTCTTTTCATCGATATTGTGCTGTTTTTTGCAATGAGGGCAAGTGATTATCATTGTGAAGTCTCCGGGCCTGCTGAGCCAACTTCTTGTTATTTCTGACGAATATCCTTTAAAATCTCTTTGATCAGGGGGCTTTTCTCGCCTTTTTCCTCAAATTCCTTGAGGATCATCCTGAGCGCCTGATCGACAATCCGGGACTTTGAAACATGGGATTTCAAGCGCTGGTGCACAAGTTCGTTTATTTTATTCCGCGCCTCATCCAGATCAGCGAAAATCTCTCCGGAAAGATAGTGGGTGGATTTTTTCTTGCTGTCGCCCCCAGGGTTTTTTTTCTGATCCGTGCCGGATGCGTTTCCGTCAGGATGTTTGGGACGGGCCTTTTCTCCGGTGCGATGAATCAGCTTGGCAAGGGAGGAAGTCTCATGCGCCGTGTCCTCCGCTGAGCCTTTCAGGAGAGCATCCATGATGTCGTGTTTATTTTTTGCCGGCATTCTTCCCTGGGTCCGTGATGAGGTTGTGGTTCAATCCAGGCCGAGGTCGGCAGGGCGGCTTGTCTTGCCAAAGAGTCTGGCATGGTGGGTGGCCAGAAAATGTTGGAGGGTGTGCTCGTCCTTTTGGTTCATGTCGATGAACTCAATGCCGCAGTGGCACTCGCCGGAGATTTCGCTGGGAGAGATATGGCTGACTTTTCCTCGGAGGGCGATGGTGTTGTCACCGACATGCAGCGTGACGTTGTAGGCCGCCCCGGCCAGAAAACCGCCAAGGGAGGGAACTATGAGGCCCAGGCCGCGACTGCCGACATCGCAGACCCGGTGGATGTGGCCATCGATTTCGGCGCAAACCGTATCATCGTCGAGAATGGGCTCGCGATAGTTCTTGCGGATGATTTTTTTAAGATCGGCGTCCGCAGGTTTGGCGCCGACCGGAGCGACCGGCAGGTCCGTAAGCTCCCAGGGCGTTGTTTCTTCGGGCTCGCTTTTTTTCTTGGTCATCAACGGCTCCTTAATGGTCATGTGCTGATGGGAGGCAAAAAAACTTGCAGAAGAGCCTGCTCCCAAAGACGTGCGAATATGCAGGAGATGTTTGATTATTTATTGTCATTGCCAATATTGTCAAGGTAAAACAGTCAGTTGCTGCGCATTGACAGGGCCGGGTTGGGGTTGCGGCAGCGGAAAAAATTCGGGGGCAACTGCGCGAAGGTCTTCCGCGTGCAGCTTCTTGTCGGGCGGGCGGCCGAAGCGCTCAGCCCAACTCGGGAAATTTCACCTTGAGGGTTTCCTTGTCCGCAGTGCGCTCGACCTTCACCTGGACCTCGATCTGGTCATTTTTAAGGCCAAGGGTCAGCGGCATGCCTCCCTTGTCTTCCTCCAGATGGAGAATGCCGCGCATAATGGCGATGATCTTTTCAAAGACAGGCCGGGTGGGAGGGCGCAGGGCTATTTTTTCATCATCGTGTTTGATGGTGACGGTAATCTTGCCTTTTTTTTGTTTGAGGGAAAGCTGGTGAGCCTCTTCGGTCAGCGTGTAGAGAAGGGCAAGGGCCAGATAACGGAGGGCGTCCTCCTGGGTGTCGGCGGAAGGGGCATCCGCCACCTTCTGAACGGTGGCGGCATAGTCTGTGCCAAGATAACAGTCGCACATTTCCATAAGTTTCAGATGAAGATTCGGGTCATGTATTTCCATGGCGTCTCCTGTCATGGTTCTGTTGGTAGAATAATCCGTACGATTGCTTGCTCCTGCCCATCATATTGCTATGAACCGCTTTGTCGTGTCAAGGGAAAGGATGCTGAAATGCAAAGGGTTTTTCGACAAGGTGGTTTTTGATCCTTGAAAGAATTTTGACAGCATGGCGGCAGCCTGCTATATTTTCCGCTCGCCGGAGACAGGAAACATATGGCGCAAGCGTTGCATCATTGTCATTGACATGTGTCCGCTTTATTTGCGGACCCATCCAACCATTGTGAAGTCAAGGAGGCCAGGAGCATGAAGACCGACCTATCGCATACCCTGTTTGTAAAGGCGCAGCAGCTTATCCCCGGCGGAGTAAACAGCCCGGTGCGGGCCTGTAAATCCGTGGGCTGCGAGCCTCTCTTCGTCAAAAAAGCCGCTGGCTCCAAGATTTATGATGTGGATGGCAACGAGTTTCTCGATTTTGTCTGCTCCTGGGGGCCGATGATCCTTGGGCATAATCATCCGGTCGTGGTCGAGGCCATTGAAAAAACCCTGCAAGACGGTACCAGCTTCGGCGCGCCCTGTCCCCTGGAGATTGAACTGGCCGAGCTGGTGATCAAGGCCCTGCCTTCGGTGGAAAAAGTGCGCTTTGTCAGTTCGGGCACCGAGGCGACCATGAGCGCCATCCGTTTGGCCAGGGGCTACACCGGTCGCAATGTGGTGGTGAAGTTTGATGGCTGCTACCATGGCCATGCCGATAGTTTCTTGGTCAAGGCAGGCTCCGGGGTGATCACCCTCGGCATCCCCGGCAGTCCTGGGGTGCCCGAGGATATTGTCAAAAACACGGTGTCCATTCCTTATAATAACCTGGAGATTCTGGAACAGACCCTGCGTGATGAAAAACTGGACATTGCCTGCGTGATCATCGAGGCGGTGGCCGGCAATATGGGGGTTGTCGCCCCGCAGCCCGGATTTTTGCAAAAGCTGCGCGCCTTGACCACCGAACTGGGCATCGTTCTTATTTTTGACGAGGTCATCACCGGCCTGCGGCTGGCTCTGGGCGGAGCGCAGGAGTACTTTGGTGTCATGCCGGATCTCACCTGTCTGGGCAAGATCATCGGCGGCGGCTTGCCGGTTGGGGCCTATGGCGGCAAAAAGGAACTCATGGACACCATCTCGCCGGTGGGTCCGGTGTATCAGGCCGGCACCCTGTCCGGCAATCCCCTGGCCATGGCAGCGGGCGCCGCCACCATGCGGCAGTTGGCCCAGCCCGGTTTTTACGCGGCGCTCGAGGAGAAATCGGCCCGCTTTGCCCAGAGCCTGACCGGGCTTGCCGAAAAATACCTGCCCGGCCAGACCACCCTGAATCGGGTGGGCTCCATGATGACCGCTTTCTTTACTGCCGGGCCGGTGGTGGATTTCGACTCTGCCATGCAGGCGGATACGGCCAGATATGGCCAGCATTTTCGACAGATGCAGGCCCAGGGAATCTGGCTGGCGCCCTCCCAGTTCGAGGCCCTTTTTATCTCCGCCGCCCAGAGCGAAGCCGAGCTGGCCATGGCGCTGGAGAAAACTGAATGCTCATTCAAAAAGTTGGCCAAATGAGAAAAAAGCCGTTGACTTTGGGGGGATGCAATGATAGTAATCCTATCGGTCGTAAATCGATGGATCCTTTGTTCGAGCAACGGCACAGGGGCTGAAGATGGCCGATAACCGGAAGGATACACTGCGGTTGCTGGCTCAATTCAGCACCGTGGGCATGTCCGTGGCCTTCTCCATCTTTATCGGAGTGGGCATCGGTTATTATCTGGACCATAAGGTGTTTGATGGCAGAACCTCGCCCTGGCTGACCCTGATTTTTCTCGGGTTCGGGGTGGCGGCGGCCTTCAAAAATCTCTATGACATGGCCAGCCGCAAGGATCTCTGATGGCGGCTAGTGGTTTTCCCGCATCGCCGGGCGAGGTATCGCTTGGCAAGGTTATCGTGTTTAACTGGCTGTTGCTGGGGCTGCTCACCGGCTTGGCTTGGGTCGGGTATTCAGGCTTTCACGCCCGCTCGGTTTTTATCGGCGGGGCGATTGCCAACGTGAGCTTCCTGTTTTTAAAACGGGATCTGCTCAGGTTGTTGGGCGGGCCGCTTGAGGCGGTCAAACCCTTGTTTTTTATGCGATATTATCTGCGTCTGTCCGTGGTTGTGGGGGTTCTTTTCCTTCTGGTCAGGTACCGGTTGGTTCACACTCCCGCGCTGCTGGTTGGCCTGTCCACCGTGCTCTTGGGCATCGGGCTGGCTGTCACGGTCGCAGCGAGAAGTATTTATTCGACAAAGTAGTACAAGGTTAAGGAGGCTCGTACGGTCCATGGAACATCCAATACTGTTTATCTCGTTGATTCTGCAAAGTCTGGGGATGCCCGTTCCCCACGGTCCGGTTGGTGATACGCTGCTGGCCAAGCTGGTTTCTCCGCACATGACCTACACCTGGCTGGTCATGCTCTTTTTGATCATCGTCCCGAAGCTGACCCTGGGCAAGATGTCCCTGGTGCCGGGCAAGGGCCAGAATTTCTGGGAGGTCGTCATCGGCGGCCTTGAGGGCTTCATGGCGGACAACATGGGCAAGGAAGGGGCTCGGATGATGTTCCCCATGCTGGCCACCTTTGCCCTCTACATCCTGGTGGCGAACATGATCGGCCTGATGCCTGGTTTCATGTCTCCGACCTCCAACCTTAACATCACCCTGGCCTGCACCCTGATTGTCTTCTTCACCACCCACATCCTGGGCATCAAGTTCCATGGCATCGGCTATATCAAGCATTTCCTCGGCCCCATTCCCTGGCTGATTCCCCTCATGCTCCCCATCGAGCTCATCAGCCATTTTGCCCGTATTTTGTCTCTCTCCATCCGTCTTTTCGGTAACATCATGGCCAAGGAGACCCTGCTGGGCATCCTGTTCATGCTGGCGGGCGCTTACTTTGCCCCGCTGCCGATTCTGTGTCTCGGCGTGTTTGTTTCCATCGTGCAGGCCCTGGTTTTTCTGCTGCTCTCGATTCTCTACTTTTCCGCAGCCATGGAGCATGCCCATTAGCCGTTGCCGCAAATAAAGTCGGTCGCAACGGCATAAGGAGCCGTAACGAAACGATCAAGAAAGCAGATTATTTAATAACGGCTCCTAAATTAAGTGTATCCGGTTCCTTGTGAACTAATGAAGAAGGCCAATCATAAAAAATTTTTTGGAGGAAGTACGATGAAGAAAGCAGGAATTTTGTCCGTATTGATGGTTTTGGCTCTGGCCACTGTTGCCATGGCTTCTGAGGCTGGTGCTGAGGCTGTAGCTCCCGCTGCAAACCTTGCTCTGATCTGCCTTGCTGCTGCTCTGTCCGTTGGCGTTGCCGCCCTCGGTTGCGGTATCGGCATGGGCGCAGGTATCGGCGGCGCATGCTCCGGTATCGCTCGTAACCCCGAAGCTTCCGGCAAGATCACCGTAACCATGATCATCGGTCTGGCTCTGATCGAGTCTCTGACCATTTACGGTCTGGTTATCTCCCTGATCCTGCTGTTCGCGAATCCGCTGCTGAAGTAAGTTTTTCGCGATATTTAGGTGTGTAAGGCCGCAGGGGAAACCCTCGCGGCCTTTTCCGTTTTCAGGGGTCCTGTGGTTATGAGCGAAGTCGTTGTCCAGCCCTCACGCGGCAAAAATGAGCCGCAACTCCCGGCCTGCGGGTTGCTGCTCGTGAATCCCTCCGAGGCCCGGCAGGCAGCGCAGCTCTCTGGCCAGGAAGGCTGGACCCGGCATTTTCTTTTTCACAGCAACCTGCATCTTGCCGAATCTCCCCCCATGTTTTGGGCAGGCCCCGCGGTTGGCGCGCCCATGGCCGTGATCTGCCTGGAAAAGCTCATCGCTTTAGGGGCCAAACGGATCATCGTCTGCGGCTGGTGCGGCTCGCTCCAGCCGAACCTGGGCGTGGGCGAACTGGTGCTGCCGACCTGGGCCATGAGCGAGGAAGGAACCTCCGGGCATTATCCCGTGGCGGGCAGGAGCGAATCCTCTCCCCGGTTGCGCGAGGCCATGAAGGATTTTTTTGCTAGCACGGGCACGGAACTGCGGGAGGGGCCGATCTGGACCACCGACGCCCTGTACCGCGAGACCAGGGAGAAGGTTGTTCGTTATGGCCAAGAGGGGATACTTGCCGTGGACATGGAGTGCTCCGCGCTGATGCAAGTCGCGGCGTTTCGCCGGGTTGAACTGGCTGCGGTCCTGATGGTTTCCGATCTGTTATGGCAGGACCCTTGGCAGCCTGGTTTTCAGGGCAAGGAATTCCGTAGGCGGTCCCAGGGTCTGGTGGCTGACCTTATGCGCTGTGTCGGCGATCTGGCTGTCGTATAAAAAAAATGAGGCGATGATGCGTACTGTTTTTACTGTCAGTCTTGGCTGTCCCAAAAATTTGGTGGATACGGAACTCATGCTGGGCCTGCTGGTTGAGGCCGGTTACGCGCCCTGCGAGGAGGCTGAAGAGGCGGATCTGCTGCTGGTCAATACCTGCGGCTTTATCCAGTCTGCGGTTGAGGAGGGGATCGAGGAGATTCTGACCATGGCGGAGGTCAAGGCGCAGTGGCCTGAAAAAAAACTGGTGGTGGTCGGCTGCATGGTGCAACGGTACGGCGCCGACCTTGCCAAGGAACTCCCCGAAGTCGATCTCTTCATCGGCACCGAGGGAACCCAGGAGATCGTCAGTCGACTACAGGAGCTTGCCCAGGCGGATGAACCGCTGGTGCATCTTGCCCCGCCCACCTTTTTGCTGGACTCCACCTGGCCGCGAAAGCTTTCTTCCCCCGCGCATCGGGCCTATATGAAAGTGACCGAGGGCTGCTCCAACCGGTGCGCTTATTGCCTAATCCCCTCTCTGCGCGGCGATCTGCGCAGCCGAAACCTTGCCGATTTGGTGAACGAGGTGGGGATGCTGGCGGAAAATGGGGTGCGGGAGCTGACCTTGGTGGCCCAGGATCTTACCGCCTATGGTCTTGATTTAGGCCCTGGCGCTCCACGCCTGGTGGAGTTGCTACGCGCCCTGTTGGGGGCCAGTGATATCCCCTGGTTCCGCCTGCTCTATCTCTATCCCACCCGGGTCAACGCCGAGCTTTTGGAGTTCATGGCTGCCAATCCTAGGATCGTGCCCTACCTGGATATCCCGCTCCAGCATGTGTCGGATTCGGTGCTGAAGGCCATGAATCGGCCCTATGGCCGCAAGCAGATCGAGGCGCTCCTGGGAAAAATCCGTTCGATCCTGCCCCAGGCCGCCATCCGCACCACCTTCATGGTGGGTTTCCCAGGTGAGACCGAAGGGGATGTGCAGCAGCTCGCCGAGTTCATGCAGGTGCAACAGCTGGCGCATGTCGGGATTTTTGGCTACTCGAACGAAGAGGGCTGTGCTGCCTACACTCTGCCCGGACAATGCAGCGAAGAGGAAAAGAGCGAGCGGCGGCAGCGGCTTATGGAGTTACAGAGCGGGATATCCCTTGCCAAAAATCAGGCAATGGTGGGCAGGGTGGAAAAGGTGCTGGTTGAAGGCTGGAGCAGGGAAACCGATCTTCTGCTGGAAGGGAGGACCCGTTTTCAGGCCCCGGAGATAGATGGCTGTGTCTATATCAATGCTGGTGTGGGCAATCCGGGGGATATTGTGGATGTCCGGATCACCGAGGCCCACCCCTATGATCTCGTTGGCGAGATTGTGTCTGCGAGCGACAATTAATCAGTCGATTCGTTGACCCGTTCCTTCAGTTCCTTGCCGACCTTGAAGAAGGGAAGTTTTTTCGGCTTGACCTTGATTTTCTCTCCGGTTTTTGGGTTGCGACCGAAATACGAATCGTACTCCTTGACCACAAAACTGCCAAAACCCCGGATTTCTATGCTCTCGCCCTTTGCCAGGGCATCGCCCATGGCATCAAGGATGGTGGTCACGGCCGAACTCGCGTCCCGCAAGGGAACATGCATCTCTTCAGCAAGTGCTTCGATCAACTCCGATTTGTTCATCGTCCTTCTCCGATGTATTGCCGTTAAAAAAACAAGATTAAATACAGCAAGATAAAACATCTTAAACAGCTAAGTATTCAATTGTAAAGAGGATTTTTTTTAAGAGGAAATAAGGGCGAGATCCGCAGGGGTGAGTCGCCGGTATTTGCCAATGGGCAAGGCGCCAAGCCGCAGGCCTCCGTAGGCGATGCGCTTGAGCGTGAGAACCCGATGGCCGACGGCCGCAAACATCATGCGGACCTGCCGTTTGCGGCCTTCGTGGATGGTGATTTCCAGGGTGGTGGTTGCGGGTTCCTGGGCAATGATAGCGACCCTGGCCGGCCAGGTTTTTTTCCCCTCAAGCTCCACCCCCTCCTCCAGCGCCCGGATTTTTTCAGGTGTCGGCAATCCGGGCACCGTGGCCTGGTAGGTGCGCTCTATTTCAAAACGAGGATGGAGAATGCGTTCGGCAAAATCGCCGTCATTGGTCAGGATGAGCGCCCCTTCCGTATCAAAATCAAGGCGGCCCACGGGAAAGACCCGGCTGGTGATACCGCTGAGCAGGGAGGAGACAATGGGCCTGCCCTGGGGGTCGTGCAGGGTGGTGACATAGCCCCTGGGTTTGTTGAGCAGGAGATATATCTTTTCTTCCTCAAGCTGTAGGGGGCGGCCTTCAAAGGCGATAACCTGCCTGTCCGGGTCAACCCGTACGCCCATTTCGGTGACGACCTTGCCGTCCACCGTCACTTTTCCTTGGCGGATCAGCTCTTCGGCATTGCGGCGGGAGGCAAGACCAGCCTTGGCCAGGATTTTTTGTAGTCGTTCTTCGGGCATGGGAATGTATTTTTGGCTCAGGCGCAGAAGGGTGCGGTAGCGGGGCGGCAAGAAAACAGACGCTTAAGGAAGGGATGTTCTGGGTGGGGCAACAGCGGTTCAGGCATGGTAGTCGCCGCGCCTCAGCTTGGCGGCCTCGACATACGAGGCGGTGGCCACCCGCTCAAGCAGGGAGGAGAGGGGGTTGTTTGCTGGGAGTTGGTTTTTCAGGCTGACCAAAGCTGCGGTTTCGTCTTCAAGGGCTGCGGCAAAGGGCTCAAGATCCTGGGCGGAAAAAGCAGGATTGCCCAAGGCGGTGCTGAATTTTTCCAGGGTGTTGATGGTGTCTTCGGTCAGGGCAAGGCCATCCAGCTTGAGGGCTGCGGGGATTGGCGCGGCGTCGGAAGCGGCGGCCAGGGCTGGGGTGGCCGTGCTTTTGGCTGCGGCCAGTTCCTGGGCAAGAATCTCCTGAAAAGAAGCCCCCGTGGCCGAGGCGGAGCCCTTGCCGATGGTTGAAACATCCTGCTGGCCAGGAGTAATCGCGGTGATCTTCATGGACACCCCCATGGTTATTGATTGACTCTGCTTACACCATAGCTATTCGGCACAAGGATCGTCAATCTTTAAGAGAAATATAGGGTAAAATTTTTCTGCTCAACGAAGGCGGGGCGGCAGGATATCGCTGATTTTTTCATCCACCAGGCGTTTGGTTTTTTCGTCCACCGCAAGAACCTCCGGGTACCAGGGTTTCAGTCGGCAGTCAAAGATGATGGGCGGGGTTAAGCCGGGGTGGAAGCGGCGTAACTCGGTTGCGGCGGCATGGATATCGGCGGCCGGTTCGAAACGGGTGAAAACGGTCCAGAGGAATTCCTGGAGATTTTCCGTGGCAGCCTTCGCATCGTCAACCAACACCACCACCTGCCAGTCGGCCAGCGCCGGGCAATGGGCCAGGCGGGCCGGGAGGTCCTGCTGCCCGGCAAAACTCTCCCCCTGCACCACCAGGGTGCCGGGGAGAAAGACCTCTGCTTTGGCGCAGCCCTGGGGCAGTTCACCATGAAAGGACTCGGGCAGGATGCGGCGGGGTTCCTTGCCAAGCCCCATCATCATGGCCTTGGAGCCGTTGTTCACCGAGGGGCCGGTGTAATCCAAGGTATCCTGGGAGACATTGGCAAAGACGAAGAGGTCGCTCTGCCAGTTGATCCGCTCCAGCACATGGACCCACAGCCGTTTGAAATCCGTCACCTCGATCTCGCCGTCCGTGAGGATCAGAAATTTGGTGAGCGAGAGCTGCCCTTCGCCCAGGATGCGCAGGCCAGAGGCAAACGCCTCGCGGGGGTAGCGGTTGGTGACCTTGGCCGCGGCCAGGC
Source organism: uncultured Desulfurivibrio sp. (assembly GCA_964441875.1). Taxonomy (GTDB): domain Bacteria; phylum Desulfobacterota; class Desulfobulbia; order Desulfobulbales; family Desulfurivibrionaceae; genus Thiovibrio. The sequence goes on from CAYTVV010000017.1 coordinate 18,240, forward strand.
AGTGGAAGCCGGTCTCGCCGAAGGTCTTGAGCTGGCGCACTCCGTTCATCACCAGGGGGAAGAGCGGGGACAATAGATCTTGGAGATAGTCGCCGATGTAGAAATCCTCCTGCCTGGGGCGGCCCACCACCGTGGCCGGATAGATGGCGTCGCGGCGATGATAGAGTCGTTCGATATGGAAGACCGGGTAGTCGTGGGTGAGCGAGTTGTAGCCGTAATGGTCGCCAAAGGGGCCTTCTGGCCGCCGCATGTGGGGCGGGACAAAGCCCTTGGCCGCGAATTCGGCGTGGGCAACCAGGGCATGGCCGCCCGCCGGATCGCGGGTCATGGGCAGTTTTTCCCCGAGCAGCAGGGAGGCCAGCATCAGCTCCGGGATGTTTTCCGGCAGGGGGGCAATGGCGGCCAGCATCAGGGCCGGCGGCCCCCCGATGAACAAGGTCATGGGCAGGGCCTCGTTGCGGCTCTCCGCAGCGTGGTAGTGGTAGCCGCCGCCCTTGTGGATCTGCCAGTGGATGCCGGTGGTGCGGTCATCAAAGCGCTGGATGCGGTACATGCCCAGGTTGTGGCCCCGACCGTCGGGGTGTTCGGTGTAGACCAGAGGCAGGGTGACAAAGGCGCCGCCGTCCGTGGCCCAGGAGGTGAGCATGGGCAGCTCGCTCAGCCGGGCCGGGCTCTGGCATACCTCCAAAATGGGGGCCTTGTCCGCCGGGACCTTTTTTAGGCCCACCTTGGTAGCCTGACCCAACAGGGAGCGCATCTCCCAGATCTTGCCAAGGCTTGGCGGCATCAGGGTCTCCGCCGCCCGGACCAGATCGGCCACGAATTGTTGGGGGCGTTTGCCAAAGGCCAGCTCAAGCCTGCGGGCAGTGCCGAAGAGGTTGGTGACCACCGGAAAGCTGCTGCCCTTGACATTGGTGAACAGCAGGGCCGGGCCGCCCTGGGCGATGACCCGCCGATGGATCTCGGCAATCTCCAGATGCGGGTCAACCGGGGCGGAAACCTCGAGCAGGGAATCTTCCCGGCGGAGTATTTCGAGAAAGGCTCGGAGATCTCTGATAATATTCTGGCTCACCTTTGCGCTCTCCTTGATGATATGCTATTTTGTGAGTATAAATGATGGGTTAATTCTTGATGGGCTCGGCTCCGGTTCATGACCACGAAACAGGAGCGCGGGATTTTTATGACGCCATCAATCCTTGAGAAACAGACGGTGGTACTCCTTTTCACTACAATGCTTATGCATCAGGCGGGAAAGAAAATCAAGGAGCGAGGTGATTTCGCTTTCTTCCAGCCGAGGGATGAGGGCCTGTAGGAAGGCTGGTTCGGCGAATCGTTGCAGAAAGGCCGCCAGGGAACGCTCATCGGTTTCCCGGTTCAGGCCAAAGCAGATGTTTGCCGCTTTCAGGGGAGTGGGGGGTGTCTTTTTGGTGTTCATAGCAGCTTCCGGTAATCTTGGGTTAAAAAATGATCGCTTTTAAAAGCAGTGATGGAAAAATGTCAAGACAATGGATAACCCTGGAAAACGGGACCCAATCCACCGAGTCTCCGGAGCTGATCCGGATGGCCCTTGACCGGCTGCGGGAAAAAAGGGAGCTCGTTTCCCTGGTGCACAAAGGCTATCAATCTCCCAAGACGGTCATCGTCAACTACGATAACCGGATGCTTGAGATTGACAAGCCCATTGACTGGCCCGGAACCCAGGAGATTATCCATATCCTGTTCAAGGACGAAACCATGGTCTGGAACAAGGTGCGGGTCCAGGTGACGCGGACCACCGAGAGCAGCATCTTCACCGAGTTCCCCTCAACCCTGTTCCGTTTACAGCGCCGAACCAACTACCGGGTTGGCGTGCCCAACGGCAGCACGGTGATGTTCATGCATAAAAATGAAATGCGCCAAGGGTTTCAGGTCATTGATGTCAGCGCCAACGGTATTTTCGTGTGCACGGACAGGTTTGCTCCCCTTGAGCCTGGGGATATCCTCCTTGATCTGTCCGTGTTTTTCCCCGGCGCCGGAACCGGGCTGAGCGCGGGCACCTACATGAACATCAGCAAGGCAAAGGTAATGCGGGCAACCCGGGGAGACAATAAAAAATATTGTTACGGCATCCTTTTTGACCTTACCAAGGGAGAAGAGGAAACGCTTCTCCAGTATGTGCGTCTGCGGGAGCGGGATCTGTTGCGCAAAGGGATGTTTTGACTCCCCCGTGCGCTGTGGCAAGAACGGTTAGGCGATGCGCCAGAAGGCCTTGCGGGAGCGGGGCCCGTCAAACTCGCAGAAGAAGATTTTTTGCCAGGTGCCGAGTTGCAGACGGCCATTTTCAATAAAGACCGTTATTGAGCTGCCGACCAGCGAGGCCATGACATGGGCCGGAGAATTGCCCTCCAGATGCTGGTAAGGATGGTTCATCGGCACGATTTTTTGTAGAGCGGTAAGGATATCGGTTTGTACGGCGGGGTCTGCCCCTTCATTGATGGTCAGCCCGGCGGTGGTATGCGGATTGTACACGTGGCAGACCCCATCCACAATGCCGCTTGCATCCACGGCCTTTTGCACCTGGACGGTGATGTCGACAAACTGCATGGTCTGTGAGGTGGAAACGGCAAAGGTTCCTGCTGGCATGGGAGATCTCCTGGGCCGAAAGGATGGGGACAAATGGTTAAGTTCTGCAAGAAAACTGTACGGTTATGACTATAATAGATTGCGGAACGTGTCAAATTGATTATAGAGCGGATTGGGTAGAAATATGGAAGGGGGGCTATGCTGGAAAAAGTTTTCAAAAATCTGCACTGGCTCGGCCATGATGCTTTTTTACTGCGGGCCGGGGGCAAGAGTATTTATTTCGACCCTTTCCAGCTTGGTCCGGGGCGGCCTCCCGCGGATATCATCTGTATTTCCCATGCGCATTACGACCACTGTTCTCCCGCCGATGTGCTCACGATTCAGCAGCCCTCCACGCTCATTTTTACCGAAAAACAGGCTGCGGCAAAACTTAAGGGGAAGATCGTAACCCTTGCTCCGGGCGAGCGTCGCGAGTTGGAGGGCATCACCATCGAAACGGTTCCAGCCTACAATACCAACAAGCAATTTCATCCCCAGTCCAACCATTGGCTGGGGTTTATTCTCACCGTTGATGGCGTGCGGGTGTACCATGCGGGCGATACCGATTATATTCCAGAGATGAACACTATCCGAGCAGATATTGCCCTGCTGCCTGTTTCCGGCACCTATGTGATGACCGCCGAGGAAGCGGCGCAGGCGGCCCTCCTTATTGGCCCTAAGATCGCGGTGCCCATGCACTATGCTTCCAGTGTCGGGACAAGCGCTGATGCGGATCGTTTTGCCGCAGCGCTTTCCGGGCAGGTACGGGTGGAAATCCTTGACCGTGGATAATCCTCAATATTTTCCGGTCTGTCTCAAGATCGCCGGGCGGCAATGCCTGGTCATCGGCGGCGGACGGGTTGGCGAGCGCAAGGTGCAAGGGCTCCTGGCCCATGGCGCGTTGGTCACGGTGATCAGCCCCGAGTTGAATGGGGTGCTTTCCGCCCTACAGCGGGAGGGGACCATTGGTTGGCTGCCCCGCCTGTATCAGGAAGGGGATCTGGCCGGTTTTTTTCTGGTCATTGCCTGCACCGATGACCCTGGGGTGCAGGAGCGGATTCATACCGAGGCCGAAGAGCGGAACATCTTGCTCAATGTGGCGGATGTGCCGAAATGGTGTAATTTTATTCTCCCGGCCACGGCGCGACGGGGAGACCTGTCCATTTCCGTTTCCACCGCAGGGAAAAGCCCGGCTTTGGCCAGCAGTTTGCGCCAGGCGCTGGAGGCCCAGTTTGGCCCGGAATATGGGGCCTTGGTGAATATCCTCGGCGCCCTGCGCGACACGGTCCTGGCCAGCGGCAGGCCGCACGCGGAAAACAAGGTGATTTTTGCCCGGCTGGCCGACCCCGAGATGGCGGTCTGGATTAAAGATGGCCTCTGGCAAAAGCTTGCCGCCCATATCCAGGAAGTTTTGGGCCCTGATGCGCCCCTTGACTGCCTGGAGGCGGCCCGGCAGGAATACCAGCAACTTTCAGGAGCGACGCGATGACCTTGTTTTTTCAACTCACCCTGTATCTGTACCTTCTGGCCACCGCAGTGTATGTGGTCCATTTCCTCTCCCAGCATAAGCAGGTGCGGGCCGTTGCCCGGGCGATTCTTCTTGCTGGCGGCATCCTGCATACCGTGTATTTCGTTGTCCGGTACATCGCTGCCGGGCATACCCCTCTGACCAGCAGCCATGAAGCGGTTTCCTTTTTTGCCTGGTCCATGACCTGGGCGTTTCTCTCTTTCTGGTGGCGGTATCGGGTGAAAAACTTTGGCGTGTTTGTTTCGCCGCTTATTTCTCTGCTGATGCTGATCGCTGCTTTTTCCTCCCAGGAGATGGCGCCGTTGCCCCCGGCCCTGAGGAGCAATTGGCTTCCAGTGCATGCCAGCATCGCCATCATGGCCAACGGTTTTCTGGCTCTGGCATTCTGCGGCGGGGTTATGTATCTCTTGCAGGAGCGGGAGATCAAGAAGAAGAAATTCGGGATATTTTACAGCCGGTTGCCCTCCCTGGAGGCGCTTGATAATCTTAACCAGCATTGCCTGGCCCTGGGTTTTCTCCTGCTGACCCTGGGGATCATCACCGGTTCCGTTTGGGCAAAGCAGGCCTGGGGGGCATACTGGCAGTGGGACCCCAAGGAAACCTGGTCGCTGATCACCTGGCTGATCTACGCGGCCATCCTGCACCAGCGGCTCACCATGGGCTGGCGGCGTAGGCGGGCGGCGATTATGGCCATTGCCGGGTTTGCCGCGGTTCTTTTCACCCTCTGGGGTGTGACCTATCTCTTGGGAGGCGTGCATTCCTATGTTGGCTGAGAGCATCGTCATCATCGGCGTGAATCATAAGACCGCTCCGGTGGCGGTGCGGGAGAAGCTGGCCTTTTCCGGGGATTGCGCCGGACCGCTTCTGACCTTGATGAACATCGAGGGTTGCCAGGAGTGCTGCTTTCTTTCAACCTGCAATCGGGTGGAGGTCATTTTTGTGGCCAGCGATCCGGCCGCGGCAGCGGTGGCTGTGCGCGGTTTTCTTTTTGCCAAGAGCGGTCTGGCCGACGCCGAAGCCCAGCAGTACAGCTATCTGTATCAGGGCATGGATGCGGTTGATCATCTGTACCATGTGGCGACCAGCCTTGATTCCATGGTGGTGGGGGAACCCCAGATCCTGGGGCAATTGAAGCAGGCCTACCGCGAAGCGCTGGAACAGAAAACCACCGGCGTCATCCTCAATCGGCTGCTGCACAAATCATTTTCTGTGGCAAAAAGGGTGCGGACCGAAACAAATATCGGCGGCAGCGCGGTTTCCATCAGCTATGCGGCGGTGCAGTTGGCAAAAAAAATTCTCGGGAATCTACAGGACAAGTCTGTTCTCCTGGTGGGGGCTGGGGAGATGGCCGAGCTGGCAGCCGAGCATTTGGTCAGGCAAGGGATCGGCCGGGTCATCGTGGCCAACCGGACCCTGGAGCGGGCGGTCAAACTGGCCCAACGGTTTAACGGCACCGCCGTGGGCTTGGCCGAATTGACCACCCAATTGGCGGAGGTTGATATCCTGGTCAGCTCCACCGGGGCCACCGACTTGATTCTCACCAAAGATCAGGTGAAGCCGCTCATGCGGCAGCGGAAAAACAGGCCGCTGTTTCTTATTGATATCGCGGTGCCGCGCGATCTTGATCCGGAACTCAACGATCTGGACAATGTCTATCTCTATGATATCGACGACCTGAAAAACGTGGTCGATGTGAACAAGGCGGAGCGGGAAAAGGAGGCCTTACGGGCCGAAGGCATTGTCGCCGAAGAGGTGGTCAAGTTCGGGCAGTGGTTGGAAGGCATGAATCTGGCCCCCATCATCACGGCCATACGCCAAAAGGCCAACGGCATCCGCGAGGCCGAAGTTACCAAGACCCTGGCGACCCTGAAATCTCTTTCGGAAAACGAGCGGCGTTCGGTGGAGATGCTGGCCAACGCCATTGTCAACAAGTTGCTGCATGAACCCATGGTTTTTCTGAAAAACAACGGCCCCCACGACGACCCACAGCTCAAGCTGGCTTTTGTCCGGCAGTTGTTCGGCCTTGACAAGGAATCTTCGGATCAGTAACCGCCTTGGGAAAATGTTTGACATGTCGCATGGCTCTGAGTAATATAGCGAGCTTTGTTGCTGGGCGGATTTTTTTGCGATTTCGGTGTTTACTTTCGTAAGGGTGCGTGACGCAAGGCTCCAGCTGCTGCAAGACAGCAAAAATGTGAGGTCGGCCAACCAGAGGCCGTAATAGAAGAGAAAAAGGAAGACGATCATGAGCAAGAGAACTTTTCAGCCCAGCAATCTCAAAAGGCACCGTACCCATGGCTTCAGGGCCAGAATGCAGACAAAAAACGGACGGGCTCTCATCAACCGTCGTCGGGCCAAGGGCCGGAAGCGGTTGACTGTCTAGTTCGGTTCGGACGAGAGTTTCCGCGCGCACGGCATGAAAGCCCAATCCCTTCCTAAGGCCAGGTTGCTGGTCAAGCCCTGGCAGTACAGATTGGTTTATGAGCAGGGGAAAAGGGTGCGTGGTCACAACTTCAGCCTGATCTATTTGCCGAACAGCACCGCAGGTAATCGGCTGGGAATAAGTATCCACGGAGTACGACAGGCGGTTCAGCGGAACAGGCTCAAAAGGATTATCCGGGAATTTTTTCGCCACCATCAAGGGTTTATTGAGCCTTTTTCCGACGTGGTTTTTGCCGTGCGGCCTGGGTTTGTTCCAGATTCTCCTCGGGAGGTAGCGTCGGCTGTCGGCGCCCTTCTTGCCCGGCGTATGGCGGGTGGAAGGGGAACAGGTCCGGGCGAAGAGGCATTGAAAGTCTCGTGATATTTTTATGGTCGCCATGTTTTTGGCGGGAGAAGGTCTTTCCCCGCCAAAAAAGGGATTGATGTGAAAAAAATTTTTATTGCCCTGATACGGTGCTACCAGCTGTGTATCTCCCCGCTTTTCGCGCCGGCCTGCCGTTTTTCTCCCACCTGTTCACAGTATGCCATAGAGGCTCTTGCCCACCACGGAACGGTTCGTGGTTTGTATCTCGCCCTGCGTCGTCTTCTTCGATGCCATCCTTTTCATCCCGGCGGGCTTGATCCGGTGGACAAATCTTTTTGAGGCAACAGTAGCTGGCGTAGTCTCCGGGTGCTTCAGGCCTGGACCCAACTTAGGAGCTGTTACAGTGCAGCCATTGTTTTTCTTGACCATTTCTGTACGGCGCCTTATGCCGTTTTTGTCATTTCAAGGGCATGATTATTTTGCTACAACGGCGCAATAGAGCCTGACAAGGATCGATTCCATGGAAACACAGAGAATTTTTTTGGCTATTTTTCTTTCTTTGGCCATCTTGCTTGGGTACCAGTATTTTTTTGTTCCCACCCCCCCTCCGGTCACGGAAAGCACGGTCGCATCTTCCAAAAAAAACGATAAGGCCGAGGAGAAGGGTGTCGCCAGCGCGCCCGCTCCCGTTACTGCGGCAAGCCTGTCGGCTGCCTTGCCTGCTGGATCGGTCATCAAGCAAGGGCGCGAGATCCCGGTGACAACCAGCCTGTACTCGGCGGTGGTGACGGAGTCGGGCGGCATGGTGAAAAGTTTTCAATTGAAGAATTACCGGGAGGCCCTTGCCAAGGATTCCGGCAATAAAGAGCTTTTCCAGCCAAAGGCCGGCGACAATTTGCCCCTGAATTTTTCCTGGGGAGTTGAGCCGGGCAGCATCCCTCCGGTGGTGTATGAGGCTTCTCCCGTCAAGGAGGAGCAAGATGGTGCGGTCCTGACCCTGCGGGGCAAGTTGCCCTCTGGCCTTGAGATTGTTCGCACCATGCGGTTCCTTGATCAACAGTATCTGGTGGAGCTGACCATCGATGTGGTCAATCATACGGCCACCCCCCTCCAGGGCGCTCCGTATCTGACCCTTGACAACCGGCCGTTTTCCCATGAGAAGCAGATGGTCTTTGTCGGACCCGCTGTTTTGCACGATGGGGTGTTGGAGGAAATCAAGGCCGACGACCTGAAAAAGGGGGGCAGAAGCTTTACCGGCAAGATCGGTTGGGCAGCCTACGAGGATAACTATTTCCTGTGCGGCATTGTCCCGCGCACCGGCGAACAGCACACGGCTCATTTTTCCCTACAAGATGAAAACCGGGTGACCACGGTGCTGGCCGGTGCCAGCGATGTCATCCAGCCCGGTCAGCGGCAGCAATACACCTATTCGGTGTACTTCGGACCCAAGACCATGGAGGCGCTCAAATCGGTTGGTCATGAGCTGGAACGCAGCATCAATTTCGGCTGGTTTGACGTGATGGCCAAGCCGACGCTCTATATGCTCAAGTTTCTCCATAAATATGTGGGCAACTATGGGCTGGCCATCATTTTGGTGACCGTGCTGATCAAGCTGCTTTTTTGGCCGGTTTCCCAGAAAGGCATGAAGTCCATGAAGACCATGCAGAAGCTGCAGCCCAAGATGGCCAAGCTGCGTGAGAAATACAAAGACGACAAACAATTGCAGCAGCAGGAAATGATCAAGCTGTATCAGACCTACAAGGTAAATCCGGTGGGCGGCTGTCTGCCCATGGTCATTCAGATTCCGGTATTTTTTGCCCTGTATAAGGTGCTGCTCCAAACCATCGAGCTGCGGCATGCGCCTTTTTTCCTCTGGATCATGGATCTGTCCGCGCCGGATCGGTTGTTTATCGGCTTTAACCTCCCGTTTGTCGGGGGAATCCCGGTGCTCACCCTGCTGATGGGGGCCACCATGTTTCTACAGCAGAAGATGACCCCGGCCACCGGGGACCCCACCCAACAGAAGGTCATGATGTTCATGCCGGTGATCTTTACCTTCATGTTCCTTAATTTTGCGTCAGGGTTGGTTTTGTACTGGTTTGTCAACAACCTGCTGTCCATTGGTCAGCAGTACCTCGTTAACCGGCATGAGGCCGCATAAAACGGGTTGAGTAAGTAGCGCGCAAGGGGCAGCCCCTTGCGCCACAGTTGCCAAGAGAAGACGCCGGGCTGCCAGAGAATGGCCTGAGATGGAGGAAGCACACGATGTCTGCCAAGATGGAATATAAGGGAACGGATGTTGAAGAGGCGATCGGCAATGCCTGCGCGGCGCTTAATGTGCCCCGGGAAGAGCTTGATATCCGCATAATCTCCACCGGCTCCACCGGTATTTTCGGCTTGGGTCGGAAAAAGGCGGCGGTACAGGTGGCTCTCAAAAAAGAGGGCGGACGCGAGCAGAGGCGACCGGCTCAGGAGAAAAAAGCGAGTACGCCAAGGTCCAGGCCTGAACGGCCCGCTTCGGAAAAGAAACCGAGTGCGCCGAGGGCCAGGGTGGAACGGTCTGCGGACAGCGATGAGCCGGCGGAGGAGGTGGTGGGAGATCCTGTCACTCCAGAGGAGATGGAGGCAATCCGGGCGGATATCGCCAAGATTCTCGAACTCATGGGTTGTCCCTCGGAAATCGCCATGGAGCAGGATCAGAACAACAAGGTCCATGCCAAGATCACCGGGGAGTTTGTCGAGATCCTTGTCGGGCCGGAGGGGCAGACCCTTGATGGCCTGCAATATGTGTTGCGCAAGATCATCACCAGAAAATTCCCGCAGAAGGTTCTTTTCTCCCTCGATGCCGCAGGGTTTAGGGAGAACCGGATGGGAGAACTCCAAGAGCGGGCCGTGCGCCTGGCCCAGGAAGTCAAGGAAACCGGCAAAACCCGAACCATTCCCGCCATCAACCCCGCAGAAAGACGCATGGTGCACATGGCCTTGCAGGACGACACCGATATCAGGAGCCGCAGCGTGGGAGAAGGCTTGTTTAAAAAAGTGCTCATCTATCTGCCAGGGAAAGGCCGACGGCGTTCTCCACGAAAAAAGAAAAGCGGAGAGTAACTGATCAGCAGCACCACATCTGCTTTGTCATCGGCCTGCTCATGGGCAATAGCCCACTTCGCAGGCCTCTTCCGCGCATCTGCGGCACTGCTGAACAGTTACAGCGGAGAAAAAAGAATCAGGACGGTGTCCTCGTAAAAAGTCAAAATCCGGTGCCGCCGCCGGATTTCACACGGCAAGGAACGTATGGCATGCGTGATTTCTCGGATTTCAACGAGGCGACCATTGCCGCCATAGCGACGCCGCCCGGCGCCGGTGGCATCGGCATCATCCGGGTGAGCGGCCCCCAGTCCCACGCAATCCTTCAGCAGCTTTTTCAACCGAAAAATCCTCCGCAAAACTTCATAAGCCACAAACTTTATTTCGGCGCCATTGTCCATCCGAAAACCCGGGCGGTCATTGACGAGGTACTCGCTGTTTCCATGCGGGCGCCCCAGACCTACACCAGGGAAGATGTGGTGGAAATCCACGGCCACGGCAGTTATCTGCTGTTGCAGGAAATCCTGGCCCAGATTGTGACCTTCCCGGATACCCGTCTGGCAACCCCTGGGGAATTCACCAAGCGGGCCTTTCTCAATGGCCGGATCGATCTGACTCAGGCGGAGGCGGTTGCCGAGCTGCTGGGCGCCAAAACCAAGGAGGGCGCCGGCCTTGCGGTGAGTCAGCTTCGGGGGGGCTTGCATGGGGAGATCTGGAAAATTCGTGACGCGCTGGTGGCGGTTCGTGCTATCATGGAGGTGGCCATTGATTTCCCCGACGAGGATGTGGATATCCTCGACGCCCCCGTGCTGAAGGCCAGACTGGCGCAGGAGGTGCAGGAACCCCTGGCCCGATTGCTGGCCAGGGCGGACGGGGGGAAAATCATCCGCGAAGGGGTCTCCGTGGTCATCCTCGGCAGGCCCAATGTCGGCAAATCCAGTCTGCTCAACTGCCTTTTGCGGGAAGAGCGGGCCATAGTCACGGAGCTTCCCGGCACCACCAGGGACACCATTGAGGAATGTCTGGACATCAAAGGGGTGCCGGTGCGCATTGTCGATACGGCGGGCATCCGAGAAACCGTCGAAGCGGTGGAAGAGATCGGCATCCGCCGGGCCCGGCAAAAACTGGGAGAGGCGGATCTGGTCTTGCTGGTTCTTGATGGGGTAGAAGGGTTGCAGGCTGAAGATCGCACCCTGTTTGAGGTGGCTGCGGACAAGAAGGTCGTGGTGGTGGTCAACAAGATCGACCGGGCGACCTCCTTGGATCTTGGCCTGTATGCAGCGGCTTTTTCCGGGACGCCGGTTGTCGCCATCTCCGCCACAACCGGCGAGGGCATCCACAACCTCGAGGATGCGGTGTACGACGCGGCCACCGGCGGGCAGGGCCTCCAGGAGCCTGGGGTGGCCGCGCCCAATGTCCGGCATGCCGCAGCCTTGCAGTGCGCCCTTGTGGCGGTGCGGCGGGTTGGCGAGGGGCTGGCCGCGAATCTGCCGCCGGATCTCCTTGCCATTGATCTCCAGGCCGCTCTGGTTTTTTTGGGGGACATCATCGGGGAAACAACCACGGACGATGTGCTGGATATGATTTTTGCGGAGTTTTGTCTCGGGAAATAGGCGACAGTGCAACGGCAGCAGCGCAGCGGCGAAGGAAAAATCATGGCCTCAGGGAAGAAACACAAAGAGATCGATCTTGACGAACAGATTGAATTCCTGAAAAAGGTAAGTTTTTTTCATGGGTTTGATGATCATGAGCTTAAGCAATTCCTCCAGGTGAGCAAATGGCTTCGGGTTCCTCCCCACACGGTAATCATCAAGGAAAACACAACCGAACGGGCTTTTTACATTCTGGTCAGGGGCGAGGTCCGGGTTGAAAAACGGCTGCCGGGAAAAGCAAAGCCCATCCAGCTCACCACCCTTGTCACCGGGGATTGTTTTGGCGAAATGGCTCTGGTCACCGAGATAAAACGGACCGCCGATGTGGTGGCAAGCACGGAATCCTTTATCCTGCGGGTTGAGCCCGAGATTGTCAGTACTTCAAATGTTTTTTTGCAGTTGAAATTTTATAAACGATTCTGTGAACGGCTGGTCACCAGACTGGATTTGGCCAATAAAAGAGTTGCCGGACGTGATGGCGAAGAGGCAAACCCATCCATCTTGCAGAAGGTGCTTTCCGATGGGGACCTGTCTGAAGCAGAAGCAAAACCGAGCAAACCTCCCGTCAAGCCGGGCCTGGGCATGGAGCGGCCCGAGAAGCCCGAAAAAGCCAGAATAGTCATTTCCCTCCCCCCCCTGCCCGACAAGGATAACCGGCAGACTCCAGCCAAGTTGCATCATCGGGTGCATCCGGAGGCTGTCTTGCCGGTGAACCCAGCGGTTGCCGCCGAATTGAGCGCCATGATGAAAGGCGGCGCGGGCATTGACAATACCCGGCGGTTGGCCGATTTGATTTCTCTTGATCCTGTGTTGAGTTGCCGGGTAATCCAGACCGCCAATTCACCATTCTACAGAAGGGCCAACACGGTGGGGACAGTTCCCCTTGCCATGGTTATTGTCGGAGTCAAGCAGGTTCAGGAGGTGCTGGTCAATACCATCAGGGCGGCTAGGTCAACGCAGGCCTTCAGCGGTTTTGCCGCGGTCTCCAGGGATTTTTGGCAACATGCGGTGGTGGTGGGCAGAATTGCCGAGATGCTGCGGGATGTAATTCGGATAAACACCTCGGCCGATCTGTATTTATGCGGTCTTCTTCATGATCTGGGCATGCTGGTGCTGGATGGCATGTCGCCCAATTTTTACCCGCAGTTCGTTCGGCCTTCCGAAGAGATGCGGGATATGTCCAGGGTGGAAAGGGACTATATCGGCGTGGATCATGGGCAGGCGGGTGTCTGGCTTGCCGAAGGCATTGGCCTGCCGCAACCCTATCTGGACGTGATGCATTTTCATCATCTGCCGGAAAAGGCGACGACCAACCAAGTGCCCGTGGCCCTGGTGAATCTGGCGAATATCTTCGCCTCAATGAAGGGGGTGTGCCTGGGGCAGCCTCAGGTGACAGCGCAGGACGCCGTGCGTTCTTTTGCCTGGGCGCTGATCGAAGAACACCATCGCCCGTTCCAGGAGGTCAATGTGCCGCAGTTTGTCAATTCGTTTTCCGCGGAGCTGGATAAGACCTGGGCCAGCATCACCGGGGACATTCTGCTCTAGCTCTCAGTCGATGGGGGTGAACTGATCCTTGCTGGCTCCGCAGATGGGGCAGGCCCAGTTGTCTGGCAAATCCTCAAAAGAGGTGCCCGGGGCGATGCCCGAGTCCGGGTCACCGTCCGCCGGATCATAGATGTAACCACAGACCGAACATTCATAGCGTTTCATGGCGGGGCTCCTTTCTCTATTTTGGCAAGCGAGGCTACACCATTATTTATAGGTGCTCCCCTTGGCCAGCGTCAATGATTTTTATCGGCAAGGCCCGAAGCCCTTCGGCATGAAACTTGTTGTGTATGGGAGAAAAAGAGAGGGGAGATATGATCGAAAAGGAAGAGGTTGTTTCCAAGGGCGATATCGCCGCAAGGGTCAAAGAGCTTGGCCAGGCCATTACCCGTGATTATTCCGGGCGTCAGTTGGTTGTGATCGGCATTTTAAATGGGGCCTTCATCTTTCTCGCCGATCTGGTCCGGGAAATCGAGCTGCCCATTGAGATAGACTTCATCCGGGTGTCGAGTTACGGCTCCTCCACTTGCTCTTCCGGCGCCATCCAGTGCTCCAAGGATACCGAGATCGAGCTGGCGGGGAAGGATATCCTGCTGGTGGAGGATATTGTTGATACCGGAAGAACCCTTGCCTGCCTCAAGGAAATCTTCGCGGCCAGAAAGGCTAAATCCGTGCGGATCTGTGCCCTGATCGACAAGCAGGAACGGCGTGAGGTGGAGGTGCCTGTGGACTATGCCGGGTTTGCGGTGGCAGAGGGTTTTCTGGTCGGCTATGGCCTTGACCATGCGGAACAGCACCGCCAGTATCCGGCAATCTACAAGATCATCAGCGGCGTGTGACACCCGTGTTAACCCTGCAAGAGAAAGACAGGCGGTTCCTCTGGCATCCGTACACCCAGATGCAGGATTATGCCCAGCGCGATCTGCTCCTGATCGACAGGGCAGAAGGCCTTTGTCTGTTCGACCAGCAGGGGAAGCGTTATTTTGACACCATTTCTTCCTGGTGGTGCATTGTCCATGGGCATAGCCATCCAACCATAACCGAAAAAATCCGTTTGCAGTTGGCGCGGCTCGATCAGGTGCTGCTGGCCGGCACCAGCCATGAAGGGGCGATTCTCTTGGCGGAACAGCTGGTGCGCCTTACGCCGCCCGAACTTTCGAGGGTGTTTTATTCCGATAATGGCTCCACGGCCTGCGAGATTGCGATCAAGATGTCGCTCCAGTACTGGCGGCAGATCGGGCAGCCGAATCGCTGCCAGCTCGTGGGAGTAGAGCGCGGCTACCACGGCGATACCATCGGCACCATGAGCCTGGGCGGAGTGCCGGAATTCCATGGCCCCTTTGCCCCGCTGCTTTTTCACTCCCATCGACTGCCATCCCCTTACTGCTATCGATGCCCGGCCGGCCTGAAGCAAGAGACCTGTGACTGCCAGTGCTTACAGTCGCTGGCAGAGCTCCTGATTGAACAAGGTGCGCAGATTGCCGCCCTGATCATCGAGCCGCTTATCCAGGCAGCCGGAGGCATGATCGTCTATCCCGCGAAGTATCTGCAAAAGGTGGCGGCCTTGACCAGGGAACACGGGGTGCATCTTATTTTTGACGAGGTGGCCACCGGATTTGGCCGGACCGGAACCATGTTTGCTCTGGAGCAGGCCGGGGTTGTCCCTGATTTTCTCTGTTTGTCAAAAGGGTTGACTGCTGGTATGTTGCCAATGGCTGCGACGCTGACCAGCGAGGAGATTTTCCAGGCCTTTTATGCCGACTATGCTGCGGGAAAAACCTTTTTCCATGGCCACACCTTCAGCGGTAATCCCCTGGCGGCGGCGGCGGCCCTTGGCTCGTTGCAGGTCTTTGCCGAAGAGCAGACCATGGCCGGGCTGCCGGGCAAGATCAGCCATCTTCAGGCGCGGATGCGGCGTTTTGCCGCCCTGCCCTGGGTCGGGGACCTCCGGCAGATCGGTTTGATCTGCGCCATGGAGCTGGTGAAGGATAAGGAAACCAAGGCTGCCTACGGGTTGCACGAACGGGTCGGCTGGCCGATTTATCTGGCTGGGCTTGAAAAGGGTCTTTTGTTGCGGCCCATCGGCAATGTTATCTATCTTTGGCTGCCGCTTTCCGTAACCCTGGCCGAAATAGACGAGATCACGGAACGGGCCTGGCAAGTGCTTTCCGATCCGCAAAATATTTCGGGCTGGTAGCTGGCCTGTTTGCAAGAAGAGTGCTTGTGCGCCTGTAGCTCAGCTGGATAGAGCATCGGCCTTCGAAGCCGGGAGTCGGGGGTTCGAATCCCTCCGGGCGCACCATTAAAAACCTGATAACCCCGACAAGCAAGATACTTGTCGGGGTTTTTTTGTCCGTTTGCGCACACGGCCCCTTTTCTTGATGTCTCCCTGCAATCTCATTTCCGCAGTTGTTCCAGGAGATCACTTCTGAAGCACCCGTTCGGCAAGGGTGTGGATGAAAGTCTTCAGCTCAGGGTAGGTGGTGGTGGCGTCGATCTGTCTGCGGATGGCGGGGCCAGTGGTGGTGCCGCGAAAGTATTTCCAGGCATGGTTTCTGATCTTGGAGAGGCTTGGTTCCGGGGTAAGGTGGGTCTCGGCGAGTTCAAGGTGGCGCAGCAGGGCTTTGATTCTGTAAGCCAAGGATGGGTGCTGGTTCACAGCTCCGGAAAAAATCCAGGGAGCGCCTAGCGCGGCCCGGCCAATCATCACTCCGGCGCAGCCGATTTTTTTAAGCAGGGCCACGCCCTGTTCATGGCTGGTGATGTCGCCGTTTGCAATAACCGGGATGGAAACGCTTTTCATGATTTGCTGTATGACCCCGTGGTCAATGGGGCCGGTGAACCCATCGCTCCAGGTGCGGGCATGGATGGCAATGGCTTGCGCGCCTGCACCTTCCGAAATTTTGGCAATCTCCGGGGCGGTAATGGTGTGCTGGTTCCAGCCCGAACGAATCTTAACCGTTACCGGCTTTGTTGAATTTTTGCAGACGGCCGTGATAATCTTTTCAGCGAGGCGCGGGTTTTTCATCAATGCCGCTCCGGCGCCTTGCTGAATGATTTTTTCCATGGGGCAGCCCATGTTGATATCGATCCCGGTAATGGGATGTTCGCTAAGGATTGCCGCGGCTTCTCCCATGGCGCCGGGATCACTGCCGTAAAGCTGCATGATCACCGGCTGGTCCGTGGTGTTGGTCGGGAGCAATTCCAGACAGTCTTGCTGTCGCGACACAAGGCCCTGGCAGTCGATCATCTCGGAATAGCAGAGGCCCGCTCCATACTCTCGACAGAGCAGGCGGAAGGGCAGGTCGGTGCAACCGGCCATGGGCGCCAGAATAAATGGGGATTTTATGGGGATCGGCCCAAGGGAAAAGGTCATCGCAGGTTCATTGTGCCCGGTGGTCTTAAAATGAAACAACAAAGATGGAGGGCCGCGTGAGCGGCATGCCTCCGTCTTGCGAGAGACTAGGAGCTGTGTGACAGACCGGTGCCGAAAATGAGGCGGGAATAAAACCGAACCCCCTTGCCGGGTTCGAGAGGGTTGGCTGCGGGGTCTTTATGGCGGGCAAGGCGCCGACGGCCACAGGGCTCGCAATATATCGGGCTTTGGCGCAGAGTGCAAACAGCAAAAAGACGGTGCTGGGAAAAGTGCTTGGCGGAGAGGAGAGGACGTGAATTGGGAGTTGGTCGGCTTGTTAGCCTGCGCAAAAAAAAGAAGACCGACTTTGCGGGAAGTCGGTCTTCTTTTAAGGAGAAAGGAGATAAGAGTTGTTTTACTGTCTTCGTTGTAAAGCAACAAGCGTGCCAGCGTTTCTAATTGTAATGTATTTCGAGTTTTTGTTGTGTTCATGGGCTGTTCTGAAGGGTGGGACGAAAAATGGAAAGGCTGTAAAAGTATAAAATTTTAAACCAACATGGGTATTTGGCGAGTTGCTTGTGTGTTTTGTTTTGTTGTTTCGGGGTGTTGTATGGGTGCAATTTTTTTTGTACTAGAGGAGGAAGGGTATTTTTTTAGAAAGGGATTGAAAATGCGCCTGAAGGCCGGGAACTGGAAGGGTGATTTTGTCGAGGTGGTACAAAAAATTATACCAACCCTGGTCCCCAACATCGGTGCAGGCAGTGACGCTTCTCCTCCGGGTGTCTTGCCTGTGAACGGGAGTGAGGCCCTAGGCCTCTTGGGGCGCTTTGAAAAAAAGAGCGGTTTGAATCGGTTTTTTGTTGGCATTCTTGTCGTACTTCTTTTTGGCAACCAACTGGGAATGTGAGAAAAATATGTGGTAAAAAAAACAAGAGTATACAATATAATGAAAAATCGTTGGATATGGAGTCGATGCAGTATGCATAAAGGGGGAGCTATGAAAGATTGGTTTGATGGTTTGAGTCTGCGGGTAAAGCTTTTCCTTATTGTTGGTTTTGTTGCCTTCTCCATGGTTTCAAGCGTCGTGATCGCCCAGTTTATCATCCATCGGGTGCAGATCGGGGGCGCGATGTATACCGGCATCGAACTCAAGATGGGCTACGTCGACAAGATCGCTCGGGTTCGTCTCAACCTCAACCTCCTCAACAGCATCATCAAGGGCCAGATCATGGATTACGATCCGGAATCCTTGAGCGGCCTGAAAACCACCAGCAATAAGTTTGACGAGGCCATTGCCGAAATGCGGGAAAGCATGGTCAATCCCGGAGGCAAAAAGCTGTATTGCGGGTCATGCCATGCGGTTGACCAGGCCCCGGCGGTGGGGGCTTCCTATGAAGAGTTGGTTTCCTCCTGGCCGAAGATGGACGAGATTATCAACAAAAAGATCCTGCCCTCCTTGGCACAAGGGGACAAGGCCACCGCCTTGGAGGCCTTTGACGGGGAGTTTTTTGAGAAGTATTACAGCCTGATGGGCAGCACCAAGGCTGCGGTTGATGAGCTGCGCGGGGGCCAGGAGGTCACCAAGGCAAAGGCCATGGCCGAAGTGAAGATGTTCGGCCTGTTTTTTATCATTGGCGGAATTATCTCTCTTCTTGCCGTGGGTCTGTTCGCCTTTTTTGTCGTGCAGATGCTGGTTCGCTCCATCAACACCATTGTCAGCGAACTGGACGAGAGCGCCGATCGCATCTCCGAAGAGGCCCAGGCCACGGCGAGCACCTCCCAGATGGTGGCGGAAATGGCTTCGGAGATGGCGGCCTCGTTGGAGGAGACCAGCGCCTCCCTTGAAGAGATCACCGCCATGGTTCAGCAGAATGACGCCAATTCCGGAGAGGCCAATTCCGGGATGAAGCAGAATGAGGCGATTGGTTCCCGAGCAAACGCCAATGTGGCGGCCATGCAGGTTTCCATGCAGAACATCAAAAAAGACAGTGACGCCATCGCCACAATCATTCGGGAGATCGAGGCCATCGCCTTCCAGACCAATCTTCTCGCCTTGAATGCGGCGGTGGAAGCGGCTAGGGCCGGGGAACAAGGCGCGGGCTTTGCCGTGGTTGCCGATGAGGTACGCAATCTTGCGCAACGGACTGCCCAATCGGCAAGAAATTCCAGTGATCTGATTGAGCGGGCCATCGGCAATGTCAATGACGGCCTGAAAAAGGTGAATGAGGTTGTGGCGGAATCCACGGATGTGGTGGCGGGTTCGCGGAAGGTGGCCATTCTGGTGGAAGAGATTTCCACGGCTTCCCACGAACAGACCCAGGGGGTTATCCAGATCAACAAAGCAGTGACCGAGATGGACACCGGTACCCAGCAGATGGCGGCCAATGCCGAGGAACTGGCCGCGGCCTCCGAGGCGGTGACCTCCCAGACCATGATGCTCCGCGACAATATCGGGCATCTTACCCGGCTGGTTGAGGGGCGAAAGGATTGAAACAATTATGATGGGGGGGCGCTTGTCTGGCCTGAAAAACCCCTGAGATTGTAAGGTTATGAAGAGGCCGCATCCCCCCAGGATGCGGCCTCTTCTGCTAGGGCAGAGTCGTTTTTTGCTAGAACGGATTTTTCATCATGTTCGGGGGGGGAAATGGGCTATTTTCTGGCAGGAGATTTGGGCGGGACAAAAGCCCTCCTGGCCTTGTATGTCACAACTGGTCAGAGATATGCCCTGGTCCGGGAACAGCGCTTTGCCTGTGGCGGCTATGACGATTTCTCCGGCATAATTGCGGAGTTTCTGCGCGGCTCGGAGGAACAGCCCCAAATGGCTGCCTTTGGCGTGGCCGGGCCGATCGCCGACGGGAAGGTTCGGATGACCAACCTGGGCTGGCTGATTGACCAGGAGGTCTTGCGGCAACAGTTTCAGCTGGCCGAGGTCTTCTTGCTGAACGACCTGGTGGCTGTGGCCCAGGCGGTGTCAATCTTGCCGCCGGAAGATTTTCTGGTGGTCAATGCCGGAACGACGGTGCCCCAAGGAAGCATGGCGGTTCTTGCCCCAGGCACAGGGCTGGGCGAGGCCTATCTCTGCTGGAATGGCACGGATTATACGGCGTTTCCCTCGGAAGGAGGGCATGCCGATTTTGCGCCAACCTCTGAGATGGAGCAAGGGCTGCTTTCTTTTTTGCGGGCGGAACACGGCCATGTGAGCTACGAGTTGGTCTGCTCTGGAAAAGGAATCCCGAATATTTATCGGTATCTGACCCAGGGGGCAGGGATGCAGGTTCCTTCGGGTTTACAAGCGGCGCTGGACGCGGCCACCGATATTACCCCGGTTCTCATGGGCCAGGCTCTGGGAAAAGAGGGTGAAGTCGCCCGCCTGGCCTTGGAGATTTTTTTTGCTATCCTGGCGGCCGAGGCCGGGAACATGGCGCTCAAGTTTCTTTCCACCGGAGGGCTCTATCTGGCTGGCGGCATGCTGCCCCGCCTTCTTTCCGCCTTTGACCCCAAGATATTCATGGAGCGTTTCATCGGCAAAGGGCGCATGGCAGGGATACTTTCCGCCATCCCGGTCAAGATTGTCACCACAGACAGGGCGGGTCTCAACGGCGCGGCCCTGACCGCCTTTCGGGCATTGCAGAAAAACCAGGCACTTAGGTAGGCGCATGTCTTTACGGGATTTGGCACGGGAACTCTATCGGGCGCAGCAACAGGTTGAGCGGCTGGAAAAGCTTCTGCTTTCCGCGACACCGGCGGAGGAGACGGCGATCCAGTGCGAGCTACAGGATGCGCGGGCAGAACGTCTACAGCTCCAGAAAATGATCGATGGTCGCAAGGATTCTTCCCCTCTGGCGAGAAAGTTCTGAAAGCCCAGGTTTGGCTTTGCGGTTATTTTAGAATCAGGGAAAAAGCGCAGCAAAGAAAAAAAGAGGGGTGTGATGTGTATTGATGTGCGAAAAACCTGTGAGTGCGGCGCCAAAACCGTTCAGTTTCATCTCCGCGACAACCTTTTGCAATCAGACGTCATCCAGCGGGTATTTTGCCCGAATTGCCCAGGAGATGCGGGGTTTGATGAGCGCGCCATGCTCAACGACAACGGTTGGGTGGTTGAATATGATATGATCCTCGCCGCCATGTTGCTCACGGCAAAATTGCAGGTGGACCCCGAGGCGGTTTGCCCGGAATTCCTCTTTGACCAGGGCTATGCCTGCTGGCTGGAGATGTATCCCGGCGAAAGGGAGGATATCCAGGAGGAGAGGGAAAAAATCATGGCCCTCCTGCGCGAGGACCAGCGGCAGTATCTTCTGGCAATCCAGAGCTGGAATATCGACCGCGTCGCGCGTCTTAAGACTGCGGGATGGCGCAAGGCCCAGCAGGCCTGAAGTCCGGCAAGGCGGTTACTGTGGCAGCCATTTTTTGAGGAGCCCCTCAAGGGTGCCATCGTTTTTCCAGGCTCCAAGGGCGGAGTTCACCGCTTTGAGCAGGGCCGGATCATCCCGGCGCACTGCCCAGGCGAGTTCTTCACTGGTTAAGGGGGTCTGGAGCAGAACCAGGCCGTCCGCACCGTTTGCGGCGGCATAGGAGCCGAGCACCGGGCCATCGTGGATGAAGAGGTCGATGCGCTTGTCACGGAGCGCTTGCACCGCCGCAGCCGGAGATGAGAAGAAAAGCGGTTCGGCCGCAAGGCAATAGCGTTGGACAAAGATATCCCCGGTGGTTCCCTTTTCCACGCCGATGGCCTTGTGAGTGGCAAGAATTTCCTGGGCCGAGGGATACTCCGCCTCCCCGGCCTTGGTGGTTAGAGCCATCTGGCTGATGGCGAGGTATGGTTCGCTGAAGGCCACCTGGAACTTGCGCATCTCGGTGATGGACATGGCGGACATGATGATGTCAACCTTCTTGCGCTCCAGGGCGGGAATCTGCTCTTCCCATTTGAGTTCGACAAACTGGAGCCTGCTGTGGAGCCGTTCGGCAAGCAGGGCGGCGCATTCGGCTTCAAAGCCGCAAATTTGGCCAGTTCCTGCCGCTTTATCGATAAGGCAGGGATAATTCGGCGTAACCCCCACCCGCAGCACCCCGCCTTCCCAAGAGGGACGGACGTTTCCGTTATTCAGGCTACAGGCGGCGAGGCTTAATAACAAGCAGCCGCACAGCACGGACAGGATTTTTTTCGTCATTGTTGTCGTAGACATCATAATGCGCTCCTTGACTCGTCAGCCTCCCAGACAGGCGACGGTCTGTTCGGCAATCTCCAGCTCTTCGTTGGTGGGGATAACCAGGATTTTCACCCGGCTGGCCCTGCTCTCCAGGGCGGCACATCCCTCTCTGTCCCCAAGATTTTCTCTACTGTCCAGTTCCAGGCCCAGATGGGCAAGGCCTTCGCAGCACCCAGCCCGGATAAAATCGGCATGTTCCCCGATGCCGCCGGTGAAGATCAGCCCGTCCAGCCCCCCCAGCACCGCATGGTAAGCGCCGATGTATTTCTTGATCCGGTAACAGTACATGCTGATGGCAAGCTGCGCGTCCGGGTTGCCTGCCTGAGCCAGTTCCCCCACGGTGCGCATGTCGTTGACCCCGCAGATCCCCTTGAGGCCGCTTTCCTTGTTGAGGATCGATTCGATCTCGCCTGAGGTAATCCCGGTTTCCCGCGCCAGGTAAAAGATGATGGCCGGATCAAGATCCCCGCAGCGGGTGCCCATGATCAACCCTTCAAGCGGGGTGAGGCCCATGGAGGTGTCAATGCATCTTCCCTGCTGGATGGCGGCGGCGCTGGCCCCGTTGCCCAGATGCAGGCTGATCAGGTTGAGGGAGTCCAGCGGTTTTTTCAAAAACTCGGCGGTTTTTTTTGCCACATAGCGGTGCGAGGTGCCGTGGAAGCCGTAGCGCCTGATCTGATGCGCCTCGTAGAGCTTTTTGGGGATGGCGTAGTGGTAGGCATGGGCGGGAATGGATTGATGGAAAGCGGTATCGAATACGGCAACTTGGGGCACGGCAGGAGCGCTCTCCATGGCCACCTCCATGCCGAGGAGGTTGGCTGGATTGTGCAGCGGGGCCAGGGGGATTAGGGCTCGGATCGCGGCAAGGACCTCGGGGGTAACACGGGCGGGTTCCTTGAATTTTTCGCCGCCATGCACCACCCGGTGGCCGATGCCTT
>CAYTVV010000018.1:0-38801 GCA_964441875.1 uncultured Desulfurivibrio sp.
AAGATTTTTTGCGGCTGCACCACCGCCTTCGGCAACCCGCCCAACACCAACACCTGCCCGGTCTGCCTCGGCATGCCCGGCGTGCTGCCGGTGCTCAACAAGAAGGTGGTGGAGTATGCCATGAAGATGGCCTTGGCCACCAACTGCGCCATCGGCCCCATGAACCAGTTCGCCCGCAAGAACTATTTCTACCCCGACCTGCCCAAGGGCTACCAGATCTCCCAGTTCGACCTGCCCATTGCCGAGCATGGATGGGTGGAGGTCGAGGTGGACGGGAAAACCAGCCGAATCGGCCTCACTCGCATCCACATGGAGGAGGACGCAGGCAAGCTCATCCACGACGAGCGCGAGCCGGTGAGTTACGTGGACCTCAACCGCACCGGGGTCCCGCTCATCGAGATCGTCAGCGAGCCGGATATCCGTTCGCCGGAGGAGGCCGCGGCCTATCTTAAAAAATTGCACGCCATCCTGCGCTACCTCGACATCTGCGACGGCAACATGCAGGAGGGCAGCTTCCGTTGCGATGCCAATATCTCGCTCAGGCCCGTGGGCCAGAAGGAGTTGGGCACCCGCACCGAGCTCAAGAACATGAATTCCTTCAAGAACGTGCAGAAGGGTCTGGAGTTCGAGGTGCGCCGCCAGCGCGACCTGCTGCTGGACGGCGGCAAGATTATCCAGGAGACCCTGCTCTGGGATGCGGACCGCAACGTGACCAACTCCATGCGCTCCAAGGAAGAGGCCCACGATTACCGCTACTTTCCCGATCCCGATCTGGTGCCGGTGGTGATCGACGAGGCTTGGATCGAGGCGATCCGCGCCACCCTGCCCGAGCTGCCCGATGACCGGAAAAATCGTTTTGTCGAGGAGCTGGGGCTGCCGGCAGATGATGCCGCAGTGCTGACCTCCTCCAAGGAGCTGGCCGATTATTTCGAGGCGGCCTATGCCGGCTACCCCAATGCCAAAAAACTTGGCAACTGGCTGATGACCGAGTTGATGCGGTTGATGAAGGGCGAGGAGGCCATGGATATCAGCCAGTGTCCGGTATCTCCCGAGAATCTGGCCGCACTCCTGGCCATGATCGAAGCCGGCACCATCAGCGGCAAGATCGCCAAGACCGTGTTCGAGGAGATGATGGTCTCCGGCAAGGACCCGGAAACCGTGGTCAAAGAGAAGGGTCTGGTGCAGATGAGCGACCAGGGCGAGATCATGGCCATCGTTAAGGAGATTATTGCCGCCAATCCCGAGCAGGCGGCCCAGTTTCGAGAGGGCAAGACCAAGGTCATGGGCTTTTTCGTGGGTCAGCTTATGAAGCAGACCGGGGGTAAGGCCAATCCGGGGATGGCTAACGATTTGTTTGTCAAGGTGCTGGCGGAGTAGGGGTTGTCCTTTTTCTTTGCTTGCCCAAAGAAAAAGAACGAAAAAGAAAGGGCACCCCGGCACTTGTCCCGCCGCTGGCGGGAGTCCCTGTGCTCCTCGAAACCGCCGGGAGTTTGCAAACTCGCTTCGCTCAAACAGTGCAAACTCCTTTTCGGCGTTTTCTCCGGTGCTCGGCTGCGTACCAATGGGGTTTTGTGTTCCCTTGTCCAAATTTTTGTCGCCGTATGTTATGAAATCTTCCGGAGTTCGTGACCACCCCAAGCATGGATAAATCCGACTGGCAGAAAAAAGGCGACGGTCATAGGCAGCGGCTGCGGGACAGGTTTTTGGACCACGGCCTGGACGGCTTCACCGACGCCGAAGTGTTGGAGTTATTGCTTTCCTTGGGCACCCCGCGCAAGGATTGCAAGGAAACCGCCCGTCTACTGCTCAAGCAGTTCACCACCCTGGCCCAGGCCCTGGATGCAAGTCAGGCCGAGCTTGAACTGATCGACGGCATCGGGCCGAAGAATGGTTTTGCCCTGCACTTTGTCCAAAGTGTGGCTCGGCGGTATCTCAAGCAGCGGTTGGTGACCAAGGAGTACCTCCGGTCCTCCCGCGAGGTGGGGGAGTATCTGGTTCACCGCATGCGAGGCCTCAAGCGCGAGGTGTTGATGGCGGTTTTTCTCGATGCCTCCTTGGGGATCATCGACACCCAGCTGGTGGCGGAGGGCACCCTGGCCAGCAACACCGTGCACCCTCGGGAGTTGATCAAGCTCGCCCTGGAGCACCATGCCGCCTCGGTGGTCATCGCCCACAACCATCCCTCCGGTAGTCTGACCCCCTCGGCGGAGGATACCAGGCTTACCCGTCATCTCTTCATCGCTTTGGGTTTTGCCGGGATTCAGCTTTTGGACCATCTCATCGTGGGTGAGAGCGAGCAGCCTTTTAGCTTTGCCGACCATGGCTTGCTGGAGGATATTCGCCGTCAGTCCCGGGCGCTTGTCGCCGGAGATTGATGGTGCCTAATCCCGTCATCAATCCAGGCAGCGGCGAAGAGCCGCCCGGCCTCTATCTCCACATCCCCTTTTGCAAGAGTCGTTGCGCGTACTGCTCCTTCAATTCCTATGCCTGCCAGTCTCCCCCGGCCGCATATCTTGCCGCTCTTGCCAGTCAGATCCGCCATTGGGCCGGGCAGCAATGGTGCCGGGAGCGAACTTTTGCCACCTTGTTCATCGGCGGCGGCACTCCGACCATTTATGACGGCGGCGAGCTGGCCGGTCTGGTTCGCCTGTGCCGCACCTCCTTCACTTTCGCGGAAGATGCCGAGATCACGGTGGAGGCCAACCCGAACACCGTCAGCGAACAGGCGCTGACTGCCCTGCGCCGGGCCGGGGTCAACCGCCTGAGTCTCGGGGTGCAGGCCTTTTCTGATCGACTGTTGGCCGGGCTTGGCCGGAGCCACACGGTGGCCGAGGCCTGCGCCGCCATCGGGGCTGCCCGCCGGGCTGGATTTGCCAATATCAATCTGGATCTGATGTACGGTCTGCCCGGCCAGAGCGCGGCGGATTGGCAGGACAGCCTGGCCCAGGCCATTGCCCACGCACCGGAACATCTTGCCTGCTACGAGCTGACCATCGAGGAGGGAACCCCCTTTGCCCGGTTGGTGGACAAAGGCGAACTTGTTTTGCCCGCCGAGGAGGAGGCCTTGGCCATGGCCGAACTCGCCCATGCGTTTCTGGCCCAGGCCGGTTTGCAGCGCTATGAAATCTCCAACTACGCCAGGCCGGGCAGGGAATGCCGCCACAATCTCAATTACTGGCGAAACGGCGCCTATCTCGGTCTGGGGGCCGGGGCGGTTTCCTGCCTGTCCGGGTTCAGGTTCGGCACGGTGCAGGAGCCCGAGGCGTTTGCCGGTTTGGTTGAGGCAGGGGAGCTCCCGCTGGCAGAAGGCGAATGCCTGCCGCTGGCGGCCCGTTTTCGGGAAAGCGTGGTCATGGGGCTGAGGATGATACAAGGGGTTTCCTTTGCCCCGCTGCACCGGCAGTTTGGTTTGACGCCGCCGGGCTATTATGGGAAGATGCTGGAGGATTTGCAGCAGCAGGGGCTGGTCGTGGTCGGCAAAGACAGCCTGCGTTTGACCGAGGCTGGTCTGCCCGTGGCCAATCAGGTTTTGGCCCGGCTTGTCTGAATAATTATGCGACGAGAATGTTTTATCATAGAGGTAGTCAATGATCCTTCCCGCAAATAGCATTGCCAGGAAACTGCTGGTCACCATGTCGCTGGTGGTTGCCGGAGTGGTCTTGGCCCTTGGCGGTTTTGCAATCGTGCAGGAGTATGGCTGCTACCGGACCCAGGTCGATGTGCTCTGGGGGCAGCAGATCGAGACGCGCAAGAAGCAGCTTGAAACACAGGTCGCCGAAGCGGTCTCCTACATCGAGTTCAAGAAGGCCCAAGTTCGGACTAGGGTGCAGGGGAGCCTCGAATCCAGGGTCCAGGATGCCCATGGGGTGGTGAGCCATCTGTACGAGGTGAGCAAAGGCTCGCACAGCACCAAGGAACTCCGCAGCTTGGTGCGTGAGACTTTGCGTAAGCAGCGTTTTAACAACGGCAGGGGCTATTTTTTCATTTTTGCCATGGACGGCACGGTGCAGCTCCATGCGGTCCAACCGGAACTTGAGCAGAAAAACCTCCTGACCATGCAGGATACCGAAGGCACCTTCGTAATCCGGGAGATGATCAACCTTGCCCGGAGCAAGGGAGAGGGCTTTATTTCCTACCGTTGGCCAAAGCCTGGTTTCCCGCCTGGCCAGGAGTTCGAGAAGATTTCCTTTATCAAATATCTGCCGCAGCTTGATTGTTTCATCGGCGCGGGCGAATACCTGGACGACACCGAGGCCGAGGTCAAGGCCGAGGTGCTGGAACGTATTGAAAAGGTGCATTTCGGCGGCGGCGAGTATGTCTTTGTCGGGCAGTGGGACGGGCTTGCCCTGACCTACCCGACCAAGGGCCGCAACATGCTTGGGGTGACCGACGCCAACGGGGTGAAGATCGTGGAGGAAGCCATCGCCCTGGCCCGCAAGGAAGGCGGATTTTTGCGTTATGTGATGCCGAAACTGGGTGAGGAGCGCAATTCTCTGAAACTCAGCTATGTGCGCGGGGTCAAGGATTGGCAGTGGTACGTGGGGGCCGGGGTTTATCTTGATGATCTGGAGGCTGCCAGCGCCGGGGCCAGGCGGGAGTTGCAGTACGAGATTGTCAAGATTGTCTGCCTGGACCTACTGTTGATGCTTGCTGCTCTCCTGGCCGGGGTGCTGGTTGTCCGCAAAATGGCAGGGAGAATTCAGCAGGCCTTTGCCGCCTTTGAGGCCTTTTTTGACAAAGCGGCACGGGAAAAGGTGGAGATGCAGACCTCCGGCCTCCATTTTGCGGAGTTTCGCTCTTTGGCCGAGGCGGCAAACCAGATGCTGGCCGAGCGACGGGCCATGGAAGACGGCCTGCGCAAAAGCGAGGAAAAATACCGGGTTTTGATCGAAACCACCGGCACCGGCTTTGTCAAGATAGATGGCGAGGGGAGGGTGCTGGACGCCAATCAGGAGTATGTGCGCTTGACCGGGCACCAAGATTTGGCCGAGATTCTTGGCCATCTGGTGTTCGAGTGGACTGCGGCCCATGATCTGACCAGGAACCGAGAGGCGGTTGAGGAATGCGTCAACCGGGGTTTTCTCCGCCATCTGCAAATCGATTATGTCGATGCCCAGGGAGAGTTCGCCGCCGTGGAAATCAACGGCACACGTGTGTACAGCGAGGGGCAGCCGGAGATCATCGCCATCTGCCATGACATCAGCGGAAGAAAGCAGCTGGAAGAGCAGTTGCGCCAGGCCCAGAAGATGGAGGCCCTCGGCATCCTGGCCGGAGGGATTGCCCATGATTTCAACAATATTCTTGCCGCCATCATTGGGTATGCCGAGATGGCGAAAAGGAGCCTGCCCCAAGAGGCTGGCAGCGCCGGAGCCGATATCCAGCAGGTTCTGCTGGCTGGGTTGCGGGCCAAGGATTTGGTAAAGCAGATTCTGGCCTTCAGCCGGAAAGGCGGGGAGGAGCGGAGTCTGGTCTCGCCCAGGCTCATTGTCAAGGAGGCGCTCAAGTTTCTTCGGGCTTCGATCCCGGCGAGCATTGAAATCCGCGAGGATATTGACCCGGACTGCGGTTCTGTCCTGGCCGATCCCACGAATATTCATCAGATCGTGGTGAATCTCTGTACCAACGCCTTCCATGCCATGGAGGCGGCGGGAGGTGTCCTGACCGTGGTCATGAAAAATGTGGAGCTGGATGAAGGTGAGCTTGCCGGGGAAGCCGACATGCTGCCTGGGCAATATGTGCTGTTCAGCGTGCGCGACACCGGGCCGGGTATGACGCCGGAGATCCTCTCCCGCATTTTTGACCCGTATTTCACCACCAAGGGGGTGGGCAAGGGTTCGGGCATGGGGTTGGCAATGGTGCATGGCATTGTCAAAAATTATGGCGGCATGGTGCAGGTGGAAAGCGGCGTGGGTGCGGGCACGGTTTTCCGCGTCTATCTGCCGCAGATCGGCAAGGGGGCGGCTGCGGCGGAAAGCGTGCAGGAATGGTCGCTGCCTTCCGGCCAGGAGCGGATTCTTTTTGTTGATGACGAAACAAGCATTGCCGAGATGGGCAAGGCCATGCTTTCCGGCCTTGGCTACCGGGTGACGGCCAGCATCAACCCACTGGAGGCTCTGGAAGAGTTTCGCCTGCGGCCCGGGGATTTTGATCTGCTGATCACCGACCAGACCATGCCCAAGATGTCCGGGGTGCAGCTTGTCCAGGAGATGCGAAAGATCCGGCCCGAGCTGCCGGTGATCCTCTGCACCGGATACAGCGCGGCAATCGGCGAAGAATCGGCCGGGGGGATGGGCATCCGTCATTTCATCATGAAGCCCCTGACCATGCGGGTGCTGGCCGAAACGGTACGCAAGGCTTTGGAAGGTAGAAAGTAAAAGGGACAAGGGAGAGAATGGCGAAAGAGAAGATAGCGTATGTGTGCCGCGCCTGTAACGGGGTGTTCAGCAAGTGGGCCGGGCAGTGCGATGGCTGCGGCGCCTGGGACACCCTGGCCGAGCAGCAGCCTGCCTCTGTGGCGGCGGGGCGTTTTCAGGGCTATTCCGGCTCCTTGGCCCAGGTGCAGACCATGGCCGAGGTGGGCAAAGACGAGCTGGTCCGCTTTTCCACCGGCATGGGCGAGCTGGACCGGGTGCTGGGCGGTGGTCTGGTGCCCGGCTCGGTGGTGCTCATCGGCGGCGATCCGGGGGTGGGCAAGTCCACCGGCCTGCTCCAGGTCTGCTGCAACCTCAGTCTCACCCGCAAATGCCTTTACGTGACCGGCGAGGAATCGCTCCAGCAGATCGCCATGCGGGCCAGACGGCTTGGCCTGCCGGACCAGGCCCTGCTCCTGCTGGCGGAAACCCGAGTGGAGGATATCTGCGCCACGGCGCTCAAGGAGCAGCCCGAGGTCATGGTGATCGATTCCATCCAGACCATGCAGGTGGCGGACAGCCAATCCGCGCCGGGCAGCGTCAGCCAGGTGCGGGAATCTGCCGCTCTCCTTACCCAGTTCGCCAAGCAGACCGGGGTGGCCATCTTCCTGGTGGGCCATGTCACCAAGAGCGGCGATCTGGCCGGACCCAGGGTGCTGGAGCACATCATCGACGTGGTTTGTTACATCGAGGGCGGCGGGGATTCCCGTTTCCGGGTGATGCGGGCGGTGAAGAACCGCTACGGCGCGGTGAACGAGCTGGGGGTCTTCGCCATGACCGACAAAGGTCTGCGCGAGATCTCCAACCCCTCGGCTATCTTTTTGTCCCGCAACGCCGAAGCCATGCCCGGCAGCGTGGTCATGGCGATCTGGGAAGGCAGCCGCCCCCTGCTCGTGGAGATGCAGGCCCTGGTGGACGACAGCCACAGCGAGAATCCCAGGCGGGTCACGGTGGGGCTGGAGCAGAACCGGCTGGCCATGCTCCTGGCTGTGCTGCACCGGCACGGCTCCATTGCCACCTACGGCCAGGATGTGTTCATCAACGTGGCCGGCGGGGTGCGGGTCAGCGAAACCAGCGCCGATCTCCCCTTGCTCCTGGCGGTTTTTTCCAGCCTGAAAAACAAGCCCCTGCCCGTGGAGCTGGTGGCCTTCGGCGAGGTGGGCCTCTCCGGCGAGATCCGGCCCGTGCCCAGCGGGCAGGAGCGCTTGCGGGAGGCGGCCAAGCACGGCTTTAAAAAGGCGATTGTTCCCCTGGCCAATGTGCCCAAGGGTGGGGTCAAGGGCATGGAGATCATCGGGGTCAAGAAGCTTGCCGAGGCGATTGAGGCGGTCCGCTAAGAAATCGTAACGCAATTGCTTGGGCGTTTTATGTAACTAAAATCTCAATTCCGTTCGGGCTGAGCCTGTCGAAGCCCTGCCCTGTACAAGGCCCTTCGACAAGCTCAGGGTGAGCGGATATTTTTCTTGTCGCCCCGGAAGTCCTTCAAGCATTGACAGCCCATTTTTGAAATGGTACATAACTGACGGACTTGAGGGAGGAATGGCCGAGTGGTTTAAGGCGGCGGTCTTGAAAACCGTTGTGCGAAAGTACCGTGGGTTCGAATCCTACTTCCTCCGCCAACAACAAGCATATAAGAATCGTGGAGAGCTGACCGAGTAAGGCCGAAGGTGCTCGCCTGCTAAGCGAGTGTAGGATCAAAAGTTCTACCGAGGGTTCGAATCCCTCGCTCTCCGCCACGTTCATTTGCGGAGCAATCCGTTTGCGTTACAACAAAAAAACCCGCGCCAGAAATGGTCGCGGGTTTTTTTGCGCCTATCTCATATTTTGATTGGCATGAAAAGTGTGCGTGTGTCAGGATAGTCAGGAAATGGGGCCGGAGTTCGGTTTTTTGGGAATGAGTTGAAGATAGAGATCAAAATATCGCAAAATATCGGGCTCCGTCCCCATTTCGTCCACCCATTTTGTCGCAATACATAACACATTTGATGTGGCTGTTTTTTTCAACACCCTGATATTGCATATGAAAAATTGCCACTAGGCCAGTGTAACTTATTGTTTACTTATTAACACCACTACGCTATTAAATAAGTATAGATTAAAAGATTAAAGGTTGTTGGCAACTTGCTGAAATCATATGACAAAAACAGAATCCACAGCGCCAATTTTTAGGGCTCGACAACGAGTTCGAACACAAAAAGATGCTGAATCGCCCCTAAAGCAAATTTCTGGTCGCAGGACACAGGAACTTGTAATTGCTCTTTGTGGACCTCTCGGCAGTGGCGTGTCAACTGTTAGTAAGCATTTATCCAAAAAACTGACCGCGTGTGGATATGAAATAAAAAAAGTCAAATTCAGTGAATTAATACAACAGAAAGCAACCGGGATCACTGCTACCGAGCTTGCTCGCTTGTCGTATTCGGATCGAATTGAGAAATTGCAGAAAAAAGGTTCAGAATTGCGGGAAACATATGGCAATGATATTTTAGCACAATTAGCTATTATGGAAATTGCTGCAGATCGAACAAAATATTCCCTCAATCCAGAGGACGACGAACTCGATCAAACACCGATACAATTAAAGCGCGAGTCCCGAAGAGTAGCAACTATTCTTGATAGTCTTAAGCATCCTCAGGAAGTTGAGTTATTGCAGAAAGTTTACGGCAATATGTTTTATTTGACCGGTGTCCTTTCTTCAAGTGAAAGGAGGAAGCATCGGTTGATGACTAACAAGAAAATGACAGATGAAGCAGCATCTGCATTAATGGAGCGTGATAAATCTGAAGGGACAAGTCACGGTCAGCAGTTATTGAAAACTTTACTGTACGCTGATTTCTTCATAAGAAACGAAAAAAATAATACGAATAGTTTAACTGCGCCAATTGATCGCTATGTCAATTTGGTTCTGCACAAAAAAGACATAACACCGACAAGGCATGAATTTGCAATGTTTTTAGCTGAGTCTGCCGCTAAGCGTTCGGGATGCTTGTCTCGCCAAGTCGGTGCTGCGATTCTTTCAGAAGATGGGGACATCATTGCAACTGGTTGCAATGATGTCCCCAAAAGTGGTGGTGGCCTTTATTCAACTGAAGACGGAAATAACGATAATAGATGTTTTAATTGTTATGACAATGCTTGCCATAATGACAAATATAAAAAGCATCTTTCGGAAGATTTGAGGCCTATTCTTGAGGATTCTATTCCAGAAAATAAAGCTTTAAATGCCGAAGAGCTGAAGATCGTCATCGATAAAATTTCTGCTCACCCAAGGATTAAAAATTTGCTCGAATTTTCCCGATCTGTGCATGCCGAAATGGATGCCATCATTAGCGTCGCGAGAAGAGGAAAGCATTCACTGAAAGGGGCATCGCTTTATACAACAACCTTTCCTTGCCATCATTGCGCACGGCACATTGTTGCAGCGGGGATAGCCAAAGTTTTTTTCATCGAGCCATATGAAAAAAGTCTCGCCTTGGCATTCCATGAGGATTCAATTGTATTTGAGCCTGCTAGTGAAGACGATCCAAGTGATAAAGTAAAGTTTATGCATTTTGAAGGTGTTGCACCTACCAAATATTTATCGCTTTTCGCTAGCGGAGAAAGAAAAGATAACGGAAAATTGATGGAGGAAGACCTGAGGGTCTCTAGTCCGGCAATTGAACAATTTCTTGATACATATATAGAATATGAGGCGAAAGTTGTAAAATATGTTGAATCAAAAATGCCATAATCCATTTTTTGCATCAATTTGCAATTTGCAAATGGAGGCCATTCTATGAAAAAGAAAAACGAAAAACAGTTGCCATTAGATTTTTCAAACAAATCAGACAATTGCTTAAGTAAACATATTCAATCCCAACCCGATGTTAAAATTGTTTGTTTTTCTTCGGTGCAGACAAAGCATAACAAGATATATAGAAAAAAAATTATTGAAAAGTTGATCCAATATTCGGATCAACTTGATTGGTAAAGTGAGAGTGTCCCCGGAGTTGTCCGGAATTGTTCACAAAAAAACCGCGCCAGAAATGGTCGCGGTTTTTTTGTGGCGTCGCTCTCCAGGCAGCCGAGGTTTGGTTTTACGGTTTTTTTAGATGCTCAACCTCCCTGCTGTCGCATTTTGGGCAGATATCCATCCTGTCCGGGATCACTCCGGTATCGACGACGAAGGGCGGATAGCATTTGTCGCAAAAATAGGTAAGGCATTCCTTGCATCTCATCAGGTTTGTGTGGGATTCCTGACATTTTATACAGACGGCCGCGTTTTCCTGTCCCATAACTTTTCCTCCTGATTCTGAATTATGGCTATAGTAGAAAACTATCGCGGATGGGTGTTAGCCGTCAAGAAAAGGCTGGGAAAATGCACAAAGAAAAGAGGGCAAATCCCCGTTTGTCACATCTCTTCCGTTTCTGGCAGATTGATCTTTATGAGTAGGCCATTTCGTTCGGAGAATTTTGTCGATATGCTGGAATTTTGGCTGCATCTTGGGATGAGACCGAAGAAAACAGGGGTGTCAGGACAGAAATATGGGAAGCGGCCCTAGTTTTTTCGGTTCCTCGACGTTTTGTGTGGAATTGGCTATGTAGGGCGGCAATTCAATTTAGCATCTGCCAGATGCTTGGGGGTATCCCTTTCAAGGGCCGTGCGAACAGCAGAGAGAAAATCGTGCTGCAAAACCGGCTTGTTAAGGTAGATGCAAACACCCAAGGCCAATGCTTTTTCTCTATTAATAAGCTCACTTTGTCCCGTACAGAGAATGATCGGAATATCAGGTCTCATGCCAAGAATCGTCAGGGCGAGCTCTGCGCCGGTCATATACGGCATGGTCATATCGGTTATGACAATGTCGTATTGGTCAGGATGGTTCTGAAATTCCTCCAATGCCTGCACCCCACTTGTGAAGGTAGTCACCTGATAGCCATGCCTTGAAAAAAGCATGTCGGCAAATGCGCAGATCTGAGCTTCGTCATCGACAAACAAAAGGCGTTCTCCCTTGCCAGTGAGATCAGCAATGTTCCCCTTGACCGGCAATTCGGCAACCTTCTCTTCAGTCAGCGGCAGATAGACATGAAAGCTCGTGCCTTTCCCCTGCTCGCTGTAAACGGTGATATGGCCATGGTGACTTTTAACTATGCCGTGCACCATGGCAAGCCCCAGCCCGGTGCCTTCTCCTGGCTTCTTGGTCGTGAAGTAGGGTTCAAAGATTTTCTCCTGTATCTTCGGGTCAATACCATATCCTGTATCGCTCACCTCAAGCTTGAGATAGTTGCCCGGTGCTAAATCGGCATAGCCGTATTCTTCTGCCCCTATTTTCACCTCCTTCAAGGAAACGGCAAGGGTTCCCCCTGTCTCTCGCATGGCGTGGTAGGCATTGGTGCAGAGATTCATGATGACCTGATGAATCTGGGTGGGATCTGCCAAAACCATCCCCGTGGAGACGATGTTCTGCCTGATATCGATGGTGGTCGGGATGGAAGCGCGCAGCATCTTGAGGGTCTCCTTGATGATCAGGGATACCTGCAAGGGCTGTTTTTGTTGTTCTGCCTTGCGGCTGAAAGCCAGGATCTGCGTAACAAGCCCTTTGGCCCTTTCTGCCCCCTTTTGGAGTTCTTCAAGATGGTGCCGGCGTTTTTCCGGATCTTTTTCCTCCATGGCCAATTCGTTATAGCCAAAGATGATGGAGAGGATATTGTTGAAATCATGGGCAATGCCGCCAGCCAAGGTGCCGATGGCCTCCATCTTCTGGGCTTGGCGCAGCTGGGATTCGAGTTTGAGTTTCTCTTCTTTTGCCAGCTTGCGCTCGGTGATGTCCTCACAGAGGCCGGCAACGCTCCACACCCTGCCCGTCTCGTCTCTGATCGGCACAGCCTTGGTCTTGATCCAACGCAGGGTGCCGTCCGGCCGCCGGATTCGGTAATGTGGAAAATCAATCTGCTCACCGGTGTTCTTGGCAATGCCGTCAATCACCACGGAGACAGCGGGCCGATCTTCCTCTTCCACCGCCGCCAACCAGTCCTTGGGATTGGCCCGCAGGGTTTCGCAGCTACGACCCCAGATTTGCTCGTAGGCTGGGCTGATGTAGAGAACCTGCTGGTAATCGACGGAAAACATCCAAAAAACTTCAGGTATGCTGTTCACCAGAAGCGAATAGCGTTCCTCACTCTCGCGCAAGGCGGCCATCGTCTTCTCGCGCTGTTTCAGAGCCTCTTGTTTTTCCAGAATTTCCTGTTGCAGTTTTTCGGTATGGACTATGGCTTTGTCGGCCAGAGGCTCAAGCAGGCGCTTCATGCCATACAGCCCGAAAATCAGCAGGACCGAAACAAAAAGGACAAGATAGACAATCAGGATGTTGATGGGCGCGTAAAGTTCATCCTTGTCGATGCTGCAAAGAATTATCCAGTTGGCATACTTTATTCGGTCTCCCACCGTCAGAGCGTGGCCTTCACGTAATAAACATGGCAATGCGTTGTTCTCGGCTTTGGCAACAGCGGCAAAGGTCTGATCCAGTTCCTTTTGGCGGAATAACTCGTTCTCCTCTGAGGGGTGGTTGGTTTCCCTTGGGGGATAAAAGCTCTGCGCCCTGTTTTGCGTATAACGGCCCAGAATCATTTCCCCTGTTTTACCGAAGCCGGAGGTGTCCTGGGTGATCGCCTGAATTTTTTCGGTGGTGAAGAGGACGATGTCGGTGCCAACACGTTGATTGTCCCTGGTTAGGATGGGAGCGCTGACCATGATATAGAGCTTACCGTCGATCCTCTCCGGTCCAGTGATGAGGAAATCTTCCCGAGCGGATGGGAAAATCCAGTACTGCGGAGGGATGGGAATACCTGTGGAAACGGTGAACGTGTTGTGGACATCAAAACGGCTGATCCCGACGCCATTCCCTGAATGGCTGATTGCGTCATTCAGAAGGGGCCGGGTGAAATCAGCCAGCGCCATAAGGCTGATTTCTTCACGGTTGTATTTTTCAAGCATCTCCCGGATCTTGGTGCGGCTGGTGACCTGTTTGGCGGTTTCTATGGCCTTTTCCAGGAAAATCTCCACCGTGGAGCTGCGCGATTTAACCGCGAAGAAGAGAAGTCTTTCCTGTTCGCTTTTGAGTCGTTGGGTGAGAGGGAGAAGGCAGGCAAGAACAAGAAGGATGCTGACGGTGAAGAGCCCAAGGGAGGATTTCAGAAGGAGCGTGCGTCGAAATACGGCTTTGAAATCTCCCGGTGGCGTCGATTCTGGCCCGCTATTAGTCATCAAGAATCTCCGGGAAGTAAAGCTCTTCGGGGAAAAGGGAGGATGAAATCCTTGAGCGAGTTTATTATAGCACATCCATGACAAATCAAGTTAAGGGGGATACAAATTTCAATCTGATTACCACTAATCTTCAGCCAGTTTTTTTTCGTCATTCCGGCGGAAGCCGGAATGATTTATTCGCAAGTAAGCCCTTGACACAAAGCACGCATGATCAACTAGACGGTCCCGCTCTCATTTGCGGAGCAATCCGTTTGGCGCACAACAAAAAAACCCGCAACCATTTCCGGTGCGGGTTTTTTTGTTGTGCCTTGATTTTTCAGGGGCGGGGTTGGGAGTTACGGAACCAGCTTTTCTGATTTTTTAAAAAAATAAATCCGTCCCCACATTTGTTTTAGCTCTTTGTGTACTGCTGTTTGATGCTGAAGTGCTTTTTCCACTTTTCCCAGGCACGGAAGCCTACGATTATTTCTTCATCGGGATGTCCTGACGGGAACTCGCCCGTTGCATCGCTGTCTTTCCAGATTCCCTTCTGTTTGCGCACCTGCCGCTGTTCCACGAGCCAATCACGGTAGCTTTCGAAAACGATATGCCCTCCCGGGCCGTCGAGACGCGCAGCTCGGAATCTTCCGTCCCATTCCCGCCACAAGGCCTTTTCCTGCTCCGAGATCACGAGGGGCTCCACATCCAGATCGTATCCCGCTTCTTTATGCGTTTCTCCCGCCACCGCCGCATAGATTTGCTGATCCCTGATGCTGAGCAGATTTTTGTAGATGCCCACATATTGCTCGGAAACGGCATGTCCCAGCGGCGCGTGATCCCTTTGTTTTCCCCGGGCCACGCTGGTAGGAGTCTTGTGGAAATCCAACATTTCCGGGGCAAACTGCTCGCCGAGAAAATCGCATACCGTTTTGAGCACCCCCTCGGGTTCCCCGACCAGTTCCTCGTAGTTGACGTCGAGCCAGGTAGAGGAGCCGGCGTACTTCTTGCGGAACGGCTTCACAAAGGCATTGGCGGCATTCCAGGTGTAGGCGCCGCCATAAATGTTTCCAGCGCCAAAGGCGGACTCGATACTGGTAGCGCTTGCGTCTCTTCCGTCTCTGGTGATGAAGATGAATTGCGCGTTGGGGAAATTGTCGAGAATCTGTGGGACGAAGTAAAGATTATTGGGGGTTTTTTGCCCCCAGCGCGGCTTATTGCCGAATTCCTTGGCATAGCGGAGATGCATGGCCGCGTAGATTCCGGCAAAGCTGCGCTCCGGCGACAGAGAAACGATTTCGTCCACTGCGGTCATGGGGTTCAGGCTCATCCCCCAGAGCGGCTGGTTCAGGCCGAAAAGCATCTCGCCCGCCAGGGTGCGGAAATTGCTGTCGATGCTGAGATCGCCGTACGTGTAGCGCCAGGGATAGATGCGTGGAAAAAGCCAGCCCACTTCGGGGATGGAAATGCGGGGATGGCATCCGAGCATCGCCATGATCAGCGTGGTTCCCGATCTTTCATATCCGATAATAAATATCGGCCTCTCTTTCAATTCGATTGCCATTGGTTCCTCCTTTGCTCTTTGGTTGTCTTGCTCCCTCCGTTGTTCGCGGGAATGGATCTATACTAGCAAGCTGCGGGATTCCCTTCTGTCTTGCAGACGACATACACACGAATAAAACCGGCGGGAGGAGAGAAGAAAGGCGAGGATATGGTGTCGCGGACTGTCGCTTGCGATGGAAAACAGCTGTGCGGAGGGGGTCAGTCGTTTATAAGCTGCTCAAGGCCTTCGCCGTTGAGAATGGTGATCTTCCCATTGTCGCAGCGCAGATAGCCGTTCCGCTTAAAATCATTGATGATTTCCGTCACTGTTTGACGGATGGCGCCGATCATGTTCGCCATTTCCTGGTGTGTAAATTTATTGTTGAAGGTGACTGTCCCGTCATCATTGAGGGCACCATTAATCTGGGTGAGTTTGATAAGGAGCTGAGCCAACCGTGACCGGACATCGCAGACCACGAAGTCCTTTATCGCCCGGTGCGCCTGCCTGATCCTGCTGCCGAGTATTTTCATCACAGTCAGGGCAATGCCGGGATTCCTGCGGATAAGCTCTTCGAAGCTTTCCTTGTCAACACATAAAATCTCGGTATCTTCCGTTGTCTCTGCAAAAACCTCCCGTTCTTCCCCGAAAATCTCCGCAATGCCGAAAAAGCTGTGCGG
The DNA here is from genome assembly GCA_964441875.1 of uncultured Desulfurivibrio sp. Classification (GTDB taxonomy): domain Bacteria; phylum Desulfobacterota; class Desulfobulbia; order Desulfobulbales; family Desulfurivibrionaceae; genus Thiovibrio. The sequence goes on from CAYTVV010000018.1 coordinate 15,847, forward strand.
TTGGCAAAAACGGTAAATTATCTCTTTGCCGCACGCCGACAGATTGTAGATCTTGACTCTGCCGCTTATCACATAGTTGATGCTATCCCCCCGGTCTCCGGGAGAGTGGATAATCATGTTTTTGGCATACGTCTTTTGATACGACTTTTGGAACAGGAATGCCTGTTCGCCCTTGGGCAGTTGCGCGAGCACATCGATTTCATTAAAGTACCAGCGTTTTTCCATGGAAAAAGCCTTGTGCCGTAAGTGGATTTCCTGTGATCTCTCGATTCCGCCCATAGTATACATTTTTGCAGGCCTCCTGGCAAACGAAGAGCAATGGAGGCGCATGGCTCCATTGCTCTCGCTCTTAATGGTAGGATTTTGTTACCTCACCAACGGCTCCCAGATGGGGAAACCGTTCAAGGCATACCAAGGCGCCATGACGAAGACGCTCCATAAAATCGCGACGATGATTGTGGGGAACCCTGCCTTAAAATAATCCCACATGCTGAAAGTATTGGTGCTGTACGCGACAACCCCGGCCACGACCTGCGTCGGCACCACAAAGGCAAAGGTGTCTACATTGGCGACCAGCAAGGTGAAGGCAACCGGGTTCAGATTAAGGAGCGGGGCCATTGCCAGCAGGACAGGCGCCAACATGGCTACCGCCGCGATGTTGCTCAACATCCCGAGCCGGACGAGCTGGGTGCTGGCCATCATGATGAGCAGAATCGCTATCCAGCCTCTCCCCTGCACCAGCGGATGAATCAAGGTAGCCACGTCTTTCGCAAGTCCCGTGGAGCCCATGGCCGCGGAAAGGGAAAGAGCGCCGCCGAGCAGCAGCCATGTTCCCCAGATGGTCTTGCTCTGGATCATCTGCCATTTGAAAGGGAAGACCCCGGGAATGAAGAAAATGCCCAAGGCTATCAAGGTAACCATCCCCGTTTTGATCTTATGGACATCCTCTAGTACCCACATCGTGGCGGCAAAGGCAAAAATCAGGAGGATCACCCATTCATGTTTCGTTGTTTTACCCAGCTCTTTTTGTTCGGTCTCAATCCGAGTCAGCCCGCCGGGAATCTCCACCTTGCTGCTTTTGAAGGTAAAATTGATGATCCAGTACATCAGGGGGAAAAGGCCTACAATGGGCAGGTGAAGCCAGAGCCACTGCATCCAGGAGATATGGATGCCGAGCTGTTTGTCGAAGAGCCCGACCATGAGGACATTCGGCAGGTGCGCGGTGAGGAAAAGAATCCCGCCCACCATTGTCGCATAGACAATGCAGGAGATGGCAATAGCCTTTTTGGCATTGTTCTCTTCAGGGGTATCGCCGAACAGCCCGATGACTCCGTTAATAATAGGGAGAACCGTGGCAGACCTGGCATTGGCGGCGGGAACTACCAGGGACAGGGCCATATTGGTGGCAAAAAGTCCGACGATAATTTTCCCTACTTTCGTAGCCTTCATTTTGGACAAAACCGCCAAGGCTATGCGGGTATCGAGTTTTGCCGTACAAAGTATCGCCGCAAAAATAAATGCCCCCAGGGTCATGAAGCTCACGTCCAGAACAAATCCTCCGAAGGCTTCCGGTATCTTCGGCACGGCTTTGGTGACCACCAGCAGCATCGGGATCATAAGGCCGGTTACGCCGACGGGGATCGCCTCCGTAACCCAGATGATGCAGGCCCAGACAATAACCGCCAGGACTGCCTTTGCGGAATATGTCTGGATAAAGGAGGAAAGATCCACACCCCATAAAATAAATGCCCAGGCGGACCATGCCGCGACATAGCCGATAATGATTTTTCGCGACAGCATCCCCTGTGCGCGCAGATTGTTGACAAAATACCCCAGCACTCCTTTTGCTTCCTGTTGGGTCTTCCCGCCCGCCGGTGTGCTTATTTTTTCCATATCTCCTCCTTCTTGCCATTTTGAACGTTGAACGCCTCTTACCCCTCTTGCGCTCTAAGTTACTACAGTGTCCGGCATTATTCTGTCGGCTGGAAGACATCCGCGTTAAGCAGGGAAAAAAGCTGTGCAACAGACCTGAATCCTGATTTCTGGGGGGACGTAGGGATAATTAGTAGAATAAAAGGGGATATGGTTGCCATAGGGGCTTAATGGTTTAGGTTTTTCAGTTAGTTATTTTTCTTCAGCTCAACGGTCTCCGGCAATGGCGGTTGTTCCGCCGCAGTCTCCAAGCCAGTCGCTACTTCCTGGATAATTCCCATGCGCAGATAAATGGGCCGCACTTTTTCCCTGATGTGCGGGAGGTGCCGGGCAAAAACCGCCGCTCCGACAAGGCAGCCGACGCAGCCAAGCAACAAGGTGTCACGTGGGCCGAAAATGCCGGCCATTGACCCGGCCCCGAGACTTCCCAACGGCGCCACCCCGATGAACGACATGGTGAAAAAGCTCATCACCCGGCCGCGTTTGTCTTCATCCAAAATCGTTTGCAGCACCGTGTTGCAGGAAGCGACCAGGGTCATGCCCCCAAAACCTGTCAAGGCCAAGGCCGCCAGCGAGAGGAGGAAATTGTTGGACAGGGCAAAGGCGGCGATGCCGATGGCGAACAGGATCGTCGCCCGCACAATCACCCGGCCGAGTCCGCGCACAGTCTGGCGGGAGGCGAGATACAGAGTGCCGACCAGGGCGCCGCTGCCTGCGGCCGTCATGAGAAAGCCGAAGGTGTGCGCCCCGCCATGCAGGATATCCTTGGCAAAGACGGGCACCAGGACGGAATAGGGCATCCCCATGAGGCTGACCACGGCAAGCAGGAGCAGGATGCTGCGGATCGGGCCAAAGGTATACGCGTAGATAAAGCCTTCATGGAGTTCATGGCGCAGATTCCGCTTGGGGCGCGGGGCATGGGCAGTGGGCTGGATGCGCATGGCCGCAAGGGCCACGATGACCGCCAGGTAGCTGAGGGCATTGAGGACAAAACAAATCCCTTCTCCCACCGAGGCTACGAGCAAGCCGGCGATGGCCGGGCCGATGAGCCGCGCCCCGTTCACCAGGGAGGAGTTGAGGGCAATGGCGTTTCCCAGGTCCTCCCGCTGTTCGACCATCTCGACCACAAAGGATTGGCGGATCGGGATGTCAAAGGCGTTGACGATGCCCAGGATCAGGCTCAGGAGGATGATCTGCCAGACCTGCACGACCCCGGTCAGCACGACAAGGGCAAGAACGGCCGCCTGCAACAGGGCTAGTGTTTGAGTGGCAAGGAGAAGACGCCGCCGGTCCCAGCGGTCGGCGAGCACCCCGGCGACAGGGGAAATGAAGATGGTCGGGATTTGGCTGGTGAAACCGACAACCCCCAACAGCATGGCAGAGCCGGTCAGCCGGTACACCAGCCAGCTCATGGCAACGTATTGCATCCAGGTCCCGACCAGGGAAACGCCTTGCCCCGCGACGAAGAGGCGGTAGTTCCGGGAACGGAGCGCGCGGAGAAGATGGCGGAGGGATGTCCTCTTCGTTTCGACCAAGATCAAAGCCTTTTTCTGGGGCAAAAGGGAGGTAATTGCCTGCGTGATTTCCAAGCCAGCCGACGGACATCAACCGAACAATTCGGAATTACGCTTGATGTCCCTTGGGCTTTCGCGGGGCGGCTTTTTTCTCACTCGCGCCTTTGGCGTTAACCTTTCCCCATTCTGCCAAATGATGGCTGTTCAGCTGCTGAATATCGGATTTACAGGTTCGCTCAAGGGCAGCCAGCTTTTGGCGCTCGGTTGCCAGGATTTCGAGAAGCCTGAACCGATGCTCAAACGGTGTGGCTGGCGGCAGGTTTCTCCAGTATTCTTTTTCCGCGCTATCCATGGTTCCCGTATGGTCGATGAGTATTGTGACGATTTGCATCAATCGTTTTTCGTCGGTCTTGCTCAAAATTTCGGCCATTATGGCGCTCTTCGATGGCTCCGATACCTCAATGGCGAGAATGTCGCGCTGGGTAGGCGGTTGTTTTCTAGCGCCTTTCTCTTGTGCTTGCACACTGAGGAGTGAGCCGAATTTTTTCTGGTAGTCATTTCGGGCGGCGGCCACTGTCTTTTTGTCACGCTTTATGGATTTCAGCGTTGTCTCCAGGGTTTTCAGCCTATTTTTCAGTTGCTCTCGATTTGCCTGGGCAGATTTCTGATTTTTGGCGGCGAGGCGTGCAAGTTTTTTCTCAGTTGCGTTCTTTTCAAGTTCCAGTGCTTGCTGGTGTTCTTGCAGGGTGATCTCGGTTTGATGAATAATCTGGACCGTTCCGTTATTCTTGGCGGCTACAGGGCTTTTGTGGGTGGCCTTTGTCTTCGTCTGTGCCTGCGAGAAGGCGGGAAAAGCGCAGATCAAAATCATAATTATCAGAAATGTTCTCATCGGTTATTCCTGTTCGTCGTATTTTCAGAATGAAGCATGGCGTCCTCGTAATGTTTTTTTCGCAAAAAAATACCCGGCGTTCAGTGGCTGACGCGCGGTAAGGATTCAAGGAAGAATCAGGCCGACGACACCCTGCCATCCGCGAAGATGAACCGCAAGGCCGAAATCAGAAAAAACTATACAGCAGGATTGCGTTTAATGCCGCAATGAACACGGCAATCCCCCACAGCATCCATTTTTCCATGCCGGTGTTCCGGTGGATGCCCATGACCCGCTCGGACGAGGTGAGCATGATGAGGCCAAAAACCGTCCACGGCAACTGAATACTGAGGGCCACCTGGCTCCAGATCAGGCCCTGGAAGGGATTGGTGAGGAAGAGGATCGCCAGGGCGGCAAGGCCGATGGAGAGCACGATCCCCAGTCGGGAGTGACTGTCGGTCACATCCAGGGACTCGCCGAAATATCCGGCAAAGATGCTGGCGCCAGCGAGAGCAGAGGAGATGGAGGAAGAGAATCCGGCAAAGAGCAAGGCGGTGGCAAAAACCAGGGCCGCACTGTTGCCGAGCAGCGGTCGTAAGGTTTCTTCCGCCTGGGCCAGCTCGGTTACCACGGTGTGGTCAGAGAAAAAAACCGCCGCGGCCATGATGACCATGGCGCTGTTGATCGCCCAGCCCACGAGCATCGCCGCGATGGTGTCGATATATTCATAGCGCAGGTGCTTTTTGATGCTTTCGGCATCGCCCAGATTCAGTTGGCGGCTCTGGATGATTTCCGAATGCAGGAAAATGTTGTGCGGCATGACCACCGCCCCGATCACGGCCATGATGATCATGATCGAGCCATGGGGCGCGGAAGGGACAAAAAGGCACCGGGCCGTGGCAGGCCAGTTGACCTCGGCCAGGAAGAGCTCATAGATGAATGAGAGGCCGATGAGCGAGACAAAGCCGATGATGTAGCGTTCGATGGCGCGGTAGCCTTTGCTTAGGACCACCGCCACCACGACAACGGCGGTCAGGATTGTCCCCAGGGGAACAGGGATTTTAAAAAGCATATTGAGCCCGATGGCAGCGCCGAGCAACTCCGCTAAAGAGGTGGAGACGGAGGCCAGCATCGCGCTGCCGAGCAGGAATGTGCCCCAGCGTTTGCCGCTGAATTTAGCCACGGCTTCCGAGAGGCACAGGCCCGTGACGATGCCGAGATGCGCCGCGTTGTGCTGGACCAGGATCAGGATCAGGGTCGAGAGGGTTATCACCCAGAGCAGGCTGTAGCCGAACTCCGAGCCCGCCGCCACGTTGGCTGCCCAGTTCCCCGGATCGATGAAGCCGACGGTGACGATGAACCCTGGTCCGATGTACTTGAGGATCTCAAGGCCGCCGAGTTTGGGCCGGTGTTTGGAAAATAATTTGTGCAGAAAAGATTTCATCAGCGCGCCGTCACCGCAGGAGTTCTATGTCTGGTTTCAGGTCAGCCGTTCTGCCTGTTCAGCTTGCTGTGGTGGATGGAGTACGAGAAATAGACCACTACCCCGATTGCCAGCCAGACCGCGAAGCGCACCCAGGTAACCCAGGGCAAAAACGCCATGAGCGCGCTGCAAGAGAAGGCGCCGAGCATCGGGAACACCGGGTTGAGCGGGTTTTTGAAGGGCCGGTGCAGATGCGGCTGCCGGATGCGCAGGACGATCACCCCCAGGCAGACCAGGACAAAGGCGGCCAGGGTGCCGATGTTGACCAGCTCGGCCAGCTCGCCCAGGGGGATGAACCCGGCGATTGCAGAGATCAGCAGGCCACAGAGGCCGATGACCCGCACCGGAGTCTTGGTTTTGGGGTGGACCTCCGCGAAAAACGGCGACAACAGGCCGTCTCTGGACATGGCGAAGAAGACCCTGGTCAGCCCGTAATAGAGGACAAGCATCACCGTGGTCAAGCCGGCGATGACCCCGGTGGCCACCAGGGCCGAGGCCCAGTTGATTCCGATCAATTGGAGGGAGTGGGCCACGGGTGAGGGCACGTTCAGCTCGGTGTAAGGGACAATTCCGGTGAGTAACCCGGCGACCACGATGTAGATGGCAGTGCAGAAGATCAGGGAAAAGAGGATGCCGAAGGGCACGTCGCGCTGCGGGTTTTTTGCCTCCTCGGCGGCGGTGGAAACCGCGTCAAAGCCCACATAGGCGAAGAAAACCATGGCCGCGCCAGCCAGCACCCCGACCGGTTTGCCCTCCGGGCTGGCGCCGCTCCAGCCAAAGGGCATGAACGGACTCCAGTTTTCCGGGTTGACGTGGAATATGGCCACCCCGATGAAGACCGAGATGGTCAGCAGCTTGACAAAGACCATGACCATGTTGGTGCGGGCGCTTTCCCGCATGCCCAGCATCAGCAGGACCATGAGGATCAGGACGATGCCTGCCGCAGGCAGATTGATGATCCCGCCCACGGAGGGAGCCTTGGTCAGGGCATCCGGCAGGGCCAGGCCCATGGCGGTGAGGGCGTTGTTGAAATACCCGGCCCAACCCGTGGCCACGGCGGCGGTGGCCACCCCGTATTCCAGGATCAGATCCCAGCCGATGATCCAGGCGATCAGCTCGCCGAAGGCCACATAGCTGTAACCGTAGGCGCTGCCGCAGCCGCCCACCGCAGAGGCGAGTTCGGCATAGGCCAGAGCTGCAAAGGCGCAGGCGATTCCGGCGATGACAAAGGAGAGCACCACCGCAGGCCCGGCCTGGGTAGCGGCGGCGATGCCGGTGAGGACAAAGATACCGGTGCCGATGATCGCCCCGATTCCGAGTAGGGTGAGATCAAAGGCGCTGAGGCATTTGTGCAGGCCGGTATGCTCTAAATCGTCCGGGGTGGTGTTCTTGGTGCGGAAAATTTTCATGGCCGTCCTTGTTGTGCACGGGTGTTATTGCTTGGCCGCCGGAGATGTCAAAGCGGTAAGGGATCACCAGCCCCAGAGCGTGTCGCGCTCAACCCAGCCGGTGAGGCCGGATTCATGCTTCACCTGGACCCAGCCATTTTTGTGCTTGATGGTTCGCAAGACCACGCCCCGGTTGGCGTTGCCCACAACGCGCTGGTTTTCTCCTGGGCCATTGCGAAGGATGGTTTTTTTATCTTCAACAATCATGTAGGGCGTCTTGCTAACCTGTTTTGCGTTGACCCATCCCCCGTCCTCTTCGAAATCAGTGACCTTGAGCCAGTTGCCCTGGCGGCTGATCACCTTCAGGGGGTAGCCCACGCCCAATTCAAATTTGGTCGGGTATTTTTCGCCGGGGGCGGTATGCATCTTTGCCTTGGCGCGGCTGATGCTCACCATTTCCGCGTGGGCCGCCGAGGCGAAAACGAGCAGGAAAACGAGTCCGAGGCAGAGTCGGCGGATCATGGGAAAACCTCCAGGTACGGGGTGAAATATTATGGTTTACTGGCTGGGGTCAGGCCCCGGTCCGGGACGGCCAAAGGAATGCCGCCTATTTCCAGGGAGATGGCGTCGAACTTGCAGGCCTTGTTCATGCAGGCCAGGCAGGTGATGCACTCCGGGTCGTCCGGGGATTCATTGAATTTGACCCCCATGGGGCAGACATGGTGGCAGGCCTTGCAATTGGTGCATTTGGCTTCATCAAGGTGCAGCTTGATCAGTCGGACCCGGCTGAACAGCGCGTAAAAAGCGCCCAAGGGGCAGGCGGTTCGGCAGAAGGGGCGGCTGGAAAAGACAGCCCAGGTCAAAAAGAGGATCAGGATCACGAATTTATTGAGGAACAGTAGGCCGATGGTGTTGCGGAGATTGGGTTGGAGAAAGAGCATGGGCAGCCCTGCTTCCAGGGTTCCTGCCGGGCAGACGAACTTGCAGAACCAGGGGTGGCCGGTGCCGAACTCATCAACCAGCACCAGCGGTAAAACAACGACAAAGAAAAGCAGAAACATGTATTTGCCGTAGGAGAGCATGCGCGGAATCCCGAATTTTCGGGTGGGAATCTTGTGCAGGAGTTCCTGGATAAAGCCGAAGGGGCAGGCCCAGCCGCAGATTAGCCTGCCGAACAGGCCGCCGAGTACGCCGATGCTGCCGAGCACCGAAAGACCGAAATAATGCTGGCCGTTTTCCAGGGCGAAGCGCAGGCCGCCCAGCAGTTGCTGGATCGAACCCAAGGGGCAGTAGGTGGTTGCGGCCGGGCAGGAATAGCAGTTCAGGCCGGGGGCGCAGATGACCTTGAGCGGCCCCTGATAGATGGTCTTGGTGAAAGGGAAGGCCCAGGAGCTGTTGGTGAGAAAGCCGATGATCACCTGGACCCATTTGCGAACGAATTCCATTTCAGCCTATCCCTATGCAGCTCAGGCAGACCTGCACCGCCTGTTCCAGAACACGGGCTGGTTCGCCGGTGGCAACACCGATCAGCCAGAGGAGGAGAAAACCGGTGATCACCACAAAGGGGGCCTTGCGGATGGGTCTTTTTTTGCGGGACTCGCGGGTGGTCTGGTTCATGGTTGCGTTTGTCCGGGATTATCTCTCAGGCGAGGCGGGCCTGGACCGCGGCGGTTTTGTCGTCCAGCTGCACCTCTTTGTCGCGCCGCTCGTCGAGGACCAGCTGGGTTACGACCCGCTGTACCCCGTGGGCAAAGGGTAGGGCATGCAACCGGGCGGCCAGGGTAAGAAGCGCCTGGGGTTCGCCCTCGATGATCGTCCCCATGTCGGTCAGGGTATGGGGGACGCCTTCTTTCTGCAACGTCTGCTCTATCTCGGCCACGTATTGACCCAGGCTGGGGGTTTGGGTCCCCAGGGGGATGATGGTCAGCTGCATGATCGCCATGGCTCTTTCTCTAACAGGTGTTGCAAATGAAAAAAAGAAAATAACGCAGAGAGGCAATGGGTGCAAAGTAAAAAGGCGTTACTCTTTGCTCTGGAAGCTCTCGATCTGGGCCGAGAGTTCGTCGTCCAGCGCGTCGGGGTTCTCGGAATTGTAGTAGAGGATATTTTTCAGATGAAAAAAACTGTCCAGGTCCATCTCGTAAAAGTGCAGGGCCAGGCCATCCTCTTCCACCCGAACCACGGTGCCTTTCATCTTCAGGCTCAGATGACTGGTTGAGCCCACCAGCCGCAAGGTGACCAGACAGTTTTCGCCGATCTTGTGTCCGGTAACGCCAAGTACGAAGACCCCTTTGAGACTCAGGTCCTCGGTTTCGCACTCCGCATGGCTTTGATCCGGAAAATCCAGGCTGATGATGACCTGAAACGGCACCCTGCTGTTCTTGCGCTTGTTTTCCATGGTTGAATCCTCTTATCCTGTGGCGTGGGTTGCCTGCTCTAGGCAGCGATCCTATTCCGGCATGAAGAGAAAACCCTCTCGTTCGAGTAACTGGCTGATGTTCAGCAGTTGCAGCTCCTGGTCTTCCCCGAGTCGAGCAAGGCCGAAAATGTCGCCATTTTTTGCCCGAGTCAGCGAGAGCAACGGGGGCGTTTCCTGTTCAAGGCGGCGGCAGAGAATCACCCCGTGCCAGTTCCCGTTGCTTACCACCACCAGCATGGTGGCCTCCTCGTCGGGGATGTCCGAGAGTCCCAAGCCCTGGGGGACCATGAGGGGCAGGAGCAGTTTTTTCAGCTTGCCGTTTTTGAGCTGAGCAAGGGGGCCTTTCATCTGGCCGGACAGGCGGCGAAACCAGCCCCCCAGGTCCTTCAGGGGAATCTGGCTGCTTTGGATATATTTCTTTCTCTTTTTGGGAGAGAGCGGCTTGATCAGGGCGATGTGTTCTTCGGCAACGGCCAGGGACAGCTTGCCGATGGTGATGGCGCGGATCATCGCCCCAGGCTGGATTGGCAGGGGTTTCGCCTCCGCGGCTTTGGCCTGTACGGGAACCTTGGCCGCAGGGGTGCGCTCGCTTTTGGCTGGGGCCAGCGGTGGTATGGCATCGTCCAGGGAAATCGGCTCTTCCCAGGAGTCTACCAAGTCGGCCGATGACCCGGCTGGCCTGGGCGTGGTCCCCTTTTCCGCGGCCACCTTTTCTTTGAGCTTGGTGAATTTACCGTATACCCTTTTGAACACCTCGGCATCCCTGTCCGGGTCGAACTTGCCGTCCTCATACATGTTGACCACATGGGCCATGGTTTCCTTGAGGAAATCGACGAACTCAGGGGGGATCTGGGCCTGCCGTTTCTGAGCGTAGAGCAGAATGCTGTCCGCCATGGTCAGAATGGCCAGGGCGTTTTTTCTGGTGTTGAAGCGGTTTTTCAGGCAGGTGAAGGCCGCTTGCAGGGGCTCGATTTTTCTTGGCGACAGGCTCCAGTCCTGGGAAAGGATCTCTGTTTTCAGTTTCTGAATGGATTCGTCGAGGGAAAGAATCACCGGTAATACTCCATTTTCTAGCAGTTACGGCAGCAGCGAAGCGGCGCTGCTGAATAGTTACAATAAAGACAAGAATCCGCGCAGACTGTGAGGCGCAGGTCTTGTTCGTACAATTTCTCATCACGGTCAAGGGGGATAATCTTTTCAGGTCACGCTGGCCAATGGCCTATTGTGACTGGAAATTTTGTAGAGTACTATAGCAGAAATTTTTGCGGTTTGGCAACAGGCAGTTCCGCGGCGGCTCCTAAAAAATCCCCGAATGGCCGGGCAAGGAAACATGACCCATGGTTGAGAATATGCTCTCTTTTTTTGTCGCCCTGTTCGGGGCCTTGGTGGGCAGTTTTCTCAACGTGGTCATCGTCCGTCTGCCCGAGGAAGGCGCCTCCGTGGTTTTTCCGGCCTCTCATTGCCCGGCCTGCAAAAAGGATATTGCCTGGTACGACAACATCCCCCTGCTGAGCTTTCTTGTGCTGCGCGGTCGGTGTCGGCAGTGCGGGGCGCGGATCTCCTGGCGCTATCCCCTGGTCGAGGCCGCCATGGCGCTCATGGCCCTGGCCCTGTATCAGCACTTTGGCCTTACCCTGCTGTTCCCCATCTATTTCGTCTTCTGCGCCGCCCTCATTGCGGTGATCTTCATCGACCTTCAGCACCAGATCATTCCCGACGTGATCAGCCTGCCCGGCGTTGTCCTCGGGTTTACCCTTTCCTTTGTCAATCCCTTCGTCACCTGGCAGGACGCCGGGTTGGGGGTTTTGTTCGGAGGGGGGAGCTTTTATCTGGTGGCCTTGGTCTATTACCTGCTCACCAAGCGGGAAGGCATGGGCGGCGGCGACATCAAGCTGCTGGCCATGATCGGCGCTTTCCTGGGCTGGCAGTCCCTGCCCTTTGTGGTTTTCGGCAGCTCGGTGATGGGGGTGGTGGCGGGTGTTTGGGCCATGATCGAACAGCGCAAGGGCGGCAAGACCGTCATCCCCTATGGGCCATTCCTGGCCATGGCGGCCCTGCTCTATCTTTTCTTTCGGCAGGAGATACTCTTTCTCTTTGTCCGCTATGTGTTGCACGGTTGATCCCGACTCGGCTCGTTACTTTTTCGTTTTGATTTCCCGGAGATATGGGCACGACATGGAGAACGAAAAAGAAAAGCCAAAGGGTGATATATCTGGCTGTTTCGTGTGAAAGTGCGTGGCCGGTTTGGTGGTTGGGTGTGATGTCTTGGGCGATGAAATTTTATTTGGTATCCAAAACAGCGCGGATAGCCGCCGCCAGATCGTGGCTGGAAACCGGTTTCATCAAAAAGGTGCGAATTCCAAATTGTTTTGCCGTCTCTTCGTCCATTGTCTCACTGAAACCGGTGCACATGATTATCGGCAGGTCTTTTCGCACGGTTAATAATTTCTGTGAAAGCAGCGCTCCGGTCATTTTCGGCATGGTCATGTCCGTAATAACGAGATCAAAACGGTTCGGTTCATTACGGAACAGGCTAAGTGCCTCAGTCGGATCGTTGCAGGAAGTCACCTGGTACCCCAATGTTTCGAGGAAAAGCTGCCCGAGTCGGGTGATCTGCTCTTCATCGTCCACAAGGAGCAGCGTTTCTGTCCCGGTTTGCAGCGGTTTTTCGAGGCTTTCTTTTTCCTGGGGTGTTTCCTTGCTGACCACAGGCAGGTAAATATTGAAGCGCGTTCCCTTGCCGAGTTCGCTGTAAACGTTAATCTCCCCCCCATAATTTTTTACAATCCCATGCACAACCGCAAGACCAAGACCTGTTCCCTTCCCTTTTTCCTTGGTTGTAAAGTAGGGTTCGAAAATCCTTTTTAAGCTTTCTGGGTCCATGCCCTGACCGCTATCTTCGACAACCAGTTTGAGATAATGGCCTGGCTGTAAGCCAACCTTGGAGGCGATATCCGCCTGGCCCAGTACGACCGGGGTAAGAGAGACGATGATGGCGCCCGACTGACCCGCTATGGCCTGATAGGCGTTGGTGCAGAGGTTCATAATGATCTGATGGATCTGGATCGGATCGGCAAGGACCGCCCCGCCCTCCGGGTTGATGTTCTGCTGTATTTCAATGCTTGAGGGGATAGAGCTGCGCAGCAGCTTTAACGCTTCTTTGATGACCGGTTGCACCATCAGCGGCGCCAGTTTATGTTCGGAGCGTCTGCTGAAGGTGAGGATCTGTTTGACAAGCTCTTTGGCCCGGTTAGCCGCGGTAAGAATTTCCTGAATCTGTTTTGTTACCGTACTGTCGGCGGTCCGCTCCAGAAGGATCAATTCGGAGTAGCCAATGATGGGGCTTAGTAAGTTGTTGAAATCATGGGCAATTCCACCTGCCAGGGTGCCGATGGCTTCCATCTTTTGCCCCTGCCGGAGTTGGGTCTCCAGCTTTTCCTTTTCCGTCTCAGCCTGCTGACGGTCTGAAATATCTCGGGCCAACCCCTGCATATAGCGATTATTTCCCTCTTCCACGAGAACGATGCGCACCTCAACCGGAAAGGTTGTGCCGTCCTTGCGAAGGTGGGTTCCATAGAGGGTCATTGGATGTCCCGGGACCAAGGTGTCCCAGACGGTATCTTTGTGCGATTCCTTCCGGGCATCCGCATCGATATCAAAAACGCTCATGCGGAGGAGTTCTTCTCGGGTGTAGCCCAGGGAATCGCAGGCCCGTTCATTGACCTCAACAAACCTGCCTTCAGAGTCATGGAGAAAAAAGGCGTCGCCTGCCTGGTCAAGCAGGGTGCGGAAGCGATTTTTGCTTTCCTGTAGGGCAAAATCCCTTTTTTCGACCTGAACCAGCATGTTGTTAAAGTCATCCACTAGGCACCCTATTTCGTCCCGGGATGATTGTGCAGGCGCTCGGACAGTATAGTCGTTTTTTTCTGCGACATGCCGGGTCAGGGCGGCCAGTTCGGCAATGGGCAGGGAGATGCTTTTCAGTGCTCTGCGGGAAAGGAGAAAGGCCAGAAACAGGGTGATAGCGGTGATGAGGATGGCGATGCCAGACTGCTCAAGAAGCTTATAGTTGTACTGCGTAAGGTTTGTCTGGATATACACCATCCCCAGCTGTTTGCCGTCGAGTTCGATGGGCGCATATAGCTCAAGGATATCAGCATTGAAGGCGTAAGAATAGGTGTGCGATATCTGTTTGGGCCAATTCGCATGGCGCTCTTGCTTGAGGTAGGTTGCAAACAATGACCCATCTTCAAGAAAAATTCCGGCCTCGTCAATCTGGGGCAGCAGCGAGAGGACAGCGAGGTTTTCTGCGGCAGTTTTCTTGTCGTCAAAGATAATGGCGGCGGTGCTTCGGCTGGCAATGACCTTGGCAAGGGTTGAGACATGTTCCACCAGCGCCGCACGGGTATCTCGCCTCTGGTTGGCCAGAAAAGCGATGCCGGCCAGGAGCAGAGCCGACAGGCAGGTAGCCACCACGATCAGCGGCAATTTTTTCCTGATGGAAAGATCTGTAAATACGTTTTTCTTCATGGGATAACGGTGGCTATTTCCAGAAGTTTTGCGCTTATGGTCAGGCCGACCTGACGGGCGGCCCGGATGTTGATCTCCAGGCGAACCTTGCCCTCTTTGACAACAAAGCCGATTATGCCGTCATGGTGGGCAAAATCAGCTATGTCGCTGACCGTGAGGATAGGCATTTTGGCGGTCTTCCTGAGAAGTTCCGCTGCGGCACCCTGTTCTGATGCTGAAATGAAAAGAATTTGGCAGTTTTTTTTCTCCAGGGCACGGAGGTCTTCGATGTTCTCAACCGTGATGGTTCTGTCCTGGGTTTTCATGTGGGTTATGGGCTCAAGGAGCGAGCCAAAGGGGTTCTTGCCTAAAACGCAGATATTGATGGTTTGCGTGTTACCCGGAGGCGTGGTGTCCGGCCACGAAACAAATTTGGTGAAGTTATAGAGATATACCGCCTTAACCTTGTATTCCGAGGTCTGGTCTTCGGCATAGGCCGTCGCCTTGCAGATCAAGACCAGGCTCAGGAGCAGCAAGATGGTGCTCCTGATGAGGGTGCGGAAAATTTTCAGAGGGGCGGAGCGCATTTTTGGTTTCATGGGATCACCCGAGAAACCAGCGGCAGTATGTCTGCTGCGGAAAGATGCGGAGCCGGGATGATGTCTGGTGATTTGTCGGGAATTGAGGTCATGTCGGCAGTGGCCTTTAGAAGGTATATTTGGCGCCGACAAGGAAATTTATGCCATCTCCGCCCGGAATCTCTCGAGGATTGTACTCCCCGATGTTCGGGCTGAGGATCTCTTCGTCCAGGACATTGCGCAGGGTGGCGAAGAGGGTAAGTCGCTCAAGTTTGTACTGATAATCGAGATTGAGTTGGGCCAAAGATACGGAGGCCGCTCGGTGGCTGATCGTTCTCATGGAGGCACCGATGCTCTGTCTGGGGAGGAAATTATAGCTCAACCCCAGGGCGGTTGTTATTTTCGGGGCATAGATGGCGGTGGTGTCGGTTTCGTCGGTGCTGTTGCCTTGGGCATGGTAGGCGAGATTGGCAAAGAGTGTCCATTGCCTGGCAAGGACTCCCTGGTAATCAAGTTCTGCGCCATACCGGTCGAAATCCGAGGCGTTATAGAAACGGATGGTGCCGGTGGAGCGGTCGCTGACGATGAAATTTTGTGCTTTGAGATAAAAAATATTGGCCACGAACAGGTTGTTGCCCTTGGCATAGGAATAGGCCAGGTCCAGGGTTTTGATTTTTTCCGGGGTTAACCCGGTGTTTCCTTGCACCTCGGGCAAATTGTCGGCTTTGAGTTGGGTGAAGCTTGGGCTATTAAAGCCCACGGAGTACAGGAGCTTGAGGGATTGTTCGTCATCGATCTTGTAAACCGTTCCAAGCCTCGGCACGGCGTCCGTGCCGGTGATGCTGTTGTCGGTAAACCTGCCACCGAGGAGAAAACGCCATTTTTCTCCGAGGACATAGTCCACCTGGCTGTAAAATGACCACTCCGAAAGGCCGAAGGCCGGCATGAGCACGGCTGTCGTCGCATCGGTTACGGCATTGTAGACCTGGTAGTCTCCGGTATAGCGTTCTTCGTATTCCACCCCGGCAAAGATAGAGAGGGCTTTACTCCAGTGGTAATTTGCCGAAGAGCCAGAACGCCAGCGGTAGTTTTGCTCCCCATCGTCGGAAAAGCGGTAACCGCCTGGGATGTTGCTGCCGAATCGATCGAGGACGGTGTATTTCAGATAGAAGTTGTTGTAGTCGGTAAACAGCTTCCAGTCGGTGTTGCCGGTGGTATCGCCGTAATCGGCGTGGAGCAGATAGCCAGTATAATCGAGGGTGTTGACGTTGTTGATCTGCCGTGGGCTTCCCAGGCCATTGGCTGCGGATTGAAAGGCCTGGGCCAGCAGATTGACTTTTTTGTAGCGGAGCTTGGCCAGGACAGAGTCCATTTCTTCTGCTTTATTGATCGTCCCATTAGGGTAGCCTGGATATGCCGGGTAACGGGCATCATAGCCATTGTCCGATTGGGACTCAAAGGCAAGGGAGAGGCCGGTATCTTCATTGAAGGTGTGGTTGATGATGCCGCCACCGTTGAGCTTGTCGTTGGAACCGTAGGAAGCGGAGAGGCGGCTGTTGTTGGTGTCCTTTTTCGTGACCACGTTGATAACCCCGGCAGTGGCGTTGGTTCCGTAGAATACGGAACCGGGTCCGCGGATGACCTCAATGTGGCTGATCGATTCAATGGGAATCCCAGAGAGAGGAATTTCCGAGTGGGAAGGCATGAAGTAGGGAACCCCGTCCACCAGGAAAAGCACCTTCTGGTTGAACCCTTCATAGACGCCCCGCATCATGACAATGGTTTGCCCGACCAGGTGGTCCTGTAGCACAACGCCGGGGATAAAGGAGAGGGCGTCCTTTAGGGTTCGCAGACCCATGGCGCTCAAGGTTTCCATGTCGTAGCGGGAGACAATGGCCGGGGTCTCGATAATTGATTCCGGCTTGGTCGAGGCGACCGTTACTTTGAGGTCGGCCAGATCTTTAAGCTCCATCCCCAGCATCTGCTCCACGGAGTATTCATCTGCCAGTTTTGCCTGGGAAAGGGATGGGATTGTGAGCGCGCTGAGACAGACGACGATGGCCCAGGAGTTTTTTGTGAGTTGCAACATGTTTTCCCCCTAAGGCGTTGATGGGAAAAGGAGAAATCACAGCTTGTTTTCGTGGACAAGAGAAAACAAAAAAACGGCACATCATCATTGTTAAGGCTATCACACGAAGATAAAATAAAACAAACGGATTTTGGCGTTGCCAGAAATACCGGCAGGAAGGGCCAAGAAAGCCTGCCGACAAAGAACGGTGCGTCCAGGGAGTGAGGAACGACCCCCCCTTCGGAGGTTGGTTTTAAAGGAGATTCTCTTTCTTGAGATATACCTGAAGGATGGAGATGGCGGCCGGGGTGATCCCGGAGATTCGCGCGGCCTGGCCCAGGGTTCGGGGTTGGATCTTGGTGAGCTTTTCCACCACCTCCCGGGAAAGGCCGGACATGCTCTGGTAGGGGAGGTCCCCCGGCAGGAGCACTGACTCCATGCGGCGGAAACGGTCCACTTGTTCGCTTTGCCGTTCGATGTAGCCCTGGTATTTGATGGCCAGCTCGACCTCCCGGGTCACCTCTTCCTCGGGCCGGGGCAGGGTGAGGCCGAGGAGCTGGGTCACGGTGCCAAGATCCATCTCTGGCCTGCGCAATAAATCTGCTGCGCTCACCACGGTTTTGAGGGTGGCGCTGCCCATGGCCACCAGGCGGTCGTTGAGTTCCTGCTTGGGCCGGATCGTGGTGGTGTTGAACAGGGCAATGGTTTCTTCGATGGCCTGTCTCTTGGCAACAAACAATCTGTAGGTCTCGTCCGTCACCAGGCCCAAGTCGCAGCCAATCTCCCCCAGCCGCAGGTCGGCATTGTCTTCCCGCAACAGCAGCCGGTATTCCGCCCTGGAGGTGAAGAGCCGGTACGGTTCCTTGGTGCCCTTGGTGACCAGGTCGTCGATCAACACCCCGGTGTAGGCCTGGGAGCGGTCCAGGATCAGCGGGGCTTCTTCCCGCACGTATTTAACCGCGTTGATCCCGGCGATCAGCCCCTGGGCTGCGGCCTCTTCGTAGCCGGAGGTGCCGTTGATTTGCCCGGCCAGGAACAGGCCTTTCAGCCGCTTTGTTTCAAGGGATGGATGCAGCTCCAGCGGATCGACATAATCGTATTCAATGGCATAGCCGGGCCGGATGATGGCGACATTCTCCAGCCCCTTGATGCTGCGGAGCATGGCGGTCTGCACATCCATGGGCAGGCTGGTGGGTAGGCCGTTGGGGTAGATCTCCACCGTGTCCAGGCCTTCGGGTTCCAGAAAGACCTGGTGGCGTTCCTTTTCCGGAAAGCGCATGACCTTGTCTTCCACCGAGGGGCAATACCTGGCCCCAACCCCTTCGATGATCCCGGTATACATGGGAGAGCGGTCGGTGCCCGCCCGGATGATCGCATGGGTGGTGGGGTTGGTGTAGGTGATGTGGCAGGGCCGTTGCGGCAGCACCGGCTGCTTACCCCTGTTGGAAAATGAAAAGAGGTTGGGCGGCTCGTCGCTGTACTGGGCTTCGAGGTCCGTGTAATTGATGGTGGTGCCGTCGAGACGCGGGGTGGTCCCGGTTTTCATCCGGCCCATGCTAAAGCCCAACTCTTTGAGGTGCAGGGGCAGCGAAAGCGAGGGTACGTCGCCCAGGCGACCGGCAGGGAAATTTTTCAGGCCGATATGGATCAGGCCGTTTAAGAAGGTGCCGGTCACGATAACCACGGCTCGGGCGGTGATCTCTTCTTCAAGAGAAGTGACTACCCCGGCGATTGCCCCGTTTTTGATGAGCAACCGATCGGCAATGCCTTGTCGGATATGGAGGTTTGCCTGCTGCTCCAGCACCGACTTCATCCGCAGCCGGTAGAGGAGCCGGTCGGCCTGAGCCCGGGACGACCAGACCGCCGGGCCTTTGCGGGTGTTGAGGCGGCGGAACTGGATGCCGGTGGCGTCGATGTTTTTCGCCATCTCCCCGCCGAGCGCGTCGATCTCCTTGACCAGATGCCCCTTGGCCAAGCCGCCGATGGCCGGGTTGCAGCTCATGGCGCCGATGGTGTCCACGTTGACCACCAGCACTGCGGTGCGGCAGCCCATGCGGGCCGAGGCCAGAGCGGCTTCGCAGCCGGCATGGCCCGCGCCGATGACGATGACGTCGTATTGATAAGAGTTTGGCATGGTTTCTGGTCTTTTAGGGTTTGCTCAGGAACGGCTTGGAGCCGACCTGGGAAAAGGCTCGGATTATAGCGGGGTTGACGGGAATATGCAACTCAGCCCTGGGTGTGCCACCAGATCAGGGCCCAGCGGGGCGGGGTTTGTCTGGTGAGTTGCCAGGAAGTGTCGCTGGTTTGGCTTAAGTGGGCAGCCACATAGGCGGCCAGCCGTTCCTCTTCCGCGGCAGTGAGATCATCCACCATCCAGCGGTACGATTGCAAGGCCTCTTCCCGCGAACTGTATGTCCTGTTGCTCTCCAGGCTGAGGAAATCGACCTTTGCGTGGATGCCGAGGGAGTAGAGAATGTTGAGGGTGAAGATATAATCCGGGCCGGGCTCGAAATCGCGGCCAATGGCCCTAAAAAGATCCGGGTCAAAGGGCCCGGCTCCCACCCGGTCCACCACATAGACCGCCCTGCTGGCCCAGGCGTTCAGCTTACGCAACGCCCCTTTCAGATCGTCCACCGACAGGGAGCGGGAGGCAATGGCCACCTCGTGGCGGGGAATACCTAGGTCCTGCCAGTCATCGGTCCAGGAACCCTGGACGGTGGTGATGTTTTTCAATCCTGCGATCTTGGCCTGTTTATCCAGTTCGCCAAGCATGGCGGCGGAATAGTCCAGGGCCGTTACCTGGCGCACCTTGCCGGCCAAGGGGATGGCCAGGGTGCCGGGGCCGCAGCCGACATCGAGCACACTCCAGTTCGCTTCGGTCTGGAGATGGGCCATAAATTGCGCGACAAAGGGAGAGTCGAGGTTGCGCTCGGCAAAACCGGCGGCCCGCTGATCCCAGTCGCTGCTCTTCTTCTTTTTCCAGGACTTGTGGGCTCTGGATTCGAGCCACATGGTGTCCCAGTCGATATCCTGATAGCGCATCGTGCGTTTCTTTAGCCCCGGCGGGTGAGCCGGTTGACGATGATGGTCAGCTCCTTGTCGTCGCTGCGCATCTTGCGGGCGTTGGTCGCGATCTCGTATTCCTTTTCCGCCAACCGGAGAAATTTGGGCAGGCTTTGACGGCGGGCATCGTGGGCCAGGTAGATGACGCCCTGGTCTGCCAGCAGCGAGCGGAAGATGTTCAAAAGCGGGGCGAAAAACTCTTCCCGAAAGAGGATCTCCGCACCGATGAGGGTGTCGAAGCGCGGTAGGTCGGGTGGCTTCAGCCAGTCGAGCATCCGGCATTCCACCCCTTTGAGTCCGGTGGCTGCGGCGCTGACCCGTTGAAAATCAAGGATGTGGGGCTCGTAATCGGTCAGGGTCACCCGGTATCCGGCCAGGGCGGCGGCAAGGCCCGGAGCGCCGAGGCCGGCGCCGAGTTCGAGCAGGGTCTGTCCTTCTTTGGTCGGCGGGTTGGTGAGCATGAGGTCCGCCAAAACCATGGCGGCTTCCCAGAGTTTCACCCAGAAGGGGAAACTTTCCACATCCTGGAAAGGATCTTTTCCGGCCAGGAGCGGTTCCAGATCGGTGACTTGCAGCAGCTGGATTTCCTTGCCGCGCAGGCGTAACGGCTCGAAGTCCACCTTGTAGTTTTTTCGGATTTCCCGGAGGCGGGCATACTGTCTTTCAGGAAGCTGTGTAGTATCCATCATGGTCTCCAGGGCGGCGAAAAATGCCGGTGCGGTTCATCGTTGCAGGAAAAGGGCGATAAAGACCAGGGCCGCGAGCAGGAAGCGGTAGTAGGCGAAAATGGCAAAGCTTCTGGCCCGGATGTATTGCATGATGAAGGAAATGAACAGGTAGCCGGATATGGCGGCGGCTAGAAAGCCCGTGGCATAGAGAATCCCTTGCCCGTCCAGCATTCCATTTTTGACGATCTTGGGAATTTCATGCACCCCTGCCCCGAAAATGATGGGGGCGGAAAGCAGAAAAGAAAAGCGGATCGCCGCTTGCCGGGTGAGTCCCATGGCAAGACCGCAGGTGATGGTGCTGCCGCTCCGCGATACCCCTGGGATGATGGCGCAGGCCTGGGAAAGGCCGATGAGCAGGGCATTGGTCAAGGTAATTTTTTCAAAATTGCGGGTGCGTTTGCCTGCCCGGTCCGCAAGGAGGAGCAGCAGGCCCGCCCCGGCCAGTGCTGTCGCCACCATGGCGGGGTGCCGGAAATAATCTTCCGCGGTTTTTCCTAAGAAAAGACCGGCCAAGGCGCCTGGCACAGTGGCAATGGCAATGAAGAAGGCCATCTTGCGCAACCGCTGTGTTTCCGAGGGCTCAGGGTGGAGGCCAAGGACGGCCTTGCCCATCTGCCAGAAATCATCCCGAAAATAGGCGAGGATTGCCAAGAGGGTGCCAAGGTGTAGGGCCACGTCAAAGGCCAGGTCTGATTCCTGGGCGCCGAGAAAATAATGGGCCAAGGCCAGGTGGCCGGAGCTGGAAACGGGCAAAAATTCCGTGGCGCCCTGGATGATGCCGAATATTGCTGCTTCAATGATGTTCATGGGATGGCACTATACGAAAGGGAGGCAAAAAAGTAAATACCGATGGGCCGTGAGATGGCGGAATAAAAAAAAGCCCGGCCAGAGGCCGGGCTTTTACTGACCAGAAATTCGGTCTGGCAAGGGAATTAGCAGCCCTCAACAGCCTTCTTCTTGGGAGCAATCTTGCCGTCTTTTACGGTAACCTTGTCGCCAACCTTGGCGGTGCCTTCTACGGTGGAAACAGCGCCGGCGCAATCTACGGTTACCTTGGTGCCCTCAACTGCGGTTACTTTGCAGTCAGCAGCAAAAGATACCGCTGCGGTGCTTGCTACGAATGCAACTGCCATTGCCAAAGAAATCATCTTCTTGCTCATGTTCATCTCCTCCTAAGTGTTATTTGGGATATTCCTGTTATACGAAACAGGGAAATAATGAATCACCGTTCAGTAAATATACGACAGGAGCACAGGATGTCAACCGGAAAGTTGCCCTTTTATTTCAGGATGGTGTTGAGGTCATTTACCAGGGTTTGATGGTCGACATAGCCGTCGTAGCGCTTGACCACATTGCCTTCCTTGTTCACCAGAAACGAGGTGGGGATGCCGAGGATGCCGCCGAAGGCGGTGGGGGTTTCCGAATCGCTCAGCAGCACGGGATAGTTGATCTCCATTTTCTGGGCGAATTTGTCAACCAGGGACGCACCGCCCTGGTCGGTGGAGATGCCGATCACGGTGAAGCCCTTTGGCCCGAACTCCTTCTGGAGCTTGATGAAATCCGGGATTTCTTTGCGGCAGGGAGGGCACCAGGTGGCGAAGAAATTGATCAGCAGCGCTTGGCCTTGGTAGCCGCTGGACTTGACCGCGGCGCCATCTTTGACGGAAGGCAGGGTAAAGGCCGGCATCTTAGTGGCGGCTTGGGCAGTCCCGGCCATTAAGGCGAATAGGGCAATGGTGATGGTGAGAAGGCGGGCTTTCGCCGCCATGGATTTCATGATCTGCATGTGCTTCTCCTGAATAGATGTATGCCACCGGCACGGGCTGTAACATTTTACCGAAACAGAGTCTTTTTACCCGCTTTTTCAGGGAAACAAAAGGGGAAATATCAAACCGGTGGCTTCCTGGGTCAGGAGGGCATACCCCCCCGGCGAAGACGCTCGCCACGGGCGGAGATCACTACCTCCTGCACAGGAATGTTCTGGCCGGAGCGGGAAAGGGCTTGGGAAACAATATGGCGCATGTTGCCGCAGCAAGGCACCTCCATGATGGCCATGGTGATGCTCTTGATCCCGGCCGAGGCAAAGATTTCCGTGAATCTCTGAATGGCGCTTTCCACCTCGTCGAATTTGGGGCAGCCCAGCATGACCACCTTGCCGCTCAGGAGATCGCGGTGAAAGTCCGGGTAGGCCACGGGCACGCAATCGGCCGCGATCAGGAGGTCGGCCCCTTTGAGAAAGGGCGCGCTGGGCGGCACCAGGCGGATCTGCACCGGCCAGTGGCTGAGTGCCGAGCCGGTGGCCGCGCCGAGCTGGACTGGGGCATTGGCCGCCTGGCAAGGGGTAGTGGGGGCAAAGGTCTGCAATTTGGCCGAGGGGCAGCCGCAAGCCAGTTGGGCGGGCG
>CAYTVV010000019.1:0-38480 GCA_964441875.1 uncultured Desulfurivibrio sp.
AACTCAAGGGCAGCAGGATGTTTTCCATGACCGAGAGGGTGGGAATCAGGCTGGCAAACTGAAAAATAAAACCGATCTTGCTGTTGCGCATGGTGGAAAGAGCCCGGTCGGATTGCTGCCAGTTTTCCACGCCATCAATAAAAACCTGCCCACTGTCCGGGGCGGTCAAGCCGCCGATCAGGCTGAGAAGCGTTGTTTTTCCCGAACCGGAATGGCCCAGAATGACAAGAAAATCCCCTTTATTAATGGAAAGATTCACCGTGTTAACGGCATGAACCATGCTATTTTCTACCGGGTAGGTCTTGGTGAGATCCTTGCATTCGATGATCACGTTTTTCCTCGTTATAAAATTTAATTCGTTTATTTCAAGGGACTAAAGGTCACGAAAAGCCCCAGGCACAATCTACTGCAAAATTATTTGCCTCTCTATAAAAATGAGGTTGCCAATATACCACCGAGTGGTAATATCGTAAACCTCAATGCGGCATTTTGTCGCATGGCAATTTGTCGCACCAGCGAAATCAGCCTTGAACAAGATCGGTGAGCTGACCGCCTTGCCCAAGGTCATTAATAAGTGAACAGACAGCCACCAGCTGTCGGATGTCGGCATGATCCAACGACTTGCAGGCATTTACAACGAGGAGAAAACAATGCGATTCACCAAAGCTACCTGGCGCAACTCCCTGATCACCGGCACCATCGCCCTTGGCTTGTTGGGCGCTGCAACCGCCAACGCGGCCGATTATGCAGGCACTGCCTACATCGCCGGCATGGGCGGCCATTTCGCCAAGGCCGTGTTTAAGATCGACCCCAAGGCCGAGACCCCCATCTCCCTTGACGAACTGGACAAGATCGACATCGGCGATGGCAAGACCCATCCTTTCCATGATTCCCGTATCGACAACAAGGATCGCAACACCATTTACTGGTCCACCTACAAGCCGGATACCGCTGCCAACAACTCCTACCATTACGGCAAGACCGATCTCAAGACCGGCAAGGTCGTAGTAGACAAGACCTTCCCGGTTCCGGCCAAGGTTATGAGCACCAAGGCTGGCTACTGCGCTTCCGCCCAGACCAAAGACTATTTCATGCCCATCTCCATGAACAAGCCGGGCTACCTCAGCGTCATCGACAAGAAGACCATGGAAATGAAGCACAACATCTTCTTTGATGGCAGCGAGGCGGACGTCCCAGGCGGCGTCAAGTACACCCACGGCATCAACTCTCCGGACATGAAGGAGATTTTGATCACCATGAACGCATCCGACTCTGCCCCGACCAACAAAGAGCTGGGCGAGGGCATCGGCAAGCTGTATCTGTTCGTGTTGGATGCTAAGGCGCTTGAGCAGGGCAAGATCAAGGTACTGCGTAAGGGCGTGGCTGACGGCAACGTCAAGAAAACCATCAGCTTCCGTCAGTACTACTCTCCGGATGGCAAGTACATCGCCAACGCCACCGGCGACATCCTTTTCCTGCTCGACGCCAAGACCCTGAAGACTGTTGCTTCCGTAACCATGGCCCCGTTGGAAGAAACCCACGACGCCATCTTCACCCCGGACAGCAAGTATGTAATGATCACCACCCGCACCAAGACCGTACTGCCCGGTTGCGTAGATCCCACGAAACCGGCTGACGGCGAGTGGCGCATGGACGGTCAGGTTCGCCTTTTTGACGTAGCTACCAAAAAACTGGTTGGCAAGCCGACCTCCACCTGCCTGAAGTGCCATGACGAGCAGATCGGCACCGACGATAGCGCTCCGCATGCCATTCTTTGC
Source organism: uncultured Desulfurivibrio sp. (assembly GCA_964441875.1). GTDB lineage: Bacteria > Desulfobacterota > Desulfobulbia > Desulfobulbales > Desulfurivibrionaceae > Thiovibrio. The sequence continues at coordinate 1,779 of CAYTVV010000019.1, forward strand.
GGTTTGGATGTAAACTGGGGCGCAGCGAAGAAAGCTGCTGCAAAGAAGAAATAAGTTTTCTTCGCCAGTTTTTTGTTCTATAGAAAACCGGGGGGCGACAGCCCTCCGGTTTTCCTGTTTAATGCCTTTAAAAATTCTCCCTCAACAGCCAACAAAGCCCTATGAAACCTCGCAACGCCCACACCATCATCGCCATTGCCTGGAAAGGCGTCACCCGAAAGATGTTTCGCAACCTTATCCTGATGCTGGCGGTCTCCCTTCTCGTCGCTCTGCTGACCTTTGCCATGCTCTTTAACAAGGCGGTGGAAGAGGACATCGATGAGGCCGGCAAGCGGCTTGGCGCGGATATTGTTATCGTGCCCTCCGAGGCCAAGGGCAGCGCCGAAGAGTTCATCCTGGAAAGCAAGATCAAAACCTTTTACATGGACAAGTTCGTTTTCGACGACATCAGCGAGTTGCCCGACATCAAACAGGCGACCTACCATATCTACCTCAACACCCTTTCCTCCGGGTGTTGCAGCATCGATGAGGGACAGGTCATCGTCTTTGACCAGGACAAGGATTTTGTGATCGCCCCCTGGCTGGAGGCCGGACCAAAACGTCTGGAACCAGGGCAGGTCTATGTGGGGAGCTACGTCTACGAGTATCTCGGCCTGATCAACACGGCCAGCCTCTTTGGCAAGGGCGTCAAGGTGGTAGGCCATCTTCAGCAAACCGGCACAGGCCTTGACCATGGGGTATTCATGCGGTTGGACGACCTGAACAAGATCTCTCCCGCCGCGACGGGTGGGTATCAGGCCGGGAAAATCTCCATCATCTTCATCAAGGTAAAAGACGGTGTCTCTCCCGCCAAGGTGGTTGCGGATATCCGCAACGTCAACCCCACGGTGGGGGTGATGACCAGGGGCGATATCGGCACCGACGTCCGTACCACCCTGCGGGACATCATCCGGGTGTTTTCCATCACCATCCTCATCTCCTCACTGCTCGCCCTGCTCTTAGCCTGGTCAACTTTCACCGTGCTGGCCAACGAACGGCGGAGGGAGGTCGGAATCTTGCGGGCTATCGGCGCCCATCAGAGCCACATCATGAAGATCTTCCTGACCGAGGCCTTGCTGATCAGCGGAATGGGCGGTGTTGCCGGGGTGATCATGGGCCATTCCCTGATCCATTATCTGGCCAAGGACTTCACCCTGCTCCGCAAGCTTGGTGCAGTTTCGACCATAACCGCAGGCAACATCAGCATCGGGCTCATCGCCATGGGTGTCGGCATCGCCATTTGTCTTATCGGCGCAGCCTTCCCCATCCTGCGCCTGGCGCGGATGGAACCGCTGCTGGCGATCAAGGAAGCATGATTAGCTGAGAGCTGTCAGCTTTCTTACAACTCATACTTTGCCGCGTATCCTCGGGGAGTGACCATAAACCCCTGCCAGGCAAAGGTCATGGAGTTGCCGACGATGACCGTGGTCTGCATGTCGATTTCACTCTCCAGCATCTTCCCCAGGGTGGTGAGCACGATCCGTTCGTTTTCGCGGGTGGCGGCGGTGACGATGCCCACCGGCGTTTCCGCACTGCGGTGCGCGAGCAGGATTTCCCGGGCCCTGACGATATGCTCGGCCCGTTTTTTCGATTTCGGATTATAAATCACCACTACAAAATCAGCGGCCGCAGCAGCCTCAAGCCGTTGCTCGATCTTTTCCCAAGGAGTCAGCAGGTCCGAAAGGCTGATCGCGGCGAAATCATGCATGAGCGGCGCGCCCAAGCGGGCGGCGCAGGCATTGAGCGCGGCAATCCCGGCGATCACCTCGATATCAACGACATCACCCTGCTCTCGGGCCATCTCAAAAATCAACCCGGCCATGGCATAGATGCCTGGGTCGCCTCCGGAAACCAGGGCCACGATGCGGCCTTGCGCCGCCAAATCCAGCGCCTTGCGGCAGCGGTCGACTTCCTTCATCATCTGGGAGGCCACCACCTCCTTGCCCACAAGAAATTCAGGGATCAAATCAAGATAGGTCTGATAGCCGACGATCACCTCGGCTGCGGCAAGGGCTTCGCCCGCCGCAGGAGTCATATGTCTTGCCGAGCCCGGTCCTGTTCCGACAACGTACAGTTTGCCCTGGCCACTGCCATGGTTACATTGTGCCATTTTCTTTTCCCAACCAGTAAATCGTTACTCTGTGCGCTGAGCAGGGCAGCGGGTTCGGCCACGCCGATCGCGCCAATATTCCGCAGTGCTGCCTCGGAAACCGTTACATTCTCTACCCTGTTCAACTCTTCCTTGCTGAAAAAATCAATTCGCCAACCCTGCTCCTCCGCAAAGGCCAGCAGGCCCGCCTCGTCCTGTTTGAGATCAATGGAGGCCAGATTGCGGATGCTCATTTGCGACAACCCCTGTTCGACAAACAACTCCTCACAGGCCTGCCGGAGTTCAGCGATGGGAACACCCCGGTTGCATCCCACCCCAACCACCAGATTTTTTGGGCGAAACACCACGGCAGCACCGTAATCGTTAAGACCGGGCGAAACCACAATATCGGCCTGTTTCGGCCCGACAACCTGCACCAACCCATGGGGCAGCGAAGCAACCGCCACCTCGGAATAAATCTTAAGAATGCCGCGGTTGACCAGCCTGGCGCTGGCTTGGGTCAAACCTTCCTTGCTCTCACAGACAAGATCCTGCGCTCTGGCCCAGAGATCAAGGGCCACAAGCCCCAAGGTGTCGGAGGCGGTGGTGATCACCGCCTCGCCGCCGAGCATTGTCGCCACCTGCCGGGCCAAGTCGTTGCCGCCGCCCAGATGGCCGGAAAGCAGACTGACGGCATGGCGCCCCTTTTCATCCACCACCACCACACAAGGGTCGTGCTCCTTGCCTTGCAAGAGCGGGGCAAGGGCCCGCACCACAATGCCGGTGGCCATGATACAGACAAAGCCGTCCATTTCCTGCCAGTGTTGGGCCAGAGTCTGGGCCACCCCGTGCTCCTGCGGCAGCACCAGAGCCTCCGGCATTTTCGCTGACAAATCAGCAACCAACTTCCTGCCGCCATCGGTTATGGCGAGGATCCCGATTTTCATGGTTTACTGGGCCGCATCCCGAAAACCATGGCCGAAATGCCGGTCATAGAGTTTGGACAGGGCCGGAGGCGGACAACTGGCCAGCACCTCCCCCACCGCGATGATCGCGGTTTTGGTGACCCCCGCCTCCTTGACCTGGGCAGCAATGGTAGCAAGGGTTCCCCGGATGATCCTCTCCTCAGGCCAACTCACTTTTTCGACCACAGCCACCGGGGTCTCCTGCGGGTAACCGCCGCTAAGCAACTCGGCCACGACCTCTTTGATCATGCCAATACTGAGCAGGATCAGCATGGTGGCCTGATGGCTTGCCAGTGATACCAGGCTTTCCTTCTCCGGCACCGGGGTCCGCCCTGCCCTTCGAGTGATGATCACGGTCTGCGAGACCTCGGGCAGGGTCAGCTCGGTGGCCAGGGCTGCGGCGGTAGCCATGGCCGAACTCACCCCCGGCACGACCTGGAAAGGAATCTCTACAGCGACCAGACGGGCAATCTGTTCGTTGATGGCCCCGTAGATCGAGGGGTCGCCGGTATGGAGTCGGACCACCCGTTTCCCTTGCTGCCAGGCGCTGATCACCAGAGCCATCACCTCGTCCAGGTTCAGACCGGCGGAATTATGTACTCTAGCCGTCACTCCGGCAAGCAGGGCCTCGGGCACCAGACTGCCGGTGTAGACGATACAATCGGCCTCCCGCAACAACCGTTGGCCCTTGACCGTGATCAGTTCCGGGTCTCCGGGGCCAGCCCCCACGAAATGGATGGGAAAACGTTCCATCATTATTTCCTCACAATGATGGTGGAAAAGTAATGGGGTGGCTCATGGAGGGCGGTGGTCAAATCGCGCCTGATCCGCTGGCCGTTCTGGCTTGTGCGCTCGACCAGCACGGCCTTGTCAAGAAGATTCATCTCCGCCAGCAGCGGCACCAGCCGATCCATGACCCGGTGCACCTTCATAAGGACCACCGAGTCGAATTGCTCCAAGGTTTCCCGTAAGCGGCCATTCTCAAAGGTGGCCGGGATCACCACCAGCCGGTCGTCCCCCAGGCAGAGCGGCTGGCCGGCTGCCGCCGCAGAGGCGCCGATGGCGGAGACCCCTGGAATGATCACCACCGGCAGATCAGGGGCCAAGGCAAACAGGGTTTCGCAGACATAGAAACCGGTGCTGTAAATGGCCGGATCGCCGAGGGTGGGAAAGGCCACATCCCGACCGGCCTGTAAATGATCAACGATCTGGGCTGCGGCCGCGTCCCAGGCCTGTTTCACCTCCGGGTCCGGGCTTTGGCCCATGCGGATCTTCTTCATGGGGAAATGGTGGGTGATGATCTCCTTGTCACCTCGGTTGACAACACCTTCCACGATCCTCAGGGCGGTACTCTCGCCGTCTTTTTTCGCCGCAGGCGCGAGCCACACCCCGCATCGCTCCAAAATCCGCACGGCCTTGAGGGTCATGAGTTCTGGATCGCCCGGCCCCACGCCAACTACATACAATGTTCCCTTCATTTTCTACCTGTCATAACGGTTATGGGATTCAATACCTTTCCCGATTCTGTTTCTGGAAAAGTCGTTCGTTCAATCTGCACTCGGGTCAGCTCAACCGTTAGCCCGTGCGCGGCCATGCACTGCGGCGCCTCGGCCACGGTCTGGCCGGTTACTCCGTTGACCACCAGCCTGCCCCCGGCTGGTAGACGATCAGCCGCCTCGCCGATGATGGCCGATAATTTGCCGCCGCTGCCGCCGACAAAGACCCGGTCCGGGTCCGGCAGGCCGTTTAAGACGGCGGTGGCCTCACCCTGGATGGGAATGATGTTGTAGCAGCCGAATTGCCGAATATTACGTTTCACATTGGCAAAGGCCTCGGAATGTTGGTCAACGGCAAAGACAGTCAAATTCGGATGCAAACTGGCCGCAGCAACGGAGATGGAGCCGCTGCCAGCGCCCAGATCCCAGAATACCCCGGTACTCGGTAGCCGCAGAGCGTGCAGGCTCACAGCCCGCACCTCATCCTTGGTGATCAGCCCCCGGCTGTGGGCAATCTCTGCCTCGGTAAGCCCGAACAGCGGGATGCCCTCTGCCGCCAGAGTCGGTCGGGTCACGATCAGCACATTCAGCTCGGCAAAATCCTGCCTCGCCGCCTCGGCAAGGGTTCCGGAGAAAAGACGCTCATCCGTTGCTCCCAGATTTTCCACCACATGCACCCGACACTGGGCCAGCAGGACCTCGTCTCCGATCAGCTCCAAATAGTCGATAAGCTGTTGGGTCAGAGTGGCAGGTGTGTTGTACCGGTCGGTGAAGACAAAGGTTTTTTCACTACCAAGCAGCAGGCCGGGGGCATGCAAGGTTTTCCTGCCGTGAAGACTGACCATCTTCAAGTCGTCCCAGGGCAATGTAAACCGGGCGCAAGCCTCCTGCATGGTGGAGAGCGCAGGAAGAACCACCAGTTGCTCCGCCCCGAATTCCTTGCGCAGCATGCGACCGATCCCAAAGAACAGGGGGTCGCCGCTGGCCAACACCCCAACATCCCCGTTGACCAGTGCCTGCCGGATACTGGCCAGGGCAGGAGCCAAGGGGGAGATAAGGAGTTGCTCAGCCGCCATTTCCTTCACCAGTGAAAGATGGCGAGAGTCTCCGATGATGAGCCCGCAACGGGCCAGCATCTCGGTCTGTTGCGCCGTGAGTCCCTGACAGCCAACGCCGATTAGAATCAAGCTAAACATGCAGCTCCACCTGGGTATGGTTGTTCACCAGATAGACCCGCACCGGCAGACCGGCAACCTTTTGGGCATATTGCCGCGCCGTTTCGCAGACCGCCAGGATCAAATCGTCCCGGCCTTGTTCCCGCAACCGTTCATGGATCTCCCGTGCGGTATTGACCTCCTTGAGACTATCCAGCAAGGTCGAGTCGGCCCCCAGTCTTACGAGAAGAGCCAGTCCATCCGCAACCTCCAAGGCGCCGTGTCGGACATGGGTCTGTGGGATTTGCAAGGCCGCCTTCATGATCTTGGCCCACATTCCGGCCAGATGGATGGTGGCAAAGCCGCGCCGGGCCGCAGCCAGCAGGGAAAACTCAAGATAATCTCCCATCATGGCATAGGCCTCCTCCGGCAAGGAAAGCATAGTCTGCACCCCCTTTTCCGAGGTACGGCCGGTGGAAAGCACCACCTCCGTAAGCCCGGCCTCTTTTGCCACGGACAGGGACGCCTCGATCGTGGCGGTCCATGCTTCGGCGGACACCGGGTGGACAATGCCGGTGGTGCCGAGGATCGAAAGCCCGCCCACGATGCCCAGTCGTTTATTCAATGTCTTCTCAGCCAGTTCCTCGCCCCTGGGCACGGAAATCTCCACCTGCACATTCTTGCCCGCCACTGTACCCAAGGCTTCCAGAACCGCGACCAGAATCATCCGGCGAGGCACCGGATTGATCGCCGGTTCTCCGGGCTTGACCGCGAGGCCCGGCTTAGTTACCCGGCCAACCCCTGCGCCGCCGCAGAGGAAGATGTTTGTCTGTTCGAGCCGGACACAAATTGGCTCCCCCTCCCTCGACGGGAGGGGGCTGGGGGGTGGGTGAAATGGCAACCTGCCGGGTTCATCGCTGCTTCCCCCTCTCCCTAACCCTCCCCCGCCAGGGGGGAGGGAACTTTTACAGGCGGCCTCTTCCGGCACAAAAAAAACTCTGGCCACGATCTCCGCGCCGTTGGTCACATCCGGATCATCCCCGGCATCCTTAATTACCGAGGCCCAGGCCTGCCCGGACTTGACCTCGCATTGATGCACCGCAAAGCCATGGCGGCTCCCATCAGGGAAGGGAATCTCCACCGTTTCGGGCCTGGGGCGGCCCACAAGAAGCTGCACCGCCGCCTTGGCCGCCGCGGCAGCACAGGCGCCGGTGGTATATCCGCTTCGCAGTCTGCGCGCCATGGGTTTCTACTCCTCCCCAGCCAGGCGGATGAGCGCATTGACAATGGCCACAGCCACCGGAGTGCCGCCCTTTCTGCCCCGACAGGTGATGAACGGATATGCCTTCTCGCTCAACAGCTCCTTGGATTCAGCGGCATTGACAAAGCCAACGGGCGCTCCGACCAGCAGGCCGGGACGAAGCTCCGGCGCAAGAGCATCCCAGCAGGCCATGACCTTGAGCAGGGCTGTAGGCGCGTTGCCCACCGAAACGATGCCGATATTTTCCGCCAACCCTCTCTCAATGGCCACCTCGGAGCGGGTGAGACCGCGCTCTTTGGCGATCCGCGTCACTTCCGGCTCAGCCACCTTGCAGATCACCTTGCCCCCCCAGGCTGCAAGCAGCCCCTTACTCACTCCGGCCGCGCCCATGTTGACATCGGTGAGGATGTTCCGGCCCGCCCGAATCGCGGCAATCCCGGCGTCAATGGCCTGGGGATGAAAGACCAGACTCTCGGCAAAGGAGAAATCCCCGGTGGCGTGGATCACCCGCTGCACCACCTTGAAGGTTCTGGCGTCAAAATCAGTGGGGCCAAGCTCCTCGGCGATAATACGGAAGCTTTCCGCCTCGATTGCTTCCGGTGCTATCTGCATGATGGTGCTCTTCATTTTTTCTCTCCCACGGGGCCAGCAGGCCGACAAGCCCGGACAAATTCCACCGCCATCTGCGGATTGTAACCGAAGTGGAGGTGCAGGTATCCGCCCAGCACGTTCTTATACCGATAGCCTTCCCGGCTATCCGTGTGCACTGCATAGATTCGTTCAATATGAGCAGGCATCTCGTCAATCACTGAATAGTGAAACTCATGGCCCCGCAGCACGGTGCCCGCCGGGCCGAAGAAACAATCCTTTTCAAGGCGCACTTCACGGTAGCCCAGGCTGGCACGCTTTTTCTGCATGCGGGCCGTCACCGGAAACACCCCGGCCATGGGCAGCACCCCGACATCCTCGCCAACGATGCCTTCGGTCAGGTACATAAAGCCACCGCATTCGGCATAGAGCGGTCTGCCGGATTGGGCCCAGTCGTAAATCGCCTGCCGCATGTCGAGGTTGCCGGAAAGCTCCCTTGCATAGAGCTCCGGGTAGCCACCGCCAAGGTAAAGACCGTGCAGTCCCTCGGGCAGATTCTGATCCTCCAGGGGACTAAAAAAAACCAGCTCCGCGCCAGCAGCCCGCAGCAGATCGAAGTTATCCTCATAGTAAAAGCAAAAGGCTCTGTCCCTTGCCACCCCGATCCGGGCCTGCACCTCTCCCTGCCGGGAAAAAGTCTCTTTTGCGGGCGGCACAGTTACGCTTGCGGCCAGCTCCAGCAGACGCTCCAGATTGACCTGGGCCTGAATCGTTGCCGCAAGAGTCTCCAAGGCCTCGGGGCCGATGGGCTGCTCCTCTCCGGTAAACAGACCAAGATGCCGGGAGGGCATGCTAAAATCAAGGTTCTGGGGCAGATGCCCCAATATCTCGGCCCGGCAATGCTTACGGATGGCCCCGCTCACCAGCTCGAGATGCCGCGGGCTCGCTACCCGATTCAGGATCACCGCCACCGGCGCCACCTCGGGCATCAGCGTTTCAAAACCTTTTAAGACCGCAGCCACGCTTTCCGCGGCGGAACGCACATCCAGGATCAGCACCACCGGCACGCCCAAGGCCTTGGCCAGGGCCGCGCTGGAAGATCCCTGTCCGTCGAACATGCCCATGACCCCTTCGATCACCGAGATATCCGCTTCGGCAGCATCAGCGGCAAAGGTGTCCCGCACCTGCGCCTCGCCCATCATCCATAGATCCAGATTCCGGGAAACCCGGCCGCAGGCCAGCTGGTGCAGGCCCGGATCGATGAAATCCGGCCCGCACTTGAAGGGCTGCACCGCCAACCCCATGTTGCGCAGGGCGGCGAGCAGCCCCAGGGTGATGGTGGTCTTGCCGGAGCCGCTGCTGGTGCCGGCAATCAGGATGGCCGAGCAACGATCACCGGCCATTGGCGCCCACCTTTTTTTTCGGTCCGCCAGGGAAAAGGTCCGGGTAGAGCAATGCGGCGATGGTTTTTATTCCCTCGATAATCCGAAGGGTTGGCCGCGAAACCAAACGTTCGTCCACAAGAAACACCCGGTTGTTCCGCACCGCCTTGATCGCCTGAAATCCAGGCTCCTGCATGATTGTCTCGATAGTTACCGGATTCATCCTCCCCTGCTGAGAGAGAAAAACCTCGATCTCCCCGGCCTTGGCAAGAATACGCTCCTTGCCGTAGGCCGCGATGTTGGTGTCCCGGACCTGGCTGGCGTCCGCGGCCGCATTGACGCCCCCAGCCTGTTCCAGCACATACATGGCAATGCTTTCCTGGGCAAAGGTCTTCATCTTGGCGTGGATCGCCTCGAAATAGACCTTGGTCCTGGATTTTTCCGGCACCTTGCCGATGATGTTACGGATTGCCGCAAGCTCCGCTTGAAAGTTGGCAACCATTTCCTCGGCCTGCCGGGTTCTGCCGGTGAGCAGACCCAGGGCGCGCCAATAATCGAAGATCTCCGCCACCGTGTTGGGCTGGAGGGAGACCACCGTAATGCCTGCCTGACGCAGGGTGGCCAGGAGCTGCGGCGAGGCGCGTTCGATCATGGGCCGGACCAGAATCAGATCGGGCCGGGCAGCAATGATCTTCTCCGGATCTTCATGGTAGCTGAAATGCTTTTTGTCTCTAAGCTGCGGCTGATCGTCATCCGCGCCTTCAATGCCGATGATCTCAGCGCCAAGCCCCAGGCTGATGAGATTCTCGGTATGGGCCGGGTAGAGGGAGATGATCCGGGTATAAGGTCGAACCACCGTAATCGTTTTCCCCTCACTGTCCTGAAAGGTAGCTGATGCAGCGCCAGCCAAGGCGTGCGGGCTAAAACTGGCCATCAGAGCAAGAATGAGAAAAAACAGACGCATGGTTATTACAGGCACGATCTTAACTCCAGTAGCGAAAAGAAATTTGTTGGCTGTTGCTGAATGCGTCAAACGCCACCCTGCTCTCCACCCCGAATACCTTTTTAATCATGGCCGGGTCCAGCACCGTGTTGGTGGGGCCGCAGGCAGCCACATGGCCTTTCTGCATGAAGATCAGCTCATCGCAGTAGGCCGCAGCCAGATTCAGGTTGTGGATCACAGCGATCACGGTCCGCCCCTCTTCTTGCACCAGCCTTCGCGCCACGTTAAAAATCTGCATGGTGTACTGCACATCCAGGCTGGAGGTTGCCTCGTCAAAAAGCAGATAGGGGGTCTGCTGGGCCAAGGCCCGGGCCACGACCACCCGCTGTTTTTCGCCGCCGGAAAGTTCGTTGACGAACCGGTCCTTGAAATGGCTGATACCGATGGCTGCCATAGCCGCATCCACCTGCCGCCAGTCTTCCGCAGAAGGCGAAGCGAAGCGGCCGATATGGGGATGGCGGCCCATGAGCACCACCTCCTGCACGGTGAAGGCAAAATCGATGGCAAAATCCTGGGGCACCAGGGCGACCAGCCGGGCCAGATCGCGGCGGCGGTAATCAGCCACCGGACGATCCATGAAGGCGACGCTTCCCTGGACAGGTTTTTTCCCACCGGTGAGCAGATCGAGAAAGGTGGTCTTGCCGCAGCCGTTGGGGCCGACGATCCCGTAAAACTTGCCCGGCTGAAGAGAAATGTCCAGATCGGCCAAGGCCGGGGTCTCCCCGTAGGCAAAGTTGACCCCGGTCAAGGCAAAGCCGCTGGCTGCGGTCATATCGCCCTCCTCTGCCGTCTGCGGAAGATCACGCAGAAAAACGGGCCGCCGATCAGGGCGGTGAGCACGCCGATGGGCACCTCCACCGGCAACACCGCCCGAGTCACGGTATCGGCCACCAGCAGGAGCAAGGCTCCGGCCAGGATGGAAACCGGCAGTAGCTTCCGGTTGTCCGGCCCCACCAGAAAACGCATGAGGTGCGGGACAATGAGGCCGATGAAGCCGATGATCCCGGAGACCGACACGCAGACTGCCGTCACCAGGGAGGCGCCGAGCAACAAAATCCAGCGCACTTTGGTACTCTCAACGCCCAGGGTATCCGCCGACCTGCTGCCCAGGCTGAGGATATTGAGATCCCTGGCGTAATACAGGGACAGCACCAGGCCGCAGAGCACCGCGACCGCCACCACTCCCACATCCGTCCAGGTGCGGGAGGCAAAGCTGCCCATGAGCCAGAAGATAATGACCGACACCTGCTCGTCCGCCAGGTATTTCAAAAAGCTGATCCCCGCAGCCAGGATCGCCCCGACAATGACCCCGGAAAGGATCAGGGTGTTGGCCGAGATCTGCCCGTTGAAGCTGGAAAGATAGAGCACCACCAGCAGGGTGAGGGCTGCCCCGGCAAAGGCGAAGAGCGGCACGGAGAAATGGCCCATCAGGCTTAAGTTTGCCACCAGGGCCAGGGCCGCGCCAAAGGCCGCGCCGGAGGAGACCCCCAGGGTGTAAGGGTCGGCCAACGGGTTAAGCAGGATGCCTTGATAGATAACACCGCTCATGGCAAGGCCTCCGCCGACCAAGGTGGCGGTGAGGATTCTGGGCAAGCGCACATCGAAAACCACAAAGGGAAACACCGGGTCAATGCCCGCAAGCAACGCGGGATTGGAGAAGAGCCTGGCCGCGATCACCTTCACGATCTCGACGGCAGGCACCGCGATATGGCCCATGCCGGTGGCATAGATGATAGCGCCGAAGGTGGCTGCCGCCAGGGCCAGGGTCAGCAGCCATATTTGGTGTCCGCTGTGTCTCATTGGTACTTAAATCCCCTCATCCATCATGGCATCCTTGATATGCTGAGTAAACATTGCGGCAAAGGCATCGGACTCTCCCAAGCCGACAAGGGAGGCAGCCACATTGATGCCGCGCACCTCAAGCTGGCTTTTCAGGGAATCCGGCTCAGGCCCGGCCATGTCATTTTTGGCATGGTCTCCAGCCACGGTCATGAAGGGCTTGAGCAGCACCTTCTTCGTTTTATCCGCTTTCAGCTCCGCGAAAAGACGGGCGTTGTCCGGAAAACCCTCGACCATGGTAACATAGATGCGCACCCCAGGATACCGCTGGCGCATCACCTCCTCGAACTCCAGATAGACCCCGGTTGAATAATGCTCGTTACCATGGGCAAAATAGACCAAAGCCCTTCCGGCCTTTTTGGCCATTTCCACGTCCGGGGCCACAATGGCCGCCACCTGCTCGATATCGTGCCGGTACTCGTGCTCAATGCCGTAAGTTCCCAGGGCAGGCCGCCCGATCAGAATCTTCTTGAACGGCATGTTTCTCTTCTTCACGGTTTTGATGCTGTTCAACCCCTGCACATAGGCGGCCAGATCGGCAAACTCCTCCCCGCTCGAGATATGGGTAGGCTGGACAACGATGTAGGCATAGCCTTGGTCCTGTAGATCGGCGATGGCGGCCAGGGGGCCTTTGACATTGAGGATCTCCCCAGGCACCTCGGGGTGTTGCCCCGCATAGCTTGGATCCTGCCGCCGCTCCTGCCAGATTCTCCGGATGATGCTAGAGGTAAAGGCCAAGTTCACCGGGATACCGGGCAACTCCTTCTGAATCTGCGCCCGGATGTTGAGGATGCCGGGCAAGGCACTTTCATGGCTGGTGCCGAACACCGCCAGCACTACCGCCTTTTTCTCGCCCGGGGCCGCCTGGGCACCCGTGGCGCCAACCATCAAAAACAGGATGGTCAGCAACCAAACAGCATACTGCGACATTTTTTTCAAATGCATTTTCTTCTCCATCTTTTAAAAGGTTAATAAGTTTCCTTCAAAAAAAGACGGTATCCCCCTGCGTATTATGCTTTGCGCGCAAGGCCGGAAACCTTTCCTCGAAGGTTGCAGCAAAAAAATCAACGAGGCAGGTCTCCTGACTTTTCCCAAAGCCGGTTCGCCTTCCCACCCCATAACAAGGGGCAGTGGCCTGAGAACCGGCGTTCCCGCTTCGCGTTGGAAGCGGGAGGAAATTACAGTGGCGGGACCGTTCCCGATTTGCACGGGATTCCCTTTTAAGCCCAATGGGCGCCTTATTGACAAAACACTTTCTACATTCTAAGCAAAACAACTGGTGATCCACCATGATCCACCAGGACCAACCTTAACCAAGCGGCAGAAAATAATAGACCAGACCAACGGCGATCACCGAGGCCAGACGCAATATCTGGCTGACCCCCACAAGCTCAAGGGCAAGTTTCGGGGAAAAGATGCCCACATAGTAGGGGAACTGGTGCCGCACCGCCCTAATCGGCGTCGAGAGAATATTGCCGACCAGCAAAGCGAGAACCACCTCTTTATAGCTGAGGCTATTCTCGGCCAGCAAGGCTCCGGCCGCGGCCAGTCCGGCGGAAAACTCCACCGTTACATGGGCCATGACAATGCCGAGACTTTGCGGCTTGAGCCAGGCAAGAAACCAGGCCTGGGTGGCAAAATATCTCTCCAGCCAGACAAACACCCCATGCTTGCCCATGAAGTAAAACATGATGTACACAGGCACGGTAAAATAGAGGAGTCCTTTGATCCTCTTGCGAAATCTCTTTACGCTTTTTTCCAGGGCCTGCCGCCAGCCGGTTTTTTCGCCAAGCAGGGCTTTGATTTTTCCCTGTTTTCCCTGAAGAGGAGGAAGCAACATTCTACCGCCGATTACCACCACGGCGGTTTGCAGCATTGCCGCCGCAAAAGTCAGCGCCAGGTATACCAGGGCGGCCATTTTAATGAGCGGTGCCGTCAGGAAAAAGACCGTGGGGAGATGGAGAAAAAAACGGGGCAGGCCGTTAAAAAGATTGGCAAGCACCAGCTCTTTCTTGCTCAACTGGCCTTTGTCAAAGGCCTCGGCCAGCATGGTGTTTGCGGTGACCCCGGAAAAGAAAGCCATGGAAAAACTGGCCCCGGAGATGGATGAGAGTCTGCCCAGGCGAACCAAGGGGCGGGTCAAGGAGGCCAGCCGGTGTGTCCAATTGAGGGCCTCGATGAAATTGGCGGCGATCAGCCCCACGGACATCCAGAAGAGGATCTTCGCCAACGGCCAAAGCAGATGTGCCCAGAGGGAGGTGATAAAATGCAGTTCCTGCGGCATAAAAAAAACCCCGGACCGATTTTCTCGATCCGGGGAGGCCCTGTTTCATCCACGGCAGATCATTACACAATCACTTGTCCACGGCGATCATGCAGCATAATTTTTCAAGGCAGGTCTTCTGACTTCCGGCTCATCCTTGTTTCGCGCCTTCCCATTCAAAAACAGTGGCGTGATTGCGAAACTTGTCCCCGGTTACAGCGGCGGGCCCGTCCCCGATTTACACGGGGTTCCCTTTTTAGCTCCCATGGAGGAGCACCTTGATGATCGATATGTAGCATATTCGCCGAAACTTTGCCATCATTCTTCCTTCCCCTTTAAGTAGCAATATTCCCGCATTTTTCCACTCGCTCTTTATTCCGTTCATGCGCAGTCAAACTCATTGCATAATTGCATTTGTCATGAGATAACCATAAAAAATAAAATTGATAATAGGTATTAGTACCTAGCAAAATATCCCCGCAGAGAGGATGCCATGCAGCTCAGTTTGCGCAAACGATTCCTGATCCCCACCACCGCTATCCTTGTCCTGTGCATGGGCACCATCAGCGCGGTTTCCTATTTCAAATCCGCTTCCGCCCTAAAAGAGTGCATCTCCCAGCAGACCTCCCAGGTCTCCAACTCTGTGGCCCAGCAGATCAGCGCCTGGCTGCATGAACGAAAACTCGACATCTGCGGCAACAGCGCTGATCCTCTCTATACGGCACTCTTCCTCTCCGGGGCTGCCGACAGCAATGCCTCCCATCGGGCAACCGCCAGGCTTGTCGAGCTCCAACAACAGTCGGACTTTTACGAATTCATTGCCATCGCCGACCAAAGCGGCGCGGTGGTCGCTTCTTCCCTTCCCGCGCATGTCGGCGCCATGAATGTTGCCGACCGCTCCTATTTTAAGGATTCGCTGGCTGGCAAGGAAGCCGTTTCCGAGGTCATTCTCAGCAAAGGAACGGGAAACCCAGTTTTTGTCATCTCAGCCCCCATCCACGCCAACGGGAAGGTTTCCGGAGTTCTTCTAGGCGTGGTCGATCTGGCTCGTTGCAATGCCAGCTTTGTCGACCCGGCAAAGGTCGGCACCTCTGGCTATGTGTATCTCATCGATTCGGCCGGCAAGATTATAGCCTATCCGGACAAGAGCAAAATCCTCACGCTCGACCTGAGCCAGTTTGACTTTGGCCGGGAAATGCTGGCGCAGCACCAGGGGCTCATTCATTACACCTTCAAGGGCATCGACAAACTGGTCGGTTTCCAAACCATCCCGGAAACCGGCTGGATCGCGGCCGCCACCGCCACCGACGCGGAGATGTATGCCCCGGTCAAACGGCTGGGCATGATCAACCTCGGCATCCTCATCTTCAGCACGACCCTCACCGCAGGCCTTGTTTTTCTCATTGTCCGCTCCCTGGTTGCCCCCCTGCAACAGATCAGTATCGGACTGAGCGAGGGTGCGGCACAGGTTGCTTCCGCTTCGAGTCAGGTCTCCGCCACAAGCCAGACCCTGGCGGAAGGAGCCTCTGAACAGGCCGCAGCCCTGGAAGAAACCTCCGCTACCATGGAAGAGATTACTGCCATGGTAAAACAGGACGAAGAACACACCCGCAATGCAGACGAGCACGTTAAAAAGGCCGACAGCCTCATCGGCAACGCTGGGTCCGCCATGGAACAGCTCACCCGCTCCATGGAAGAAATATCCGAGTCGAGCGAGCAAACCTCACGGATTATCAAAACCATCGACGAAATCGCTTTCCAAACAAATCTGCTGGCCTTGAATGCCGCAGTGGAAGCGGCCCGCGCCGGTGAGGCAGGCGCAGGCTTCGCGGTGGTTGCCGAGGAAGTCCGCAACCTGGCCCAACGTTCTGCTGCCGCGGCCAAGGACACCGCCCAACTCATCGAGGAAACAGTTGCCCGCATCCGGACAGGATCGGAGGTTGTCGCGCACACCAGCAGCGTTTTCAAGGAGGCCGCAGCCAGCGTGGTCGAGGTCAGCGGACTGATCAGGCATATCCGCAAGGCAACGGAAGAACAGGCCACGGGAATCGTCCAGATCAATAAAGCCATCTCGGAGTTGGATGTGGTGACGCAACAGAATGCCGCCACTTCCGAGGAATCGGCGGCCGCTTCCGAGGAGCTCAACGCCCAGTCCCTCCAGATGAAAGAATTTGTTGACGACATGGAACAGCTGATCACCGGTATTTCTCGCCCAGGCAGCGAGGAATAATCCCGCCCCGCGCTCCGCGTATTTCCATCGCCATCTTCGGAAGTACGCGGCAGCCCATCTCCGCTTTTTCTTTCCTTCCCGACTTTCTCTGGCAAAATTTTCCCCTTTCGCCTACATTTGGATGTGTGCATCGGTCATGGTGCCGCCATAAATACCGGAGAAATCACATGGAAACATTCGAGCAACTTCTTGAAAAATCGACAAAAATACACGGTCACATCTGTGCGGGCCAGGTCATTGGAGTAAGGATGTCCATGATCGGCCTGCGGGAGATCGGCATCGACGATCCCAAGGTCCAGCGCAAGGATTTCTATGTTTTGGTTGAAATCGACCGCTGCGCCACCGACGCCATCCAGACTGTGACCGGCTGCTCCCTAGGCAAGCGCTCCCTTAAATGGCTCGATTACGGGATCATGGCCGCGACCTTTGTCAATCTCAAGACCGGCAAGGCCGTGCGGATCACCGCCCTGGAGGAATCCAGGGAGACCTCAAAAAAATACTGTCCGGAAATCGGCGATAAGTACAAGCAGCAATTGGAGGCCTACCGGATCATGCCCGAGGCTGAGCTTTTCAAGGTACAGAAGGTCAGGGTCGCAGTGCCGGAGGAGGACATGCCGGGCCGGCCCAAGCGGCGGGTGCAATGCGAGCGTTGCGGGGACTGGGTGCAAGACTGCCGCGAGGTAATACAAGACGGCAAACCCTTATGTAAACCCTGTGCGTTGGGCCATTACTACGAAATCATCTGAGTAAGCGGCCACAGGGCACCACCTCTGCTTTGTCATCGACCCGCTCATGTGCAATAGCACACTTCGCGGGCCTCTTCCGCGCATCTGCGGCACCCTGTGGCCGCTTACTTCGGGGCTATGATTCTTTTTTTGATCAATTCCATCATCTGAGCCTGTTTGGGCTACTGGAGTACGCATGACAAAAACAATCCCGGTTGAGCAGGCCGTCGGCATGGTCCTGCCCCACGATATCACGGAGATCCGCAGCGAAGAGTTCAAGGGCCGTGCCTTCCGCAAAGGCCACATCATCCAGGCGGAGGATATCGAACGGCTGAAGCGGCTTGGCAAGGACAACATCTATGTGCTGGAGTTGGGGGCCGACGATATCCATGAAAACGAGGCGGCCGAACTGATGGCTAACGCCCTGGCCGGGCCAGGCACCTCGGTTTCCGGGGAACCGGTGGAAGGCAAACTCAACATTGTCGCGGCCCATGACGGACTGCTCAAGGTCGAGGTCGAGGCCCTGTACCAATTCAACCTGCTGGGCGAGGTCATGTGCGCCACCCTGCACACCAACACCCCGGTCAAGCAGGGCGAACAACTGGCCGGGACCCGGCTCATCCCCTTGGTTTCCAAAAGAGGGATCGTGAACGAAGCCGTTGAGATCGCTCAAAAGGCCGGGGGAGTTCTCAAGGTTGCCCAACTGAAACAGGCCAAGGCCGGGCTGATCATCACCGGCAACGAGGTCTTTCATGGCCGGATCAAGGATGCCTTTGAACCGGTCCTGCGCAAAAAACTGGAAAAGCTCGGTTCGGAGGTGGTTGCGGTCCGCTTCGCTCCAGACAATATCGAAACCATTGCCGCGGAGATCAAAGCCTGCCTGGACGCAGGCGCGGACCTCATCGTCACCAGTGGCGGCATGTCGGTGGACCCGGATGACGTGACCAGACAGGGCATTGCCTCGGCCGGCGCCAAGGACATCGTGTACGGCACCCCGGTTTTGCCTGGGGCCATGTTTCTGGTGGGGTACATCGGAGCGGTGCCGGTGCTGGGACTGCCTGCCTGCGGCATGTTCCACAAGATCACCATTTTTGATCTGATTCTGCCCCGAGTGCTGTGCGGGGAGAAGATCACCCGCCAGGATGTTGCCCGATTGGGACATGGCGGCCTGTGCCGACAGTGCAAGTCCTGCAATTATCCTATCTGTGGTTTTGGCAAGTAATTTTCTGCTTACCAAGCAGTCTCAGTCAAGTACCCTGTTTTCAGGCAGTTAAAATCCCATTGGCACGCAGTCGAGCACCGGAAAGGCTGCCGAAAAAGGAGTTTGCACTGTTTGAGGCGCAGCCGAGTTTGCAAACTCCCGGCAGCATCGAGGAGTACCCCATGCGGGGCATAAACTCCGGGTATCCCGCCAACGGCGGGACAAGAGACACAGGGTGCCCTTTCTTCGCCGCTTCGCTGCTGGTTCGTTTCTTTGGGCAAACAAAGAAATGAACAGAAGAATACAGCGTATCCCTCTGGCTGCCGAGAGTGCTTAGCGATCAAATAGATTTTATTCCGAAACCTTAGAAACCTTGCCGCGCAGGGCCTTCACCCTGCCCCGTTTCTCCTTGCCTTCCAGACGTTTTTCCTTGGCGCTGCGCGAGGGCTTGGTGGGCCTGCGCTTGCGCTCCTGCTTGACCGCGCCTCGGATGAGTTCCCCCAGCCGTTCCAGGGCGTCGGCCCGATTCTTTTCCAGGCTGCGGAACTGCTGGGCCTTGATGACAATCTCCCCGTCCTTGGTCAGGCGCTGATCGCTCAACCCCAACAACCTTTCCTTGTAAAAATCCGGCAGCGACGAGGCGCGGATATCAAAGCGCAGGTGCACGGCCGAGGAAACCTTGTTGACATTCTGGCCTCCAGAGCCCTGGGCTCGGATAGCGGTCAGCTCGATCTCGTTTTCCGGGATTATGATGGTGTTTGAGATATGCAGCATGGTTTCGCCTGTGCCCGTTCAGGAGGCCTGGTGGCGGAAACTGTTCGCCTGGATGTCGGTACGCCGCATGATCTTTTGCAACGCCGCCCTGGTCAGGCCGGAGATCTCCGCGGCCCGGCTCACATTGCCTCCGGTATCTTGCAACAGGCGCACCACATACTGGCTCATGAATTTCTGCAACAAATCCTCCTTGGCCTCCTTGTACGCTTGCACCTTTTCGTTGCCGCCCGAGGCTGACAGCCAGGCGGCAGTCTCGTCGGGAAATCTATTTTCCGAGGGAGCAAGAGCGCCAAGATCGCTGACCGAGATGACGGGATCGGCGCTGAACAGCACCGCCTGCCGAACCATATTCTGCAATTCCCGGACATTGCCAGGCCAGGCTCGTCCCATAAGGGCGGTGATAGCTTCCACGGAAAAATGCTTCGGGCCAAGGCCGAGTTCACAGCAGACCTGCTTACAGAAATGATCCACCAGCAGAGGAATATCTCCACGGATCTGCACCAGTCTGGGAGGGGTGAGGGTCACCACGTTCAGGCGGTAAAAAAGATCCTCGCGAAAAGAACGGTCTATAATCTTTTTTTCCAGATCCTGGTTGGTTATGGCGATGATTCGGACATTGATCCTGCGGGTTTTGGTATCCCCCAAAGGTTTTATCTCCTGCTCCTGCAAGACCCGGAGCAGTTTGGTCTGCACCGAAACAGGGATATCGCCGATCTCGTCAAGACACAGGCTCCCGCCGTCCGCTTCCACGAACAGCCCCGGGTAATCCCGCTCCGCCCCGGTGAAAGCGCCGCGCTTATGGCCGAACAACTCGCTTTCCAGAAGTTGCTCGGGAATGGCCGGGCAATTGACCATGATCAGCGGCCGGTTGCGCCGTTTACTCAAGTTGTGTACCGCCCTGGCGGCCAACTCCTTGCCCGTGCCGGATTCGCCGCGGACGAGCACGGTGTAATCGGACAGGGCCACGGTCTTGAGGCGCTCGCAGAATTGGCTCATGGCCGGGCTCTGCCCGACAAAGGAGGCAAAGGCCTCCTTCTGGCAGACCTGTTCCTTTAAGGTAACATTCTCCCGAACCAGCCGGTTTCTTTCCAACCCTTTATGAATCACGCGCAGGATGGTGTCCTTGTCAAAGGGCTTGGTGATAAAGTCGTAGGCCCCCTTCTTGATGGCGTCAACCGCCAGATCAATGCTGGCAAAAGCAGTCATCATGACCACGGAAAGTTCCGGGTCCTTGGCCCGCAGTTTTTCAAGCAAGGCGATGCCGTTCATCTCCGGCATCATCACGTCCAGCAAGGCAAGGTCGAAAGATTGCTCGGCCATCAGGCGCAGGGCCTCGCCGGCTCTGGTGGAGGTGACCACCTCAAGGCCCGGGATATTGCGCTCAATGGTTCTTTGCAGACCAGTGAGCATATCCTCTTCATCATCAACGATCAAAAGCCGATCAAACGACATAGGCCCAGCCTCCCGCCGTATTCTTTTTATGCGCCATGGAGCGGCAGGATAAGGGTAAAGACCGCGCCCTTTCCCGGTTTGCTCTGGACATAAATCTCCCCGCCGTGGTCACGGATAATCCCGTAGCTTAGCGACAGGCCGAGACCGGTGCCGTCCCGTGGCCCTTTGGTGGTAAAAAACGGCTCAAAGATCTTGTCCTGAATCTCCGGGGCAACGCCAGGCCCGGTATCACGTACCACGATCTTCACCTGGCCCTTGTCCCGCAGGCAAAGGGATTCTATGTTGATCTCCCCGTTCTCCCCGATGGCCTGGGCCGCGTTGATAAACAGGTTCATGAAAACCTGCTTCATTTTTTCCGCATCCATTTCAAGGAGCGGAATCTCCGGGTCCAGCTTCTGCTCCACGGTTATGCCCTGTTTGGCCAGTTGACTGGATACCATGGAAACCACCTGTTCGATGGCGGCGTTCACGGAACCCGGAGCCCGGGTTGTCTGCTGATTGCGGGCAAAACTCAGCAGATCGTGGACAATGCGCTGGCAATTTTTCACATGCTTTTCAATAATGCTCAAGTCTTCGATTTTGTCCGGTAAGCCGCCAAAATCCTCTTTCAGCAAATCGGTATAGCAGAGAATGATCCCCAGGGGATTGTTGATCTCATGGGCGACCCCGGCTGCCAGCTGCCCGAGGGCCACAAGCTTTTCCGTCTGCTGCATCCGGTGTTCCACCTGTTTCTGCTGGGTGACATCCTTGGCGTAACAGACAATGTTTTTCAGCTCGCCGAGATCATCAAAAGCCGGGTAAAAATGGGTCTCAAAAAGCTGGCCATTGGGGAGTTGGCTAAAATCGGAAACAGATTCCAGTAGCTTGACTTGGGAAATGTGGCTGAACAGCGCAAAGGGGACCGGTTGCAGCGCGGCCAGTTCTTCGATGTGCCGGTTGAGGACCGTATCCGGGCTGAAATCATATCGAACCAGAAAAGCCTTGTTCACCATACGAAGAAATCCGTCCGGCGACACCAGTACGACAAGGTCGGCAATGGCATCGAACACCGACTGGAGAAGCTCCTTGCTCTGCATAAGGCTTGTCATGTTTTGCAAGCTTTCCATGGTCACGCCGATCTGACGGCCGATGGAGAGAAGAAGCTCCCGGTGCCTGGGGTCAATCTCGCTGATATCGTAGCCGGTGAAGGTCATGATCCCGAGAATTCTGTTCCGGCAACAAAGCGGGATATTGAGGCATTTCCCCCTGGCGGTATCAGAGGTGAAAAAATTCAGTTCTCCACAAACCGTCTCGCAGATCGTCGTGGAGACAGAGGCGCCATCCGTATCCGAAAGAATTTGGTGGGAAATCACATCGCAAGAAAGGGTTTCGGCAAGTTCGGGGGCGTTATCCTGGCACTGCAAGGAAAGCCCCTTGTGATCGAGGCGGAACAGATAAATTCCCGCGCCTTTTGCCGGAATCACCTCCAGGGTTTGCCGCAAAACCTTGGGAAGAATGGTGCGAAGATCCACGGATTGGGTGATGAGTTCGGCGATGATGTTCAAGGTCTGGAGCTCGCGGTTCCTCTCCCGCATCTGTAGA
This sequence comes from uncultured Desulfurivibrio sp., assembly GCA_964441875.1. Lineage (GTDB taxonomy): Bacteria > Desulfobacterota > Desulfobulbia > Desulfobulbales > Desulfurivibrionaceae > Thiovibrio. The sequence continues at coordinate 23,821 of CAYTVV010000019.1, forward strand.
TGCAGTTGGTCCTGGGACTCTTGCAGCGCCTTGGTTCTTTCCTCGACTTTACCCTCAAGATTTTCGGCATAATCGGTGAGCTGTAGGCGGTTTTCCTCCAAATGCCGGGCAATGAGGGTGGCGGTAGCATTGAGTTCCCCGATTTCATCCATGCTTTTGGCCTGCCGGTAGAGTTGTTCGCCTTTCTGGTCGGTGAGATTCAGACGAAAAATATCCAGCAGGGTACGGATGTTCTGGATGATGAGCTTGTTGAAGAAAAAAGCAATGATGGCATACAGGACGAAAAAGGAGAGGAACACGGTGCTGAATACGGAGAGGGCAAACTCACCGATACGCCGCAGGCCTTCGCCTACGGGAATGCCGACACTGACCACGCTGCTTATCTGATCCGTTTTCTTGAAAAATCCCCCTGTCTTGCCATATCGTTCGACTATACTCCCTGGCGCATCCTCAGGCCTGCCGTGACAATGAAGACAGGATTCATCGTAGCGAACCGGGCTGAACTTTACAAAATATTGTTCGTCATCAACCGTGCGGATTCCCTGCCAGGACTCGGCCTGGGGGTGATCATTAAAATAGCGGATCATCTCCTTTTCCCGATGGTTTGCCTCAAACTCCGGATTCTTGGCATTGATCGCGACCCGACGATAGGAAATATCAGGCAGGTCTTCCTTGAATTTTTCCATGACCACCCGACTCACGTAGGAAGTGGACATGGCCTCGATGACAAAACTGTCTTGGCCGAGCATTTCATACATCCGTGGCCGCAGAATCTCCTGAACATAGGCGCGATTGGCGTCCACCGCCGCCATGACCAGCTCGGCCTTGTGCAGAGCCTCCTCCTGTAGGCGTTTTTTCTGATGCGTATAAATAATGGCGGACCAAAAAAGGCAGAAGAGAAAAAGAATACAGGCAAGGCCGATTAGGAATTTCCCCTGTGCCCCTGGAGGGTTGATGTTCTCCAGCAATTCTTTTGTTTTCTTCCCAAACGCCATTTTCCATCCCCGGTGATGACCAAAAGGGTTTTTTCAACAACCTGTTGCCAGCATGATTTCATGTAATCATACAATTATGCCAGGTGTCAACTAAAGGCACCACTGGATACCAAAAGATGCAGTTTACGGGATGATCTCCTGCTTCTCCGGCAAAGCCAAAACAGCAAAACATAACTAACTTGCTGTTTTTGTGTTTTTTTTATTTTTCAACACGTCGACCATCCCATGCGGCACCCTCTTTGCATTAACCCCAATCAACGGACCTATCGACAGCAACCAGCCACATTCACCCAAAGGAGGAAAAACGAGCACCCACAGGATATCAGGCTTGCGTGTTTGGATAACTGTATGGCCATCCCGTGACTGGAAAGAAGGGACAGCTTCCCGCTCTCGTCGGTCGCAGTGTGCATGGTCAAAAAAAAGGGGAACATATGGACGAGAAGAAATTTAATGAAGACAAACTGACAGAGGGGCATTGCGATTCGGAAGAAACCTGCAAAAGCGAGGGGAAAAAGGGCTGGTTGAGCGAAGACTGGCTTGCGCTCTGGCTGGGCCTGTTTATTTTTGTCCTTTCCCTTGGCGCATTCCAAGGGGCCGACATTCTGGGCTGGGGCGCATCAACGAGCGTCTGGAACGAAGTCAGCAAATCCACCAAGCCCGTGTCGATTGCCTACCAGACCGTTAAGGGAGAAATCACCAAAATTGACGGCGCAAAGGTAACTCTCAAGAAAGCCGATGGAAAAGAGGTCGGCATCACCGTAAAAACCGACACTTCCACCCTTGCGGTGGGGCAGGCATACGAACAGAAAGGCATTTCGCCCTTGGCTTCGTTGTTTCTCACCTACTTTGTAATGCTGGTGATCATGGGGTTGGGCTCGACGATGATCGGGGCGAACTTTAAAAAATTCGCCATCGGCTTCACCCTGATTTTCTGGCTCAGTTATCTCTGTTGGATGCTGGGACACTTTGCCAATATCGCCGCAACCAAGAACGAAATGGCGAAATTCGGCATCAACTGGACGCTCAGCATGACCGGCGAGTTCGGCTTCATCATCGCCTTGATTGCAGGGCTCATGGTCGGCAATCTCTTTCCCGGTCTGGCGTCGGCCATGAAGGAAGCAGCCAGGCCCGAGCTGTATATCAAAACCGCCATCGTCATCATGGGCGCGGGGCTTGGGGTGAAGGCCGCCCAGTCTTTCGGGCTGGCGAGCAATATCATGTTCCGGGGCTTCTGCGCCATTGTCGAGGCCTATCTGATCTACTGGGCAACGGTCTACTGGATTTCGCGCAGATACTTCAAGTTCAGCCGTGAATGGTCTGCGCCTCTTGCCTCGGGTATCTCCATCTGCGGGGTTTCCGCGGCCATTGCCACCGGCGGAGCCATCCGCGCCCGGCCGATTATTCCCATCATGGTTTCCTCGCTGGTCGTAATCTTTGTGGCGGTGGAAATGGTTCTTCTTCCCTTTGCGGCAAAACTTTTTCTCTGGCAGGAACCGCTGGTGGCCGGGGCCTGGATGGGCTTGGCCGTTAAATCAGACGGCGGGGCCATAGCAAGCGGCGCGGTTACCGACGCCCTGATCCGAGCGCAGGCCATGGACATGGAAGGCATCAACTACGCCGAGGGCTGGATCACCATGACCGCCACCACGGTGAAGATGTTCATCGATATCTTCATCGGCGTCTGGGCTGTTATCCTTGCCTACATCTGGTGCGCCAAGATCGAATGCAAACCCGGACAGAAAGTACGCCTCATTGAAATTTGGAACCGCTTCCCGAAATTCGTCCTCGGCTATATTCTCACCTTTGTTATTCTGCTTCTCATCTGTTGGCCGTCGGTCAAGGCGATGGCCCCGGCAGAACGCGCTATTACGGACCTAAAGGTACAGATCACCTCGTTGGAGAAACAAATCAGCGCCAGTAAGGATCCTGTTGCAACCGCAAACTTGGCGGCAACGCTCAAGGAAACCAAAGCCCATGAAAAAGAGCTGAAAGATTCGACCAAGGAACCCAACAAGCTGATCTCCAAGGCCAAGGCGGCAACGGATCAAGGCGATGTGTTCCGAAAGATATTCTTTCTCCTCTGCTTCTTCACCATCGGAGTGGTTTCAAACTTTAAAAAGCTGGCGCAGGAAGGGATCGGCAAGCTCGCCGCTGTATATTGCATCTCCCTGTTCGGCTTTATCATCTGGGTCGGACTCGCTATTTCGTGGTTGTTCTTCCACGGGGTCAAACCACCAATTCTCTAATGGAGATCGCACATGACTGACGAAAAATCAAAGATTGCCGAAGAGATGAAAAAAATGGAATATGAGCCGATTCTGCCGGCGGAAGTAGCTCTTGTCAAATGGAGTATTTGCCTTGGGGTCGGGCTTTTGGTGATGTTCTATTTAATCAGTCAGTGGCTCTTTCCCGGCGGCCACTAACAGAAAGGCGGACTGTGGGCAAAGCCCACAGTCCGCCTTATTTGCCTTCTTTTACATAAGCGCCGTCTCCGCAAGAAGACGGCGCTTATTCGTTGCCGCCTATTTCCTGCGCCTCAACGCCTCAATTCATTATAGGCTTCTTCATACTCCCGCAGACGCTGCTGCCAGGCAAGCAGCCCTTCATAACCATTGCGCCACTCCTCCAGATCCCGCGTTTCCCCTCCGGTTTCCGGCATCTCTCCGGCGATCAGCTGTTCCGTGGAAACACCATATTGCTTCTCGAATTGGGCGAGCTCTTTTTTTTGCCGGTCGATCATGTTCTTACAAACAGTAATCTCCCTGGAAATGGAGATACAGTACTCATCGGTCTGCAAGTCATCATGCATTCTGCTCACCTTTTCTGTCCGGCGTTTCAGCCGGAGGCCCTAACTCCGGTTAACAGTGTTCGTGCCCCTGCGCAGACTGCCTCAGACACCCAGCAGATAGAGATCCCCTGCGATCCATTTGCCCTTTTCCTTGCGGATATTGGCAGATTGAGTGGCAAGGATGCGAAAGCCATGGCGGGCAGCCACTGCCTCAATGTACGAAAAAGCGTGGGCATAGCGCCCGGATTGGCGCAACCGGTAACCCTGCCCGGTCAGTTGCTCGGTGGAAAAAAGGATTCTTCCGTTTTCGGCAAGCCCTTGGGCCAAGGTGGCAAAAATTCGGTCCAACTCGCCCACATAGATAAAAACATCCGCCGCGACAATCAGGTCGAACGGCTCCTGGTTCTGCGCAAGAAAGGCCACGATCTCCGCAACCGTTAATTCATCGTACACCTTCTTAGCCGCAGCCGCCTCCACCATCTTCGGAGAAAGATCCACCCCGACCCGGTAGGTGCTTATCTCCTGGAAAATCTGCCCAACCAGCCCGGTGCCGCAGCCCAGATCCAGGAGCCGCGCAAAACGCGAAGGCCCATCTGCGTCGGCACGCAGCAGATTTTTGAGCTCCCACGGAGTCCGGTATTCCAGATCAACCAGCAACCGCTCTTCAAAATGGTCGGAAAAACTGTCGAACAGCTCGGCAATATAGGAAGAAGGGGCGACGGCGGTTGTCTCACCGGTGAGGGCTGCAAGGATATGTCGGGCCGAAACCGTGTTGTGATCCAGCTCTATAAGCCGTTTATAACAGGCAATCGCTTCATCCACCTTGTCCTGATCGAGATAGAGGACCCCAAGGTTGCCGTGGGCCGCGCCGTATTCCGGGCGCAGGGCAACAGCAATCTCCAGGGAGATGATGGCCTCGGCTTTATTGCCCAGCCCTTTATGGACCAGGGCCAGGTTGTAATGCACCTCTGCGTCATCCGGGGCGATCTCCATGGCGCAAAGATAGGATTGCCTGGCCTCATCCAGCCGCCCTGCCCTTTTGCAGGCCAGACCGAGGTTGAAATGGATATCGGCATCCTGGGGATTGAGTTGCGCGGCCCGGTGATAGGCATTGATGGCTTCGTTCATGTTGCCTTGGGCCAGATGGGCGGTGCCCAAGTTGTAGGCCGCCTGCCAGTGCGTGTCGTCCAGAGCGAGAACCTTATGAAAATGCTCAATGGCCATCTGTTGCTGTCCCAGGGAATAACGGGTTATGCCAAGCTCATAGGCAATTGTCGCCTCATCCGGCAACAAGGTATGGGCGCGGCCAAACCAGAAGGCGGCCTCTTCCGCGGCCCCCATGGCGCGGTGGAGAAGGGCCAGATAGAAACAGGCATCCACATGTTGCGGACACAGGTCGATGGCCTGCTGATACAGGGACACCGCCGGGTCTGCTTCACCCTGCTGGTGCAGGTCAAGAGCCCGGTGGAAAATATCGTCCGCATTGCTGGGGCATGGCCGGCCATTTTCGGCAGCCTGCCCGTTTGTCTGCACAGGGCATGATTCTGTGTTCATCGGCATCAAAAAGATGAAATTTAATGATGTACAGCGGTTCAGTTCGAAATTATGATGATCGGGTAACGACGAGAAAATAACGCAATGTCACAAAGTCGCAAGTAAAAAGACAGCGCCAGGACCAGACCAGGCCGTTTATCGTCACTTATTACGTTTAGAGATAAACCCCATGAAAAACCTGCCCATGCCCAATACGCAGCAGATCGCCTGGATGCGGGATATTCGCCGCCATCTCCACCGGCATCCTGAGCTTGCCTTTGCCGAGTTTGCCACCGCCCGTTTTATTGTCGAGCAACTGGGGGAATTGGGCATCCCCTGTCGGGAACAGGTGAATCGAACCGGCCTCGTCGCCAGCCTGGGGAGCAGGAAAAAAGGCGCGGCCTGCGTTGCCCTGCGGGCCGACATGGACGCCCTGCCCATCACCGAGCAGACCGGCCTGCCCTTTGCCTCGGAAACCCCGGGGGTGATGCATGCCTGCGGCCACGACGGCCATGTGGCCATGCTCCTCGGTGCGGCCGCGCTGCTTAAGGCGAAGGAGGCGGAACTTCCCGGCCGGGTGGTCCTCATCTTCCAGCCCGCAGAAGAAGGCGACGGCGGTGCGCAGGGCATGATCGCCGAAGGCGCCCTGGATGGGGTTGGTGCCATCTTTGCCGGCCATATCGACCGCAATTACGGGCTTAACGAGATTGTCGTGCAGCCTGGACTCATTTCTGCCTTTACCGATGAATTCTCCATCGAGATTCGCAGCCCGGGGGGGCATGCCGCCAAGCCCCACGAAACCTCGGACAGCATCCTGGCGGCAGGTCAGCTCATCACCAGTATCCAGGGCATCGTCGCCCGCGAGGTCCATCCCTGCCTGCCCGCCGTGATCACAATAGGCAAAATCCATGGCGGCGATGCGGCCAATGTCATTGCCTCCCAGGTGATGCTTGAAGGCACCATCCGCACCACCAGCCAGGAAACCCGATCCGTTTGCATCGCCAGCCTGCAACGGATGACCCAAGCCATGGAGCAACTGCACCGGGTGGAGACCTCTTTCACCTTGGTGGAGGGCTATCCGCCAGTGATCAACGATCCTGTTGCCGCCCGCATCGCCACGGGGGTGGCCGCCGCAATCGTGGGCCAGGACAAGGTCAAGGGCCAACCCCTGCCCAGTCTGGGCGGGGAGGATTTCTCCTTTTTTCTGCAAAAAATTCCGGGCTGCTTGGTGCGTTTCGGCGCAAAGCGCACCGATGGCCGCGATGCCCCGGCCCACAGCCCTGGGTTCGATTTTGACGAAAAAATCCTACCCACCGGCGCCATTTTTTTGGCGCGGACCGCCTGTGCAGCCCTGGCCTGCCTGGAGGAATGCCGTTTCCCCGGGCAATAGCGAGGGAGGAAGGGGAAAAAATCGGGGTTATTCCTGCTCCGCAGGCGCAAAAACTGCGGGGCCGCAGGGACAAAGCCTACAAAAAAGATTGACTTTTAAAACAATAATCATTACTGTGACGCCGAAATAAGACATATTTTGTCCTGATTAATTGCGCAGGATTCCAGCCGTTTTTATCACTTCTTTTACAGGGTACTCCATTGCCGCCACGGGAAAATTTCCAGCCGCCCTCTTCCGAGGAAGGCTTGCAGATAACCACTGAAACGCTGGAACAACTCCGACGGCAACAGGGGATCATCGAACAGCTGCTCCGCCTCAGTTTCACGGGAGCCTCCCTCGCCGAACAGCTTTCCCTTGCCCTGGATATCCTGACCGAGATCCCCTGGCTGCCCTTTACCGCCAAGGGCGGCATCTTTCTGATCGACCCGGCCGTGCCCGAAACCCTCGTCTTGTCCGTGGAAAAGAACATTCCCCAATCCCTGCGGGACCACTGCGGCCGACTCAGGTTCGGGGAATGTCTGTGCGGCCAGGCGGCCAGGGAACGAAAATTCATCTTCACTCCCTCCCTTCCGGCCCAGCAGAAAATCCGTTACGGCAGCATGGAGAATCAGAGCCACTACATTGTGCCCATCATTTTGGGGGAACACCTGCTGGGTATCCTGATGCTCTACGGTCAGGCCGAGCACCCCAGCAACAAGAACGAACAGCAGTTCCTCGAAACCGCCGCCAGCACCCTGGCCCTGCTCATCGAACGGCAGCAAACCGCCGATCGGCTACAGATCAGCGAAGAGAACCTGAGCCGGGCGCAACGGATCGCCCATCTTGGCTACTGGGATTGGGATGTCCGCAACAACCGCATCACCCGATCCAGTGAGGTTTTTGAGATCTTCGGTACCCCCCCGCGCGAAGAACCGGCCACCTTCGAATACTTTCTGAGCCGGGTCCATCCGGACGACGCGGAAGCGGTCAGGGCCTCGATCCAGACCGCTCTGGCGACCAACGGCCGCTACAGCCTTTCCCACCGCATCCTTCGCCCGGACGGCGGAATCCGCATTGTCCACGGCGAAGGGGATGTCGTCCTGACCGAGGATGGCAAGCCAAGCCGCATCTTCGGCACGGTGCAGGACATCACCCTGCTCAAACACAGCGAACAGCAGCTGCACCTGGCCGCCCAGGTTTTCGACTCCAGCATCGAGGGGATCACGGTCACCGACGCCAATGGCGTGATCCAGTCGGTCAACCGGGCCTTTACCCATATCACCGGTTACAGCCCGGAGGAGGCGGTGGGACACAGGCCGAGCATCCTGAAATCCGACCGCCACGATGCCGCCTTCTATCACGCCATGTGGCATACCCTGCTTGCCACCGGCCACTGGGAGGGAGAGATCTGGAACCGCAAGAAAAACGGCGAGGTTTACCCGGAGTGGCTGAGCATTACCGCGATCACCGACGACTTCGGCCATATTTCCCACCATGTTGCCGTGTTCCACGACATGAGCGAGGTGCGTGGCTTCGAGGAACAACTCCGCTTCCAGGCGGACCACGACGCCCTGACCAGCCTGCCCAACCGCACCCTGCTCCTTGACCGTCTTACCGTGGCCATCGGCCATGCCCAGCAGACCAAAAAACAGGTCGCCGTTTTGGCCATCGATCTGGACAACTTTAAGCATGTCAACGACAGCCTGGGGCACACCGTGGGCGACCTTCTGCTCCAGCAGGTGGCGGAACGGCTCAAGGCCTGCCTCCCCCAAGACACCACCATTGCCCGGCTGGGCGGAGACGATTTCGCCGTGCTCTTGGAACAGCTTAGCAATGCCCAGGACGCCATCCCTCTGGCGGAGACCATCGCCGCCGCCTTTGCCCAACCCTTCAATCTCTCCATCTATGAAACGGTGATCACGGTCAGTATCGGCCTCACCTTCTTCCCCGATGACGGCGATAATGCGGGCAACCTGTTGAAAAACGCGGAGCTGGCCATGTATCGGGCCAAGGAAGACGGAAAAAACAAGTACCAGCTGTTCACCAAAACCATGAACACCCAAGTGGTGCGCCGCCTCTCCCTCGAAAACAATCTGCGCAAGGCCTTGGACCGGCGGGAGTTCCTGGTCTACTGCCAGCCCAAGATATCGCTGGCCACCGGCGCCATCGTCGGCATGGAAGCGCTGGTCCGCTGGCGAACCCCGGACGGGCAGCTGATCTCCCCGCTGGACTTCATCCCCCTGGCCGAGGAAACCGGCCTCATCGTGCCCCTCGGAGAACAGGTGCTGCGCCAGGCCTGTCTGGACGCCGGGGCGTGGCTGCGGGACTACGACGACCGCCTCACCCTGTCGGTGAATCTCTCCCCCAGACAGTTCCTGCAAAAGGACCTGCTCGCCACCGTGACCGCCATTTTGCAAGAAACCGGCTTCCCCCCGGAGCGGCTGGAGCTGGAGATCACCGAAAGCGCGGTCATGGCCAACGAGCGGACGGCCATCGCCATTTTGCTGGAGCTCAAGGGCTTGGGCGTGCGGCTGGCCCTGGATGACTTCGGCACCGGCTACTCCTCGCTGCACTATCTGCGCAAGCTGCCCTTCGACACCATCAAGATGGACCGCTCTTTTGTCAAAGACCTGCCGGAAGACCCGAGCAGCGTGGCCATAGCCGTCACCATTCTCACTCTGGCCCGCAGCCTGGGGATGGCGGTGGTGGCGGAAGGGGTGGAAACCGCCGAACAGCTGGAATTCCTACGAAGCCACCAATGCGATGAAATCCAGGGCTTTCTCTTCAGCCCGCCGGTGGAAGCCGACGCCTTTGGCGCCATGCTGCGGACAAAGAAGTGTTTGGAGCCATCTCCGACTCCTCCCTGAAAAAGCACCAACCCCTCGACTTGGCCACAGGCCATATCCCGGGTCCCAATACTCTCCGATCGCGTTCTATCCTGGCACACAGGAAAGCAGGCTAACGCGGAACCACAAAACATCAGGAAATCATGCAAGAAGAACACAACGATATCTTTTTCAACATCATCAACCGGTTTGTGGGGTTGCACAGCCGGGACGCCGTGCGCAACACCCGCAACGACACGGACTGCGAGTACCCCTTCGTGGCCATGGACACCCGGCAGGTTTTCGTCCAGCTGGACTTTGCCGCCCGGTATCTGGGGCTTGACCCCAATGCCCCGCCCAGCCGCTTGCCCCGCTTCCTCGATGTGGGCTGCGGCATCGGCAACATCCTCCTCTTTGCCGAGCAGTTCGGCTTTGAGGCATACGGGATCGAGAAGGACGAATATCCCTTCCAGGTGGCGGCCAAGCTTATCGGCGAGGAGAAAATCGCCCAGGCCGACATCTGGACTTACGAGGGCTACGGCGACTACGAGGTGATCTACTACTACCGGCCCTTTTCCGGGCGGGAACAGCAGCTGCGCTTTGAAAAGCTTGTTGAAGACTCCATGAAGACAGAGGCCATCCTCATCGCCAACCACAAAAACAGCGACGCCATTGACCGGGACCGCCGCTTTGAGAGACTCAGCCCCGCCCTGCCGATTTGGCGAAAAATCCGGGCCGCATAACGGCTACCCGGCGGAAACCACCTTGTTGCGCCCGCCGTTCTTGGCCAGATACAGGGCTTCGTCCGCCCTTCTCAGTACAGCCTCAATGCCGACATCGTCTTGCCGGAGATTGGTCACGCCGATACTGACCGTGAAGTGAACAATCTGCTCGTCCACATACACCTTCAGGTCGGCGATGGTTTGGCGAAATCGTTCCGCAACGATCAATGCCCCTGCCAGATCGGTTTCCGGCAGGATAATGGAAAACTCCTCGCCGCCGATCCGCCCCAGCACGTCGCTTTCCCGAAGAACCTCCAGACAATTGGCGGTAAAGGCCTTGAGCACCTCGTCGCCTACCGCGTGGCCATGGACATCATTTATTTTCTTAAAGTGATCGATATCCATTTGGATCGCGGAAAACACATGGGCATAGCGTTGGGAGCGCAAAAACTCTTTGGTGGCGAAGGCCATGAAGGAGCGGCGGTTATAGACACCGGTCAGCGGATCGGTGGAAGCCAGGCGTTCAAGCTCACGGTTCTGGCCAAGAATCCTTTGCCGATAGGCCTCAAGCTGCTCCACCATCCAGTTGAACGAGTGAGAAAACTCCCCCAAAAATTCCACCCGCTGGGAAAAATCCCCCTTGGCGATCTGCCCGGTCTGCCAGGTAAGGTGCCGAAGGGTCGCTTGTAGGTTCTTGAGATGATGGCAGGCCGGAAGTTTGGCGATGATCGGAACGTCCATATCGCCGATGGAAAGGCGATGGGCGGCATTGGTCAGGGCGGACAAGGCCTCGGTAAGGGTGTTGACAAATTCGCCCACCTGACGGATTTCGTCTTCTTGCTGTCCTGCCAGATCAAGGACTCCAGGCTGTTCATTATGCAGCAACGCATGGAGATGGGCGCTGATCCTGTCCAGCCTTTCGATGTCTTTATGCTCCATATGATTACCAGGTGTATTTTTTGGCTGGATTTACCCTTCGGCAAGCACGACCTCGAAGCGGCAAACCCGATCACCGGTGCACCAGCAGTCCGTCTCCCTTGCCGTGAATTGCCTGCCGAAATGGGCGGAAAACAGCGCGGCGATAAAGCCCTCATCAAAGGTGCAGACCAATTCCTCGCTCATGGGTAGGCCAGAGCAGTCAAGGTCTTCCGCCACGGTGAGCACGAAACGGTGCATGAGCAGGTCGGATGTCTCAACCCGTAAAATACCAATGGAGAGATTGCGCAATGTTTCCTGAAGCTCGGCAATAAACCCATCAAAATCTTGGGTATCGTGGAGCAGATGTTCATAAATCGACTTTCCCGCACTCTGCCCGGCGTCATAAAATATTCGGTTGGCCGTGGCCACATCGGTATGGGCGATGATCGCATCGCGCAGGGTGAACTGCATCAACCGATAAACAGCCACAGTGGTCTGGGGGCCAAGATTGGGGCGGCCCCATTCGATATTGCCAAGATGTGACCAATCAAACCGCAGGGATTTCCGCTCTTCCTTGAACATCTCCGTGCCTCTTTTTCCTCTAGAAATGCCCATGACGCTCTCGCGCCGCATGTGACAATGCTAGCACATCGAGCGGACAAAAGGCAAAAGCAATGGGATAACGGGCGGAAAAAAGAAGGTTCTACGATGAGAGGCTAGAAATACGAGGCGTTGGGGAAAAGATCTTCGGGAATATTTCCATTGCCATGCTGTTTGGCGTAGGCATATCTGGCGCAGTCGCGGAAATCGGCAAGGCAGTATTTTTCCTGTATCTTCGTGGAAAATTGCGGAACACTTGCCATGATCGTTACGAAAAAATCACAGGTTTTAAAAAATTCACAGCCTATATTCTTTCCAAGTGTGTGTGCCAAGGTGATCTCCAACACTGGTCTGGGGGATTTTCTTGAGTATACCCCAGAAACTGATCACTGCACAATACGGGAAAACTACGGGGAATATGAGTTATTCCCCAGGAACTTCTTCACCGGAGATCTTCCAGGCTTGCAAGCCTTACCCCGCCCAGTCCGCCACCCTTGCTGGCCAGAACGCACTGGTCGTATATTTGCAGGTCATTGCTCTTAATAAGCTGGGCCAGATCGGCAACGTAATCGGTTCCCCGGTTGGAATACTGGTGCAGACCCTTGGCCAGGGCAAGGGAATCCATGGTTTCTCCCCTGATCTCCCGCAGATCCTTGTATGCAGGAACCCGGTTGATCATCAAAACATATGCGCGAACCGAATCAAGCAGGGAGGCATAGGCCGCGCCAGAGTAAGCTTTTCCATCCTCGTGCCCGTCAGAGGCACGCCCCGCCTTGTTCCAGGTCAAAACACCAAAAAGGTTGTTTCTCTCCAGGGAAAAACGGGAACCGCCCCATGACGATTCCAGCGCGCCCTGGGCCATGATCAGGCTCACCGGCACCGGACTGATGCGGCGACGCAGGTCAGCTACCTCATAGGCCCGGTATTTACGGCAGAGATTCTGCAAGAAAAAAATCTCATTGGGGGTCAGGGCAACAAGTCGGCCATAATCTTCCGCGCTCAGGCCAAACTCCAGACGCTTGGGGGGTTGCGCAAATTTCGCCAAAATCTTTTCAAAGGCGGCCCGCTCTTCCTCCACCTCGGACAGGGCTATCATTGCCGCAGGAAGAAGGACGTGAAGAAAAGCCTTTTTCTGGGTGGCAGCATCAAGGGACGACATGTCCCCAGGGAACTTGCTGACCAAAAAGGCTGGAACCTCTGAAAATGACTCCACTTCCCATAAATTATTGGCCTTAAGCTGCCGCAGCAGATCCTCGGCGGAATGGACTTCAATGGTGGGAATAGCCTGAAAGCGTTGGGGAAAACGGATAAATACAGAGGAAGGCTGGAGCAATAGGGAAACAAGAAAGAAAAGCATGACCAAGGACAATCCGGAAACCAACCGCACCATCCCGGAATCGACCGGTTTTTTGCCGAAATACATCGGGGTTTCATTTTGTTTTACTGCCACAACTTTGTCCTGCTCTAGGGTTACGTCCGGGGGACGGTGTGATGCAAGGCAGTCCATAATATGTCCTCCACCTGTGCAACTGCATGACAAGAGAGCAAACGCCCATCCTTGACCGCTGCCGTAGTATCACCTCTTCCTAATTCTAAAGAGGTGGGCGAACATACCCGATGCATCTTGAAAAGGCAAGCAAAACATCCTGATGGAAGCTCCCTAAACTTCCACGGTACACTTTATGATGTATAGAAAAAAAAGAAAAACACAACAGATAGTTTTAATATAGTATTTAAAATAATACCTAAGCACCGAGGATTAGCCAACAATATCCAACGGTTTCCTCCATGATTTTTTTTATTTTTTTCTGATTACCATCGAACTTCAGTCAGCACGCGGATGCTATGCGTCAACCAGTTGATCATGCGTGCTTTGTGTCAAGGGCTTACTTGCGAATAAGTCATTCCGGCGGAGGCCGGAATCCAGGCACGGTAGCTAATTTCTCTGGATTCCGGCCTCCGCCGGAATGACGAAAAAAAACTGGCTGAAGATTAGTGGTAATCAGATATTTTTTTGTCACGGACAAGTTGAGCACTTCAAAATACGAAACACTGTCCGGAAAAAACAAGAACGAAAGAATACGACCAGGAAAGGTCTGCGTTGAGAAATAAAATGGGAACTGCGGGGAGTATCGGCAGGGCATCGTGTCCTGCCGATACTTTGAGCTTATTCTTCCTTGATCTCAGGAGCCTCGTCTTCCACAAGCCCCGAAACTTCAACCGATTTCTTGACAGCCTGCGGCGCAGCCTCACCCTCTTTGGCCGGAAAAAGGGTCGGTTGCACTTCCGGCAGTCCGGCAGGCTCTTTCTCGGAGGGCAACTCGGCGATCCGCCGCACCGAGCGGTCGGAAACCCGTTTGCCCAGAGCGGAGGCTCCCTTGATCAGAACCTCGCTGAAGCTGCAATCCACGTAGTTATGGCGGGCCCGCTTGGACGGGGCGAGATGCACCCGCACCCTGCCCCCGTCTCCGGTGCCCAGAAACAGGATGCCTGAATTCTTGTGCTCCGGGAAGAGGTGGTATTCCTTTTCCAGGATGAATTTCGGGCTCTGGAACCGTTTGACATAGCAAAAATTCTGACTGCCCTCGCGGTAGAGGATATTGAACACCCGTTTTTCCTCAACCTTGCCGAACCAGAGCACATCATGGCCGACAAAGAGCTTGTCGGTCACGTTGATCACCTTGTACATGCCGTTTTGGTAAATGAGCAGCAGCTTGTCGTACTCGGAGCACGGAAAACAATCCTCGGGCTTGGCCTTGACCTGGTGGCCGACAAAGCCGGTTTCCCGATCATAGGCCATGGTCAGGTTGGAGAGCGCCACCTTGCGCACCTCCACCTCGCCGAAGGTGGCGATCTCGGTGCGGCGCGGGTAGAGATGGCCGTAGCGGTTCAGGAGGTCGTCCAGATAAT
>CAYTVV010000020.1:0-37467 GCA_964441875.1 uncultured Desulfurivibrio sp.
TCGCAGTCCACCCGGAGGGTCACCTCGCCCAGGCAGGCAAGATCAACCATGGTTCGCAGCGAGCGGCCCAAAAGGCGCTGGATCTCATAGGTGCGGCCCGATCTGCCCTTGGCCGCCTCCCGTTGCATGCGGCTGTTGGTCGAACAGGGCAGCATCCCATACTCCGCCGTGATCCAGCCCTGACCGGTGCCGCGCAAAAAGGGGGGAACGCTGGTCTCCATGGTGATGGCGCAACACACCTGAGTGCCGCCCATGGTTATCAACACCGAGGCATAGGCCTGGGGCTGAAAGCCTTTTTCAATAGTTACCGGCCGCAGCGCATCCGCAGCCCGTTGATCGTTTCGCATAATAATGAATTTCCTGAAAAATAATGAGTTGGAGTGGCGCAAGCCACTCCTTTCTTTTTTCTTTTCCCCATTGGCACGCAGCCGAGCACCGGAAAAGCTGCCGAAAAGGGAGGTTGCACTGTTTGAGGCGCAGCCGAGTTTGCAACATCCCGGCAGCTTTGAGGAGCGCAGGGCATCCCGCCCGCGGCGGGACAAGAGACACAGGGGTGCCCTTTCTTTGGTTCGTTTCTTTGGGCAAGCAAAGAAATGAACAGAAGGATGAAACGAAGTCTTCTGGTTGCGCACCTTGCCTATGCTGAACCTAGCGAAACACTTTAAAGATCCAGAAAAGTGGTGTCCCGATTCAACACCCTACACCCCTCTTCTTCAACCACCGCCATGTTTTCCAAGCGAATCCCGCCCCAGTCCGGGATATATACCCCCGGCTCCACCGTGACCACCATGCCGGCGGCAAGAGGCTTGCGGTTCCGGTAGTTGAGCGAGGGGCCTTCGTGAACATTCAAGCCCACCCCGTGGCCAAGGCCATGGCCGAACCGCTCGCCTAAGCCCGCCCGTTCTATCACGCTGCGGGCGATCTTGTCCACCACCATCCCGCTTATCCCGGCCCGCAGGCTATTAAGCCCGGCCAGTTGCGCCTTGCGCACCAAGCGAAACAGCGCCACCGTCTTGGCGTCCGGGGTTCCCAGCACCACGGTGCGGGTCATGTCCGAACAGTAGCCGTCCAAAACCAGGCCCATGTCGATGACAATGGTTTCCCCCGCGGCCAGCGGTCGGTCGGAGGGCGTCGCGTGGGGCAGGGCCGCGTTGGGTCCGCCTGCAACGATGGTCTCGAAACTCGGCCGCTCCGCACCCTTAAGGCGCATGGCATTTTCGATGGCCAAGGCCACCTCTTTCTCGGTCTGGCCAGAGCGCAGGGTGGGGTAGATCTCCTGAAACACCGCTTCGTTGAGGAGCACCGCCCGTTCGATCAAGGCCAACTCCGCCGCATCTTTTGCGAGCCGCAGCTCCTCGATAAACCCGGTGAGCGGCATCAGCTCCATCTTGAGGTCATCAGCCAGCTTGACCAAGGTCAGGGAGGTGGAATGGAGGAAATAATGGCTCTCAAAAGCCAGCCGTTTGATGCGGTGCTTCTTAAGCAGCAAGCGCAGCAGGGGGAACAGCCCCCTGGGATAGAGCTTAACCCGAAAACCTACAGCCTCCTGTTCCGCCTGCAAGTGGAAGCGGGAGTCGGTGAGCAGGTAGGGCTCGCCCTCGCAGGGGATGAGCAAAACGCCCGCGCTTTCGTTGATCGCATGGTCCCTGGCCGTGTAACCGCTGAGATAGCGACGGTTTTCCGGCTGGGTTACGAGGATGGCGTCGAGCTGCCGGCGCTTGAGGCTGCGCCTGATCCGATCAAGGATTTCCTGGTTCGGCATGGGGTCAATGCATGAAGTGGACAAAAACCTTGACCCCATACCGAAAGAGCTTGCCATGCAAGCCCTGAATGGCCAGGGTGAAATCGGCCTGACCGAAATCCACCTGGTAACGGAACGGCTTGTCCAGCACCGAGAGGAAGGCAAAGCACGGCTTGTTGTAGCGCGCTTCCGCCCCGGTTGCGTACCAATCCTTGAACCTTTTTTCCACCTCGGGCAGATCCTTGGGATCGGCCTCTTCCACATCGAGCCAGATTTCTGCTTCCATACCTCTCTCCTTTCCTGAACCGCCCCTCGGTTATGGGGCAACCTCCATGGCCAGATGGTTTTCGACCAGATCTTTCAGCTGTTGTAGGGCCTTGCCATACTGTTCGTTGAGCTGGCTTTGAATGCGGGACCATTCCTCCTGAAACTTGGGGTGCTGGGAGGGTTGCAGCTTCATGGCCTGGCCGGTCTGCTTGGCCAGATTCTGCTCCATCATGGCCATCTGCTGGCTGAACTGGGCTTCCAGCTGTTCTTTGAGCTGCTCGCCATGCTGCCGGTAGCCGTCGAGAATCTTTTTCATTTCAGCCAGAATTTGGAGCAGCTCCCCATCGCCCTGCCCGATCTCAACCAGGCCGTGCATGGCTTTGTCAGCAAGCTCCTGCTTTTCCACCTCGCGGGCCAGGAAGATGTTGCGCAACATGGCCTGCACCGCCCCTTTCCGCACTGGGCCTTTCTCGGCCTCCGACAACGTGCCAAGCCTTTCGCTCAGGCCCGGTTCCCCACGCATGAAAGCGGCGCCAAGGCGCATGCCCTCCTTGAGCTGCTCTTCGCCGAGATAGTCGCCTTCCCCAGCTTCTTCGGCAGCCATCCGGGCCGCCCGCTCCATCACCATGTCCATGGTGCTCTTTATTTCCGCCATGGAAAATAGCCTCCTTGATTCTTCAATTTTTCACGCCTGCCTCGGGGCAAACATACACCAAGGCTTCCGCCATTTCCAGCCCTGTGTTTTTTCTTTAGCGCGGGAAGGCGGCCATGATCCCGCCATCCACCGGCAGGGTGGCGCCGGTGGTGGGGGTCTGTTCGCTGGCGAAAAAAACCACCGCGTTGCCGACATGGTCGGCATGTACCGTGGTTTTCAGAAGATTGCGCTGGCGATAGTAGTCCTTGAGCCCTTCCGGATCGAGATTGCGGGAGCGCATCCGCTCGGGCCCCACCACATCCCAGAGCCCGGAGGAAACGCCTCCATCATCGAAAATCGCATCGGCATTGATCATGTTGACCCGCACCCCGAACTCGGCCAGCTCCAGGGCGGCAACCTTGCCCAGCTGGTGCGCCCCGGCCTTGGAGGCACTGTAGGCGCCAAAGGCAGCACCTGGGGCGAAGACATTTTTCGAGCTGTTGATCACGATGCTGCCGCCGGTGCCCTGCCGCCGCAGAATGGGGATCGCCCCCTTGATCACCTGAAACACCCCCAGGCAGTTGACCTCCATGACCTGCGTGAAGGCTGCCTCGCTGAGGTCGGCAAGCTTTGCCACATGGGCGATGCCCGCGTTGGGCACCAGGATATCCAGGCCGCCGCAGTCCATGACCAGCTGCTCCAAGCCGAGCCGCACCGATTCTTCGTTGGTCACGTCCATGAGCAGCGGGGAAACCATCCGGCTGCCAAAGGTGTCGGCCAGATTATGGCAGACCGTTTCCAGCCGCTCCTGGTTGATGTCGGTCATAAAAACCCTGGCTCCGGCCTCCAGGAGCTTGCGGCCGATGCCCATGGCAATGGCCCCGCCCCCGCCGGTCACCAGCGCGGTGCGACCCTCAAGGGATTTTGGCTTTTTCTTGCCCAACTTGGCCTGCTCCAGAGACCAGTATTCCATGTCAAAGATAAAATCCTGCCCAAGCTCGTGGTACGGGCCAAGGGCTGCGCCCCGCAGCTTGGCCGCGATGGTATGCTCGGCGATATCCGCGGCAATCGCCGCATCCTTCTGGGTGAACCCGGCTGCCACCAGGCCCAGGCCGGGAACGAGAACAACCCGGGGCATGGAATCGAGCTTGGTGCGGGCGACCTTTTTCGCCGCCGCCTGGGCGGCGAAGTACTGATCATATTCCTCCTGATATTGGGCCAGGGCATTGCGTACCGCGTTCAGGGTCTCATCCTCGTCCAGCCCCGCCGCCTCAAGCCACAGGGGATAATTCTTGGTTCGGATCACATGGTCCGGGGTGAGTACCCCGTTGACCAGAAGCTCTTTGGCATCCGGTCGGGCAAGGGCGGCCAGGATCTCCGCATTCTGCCGGACGGCCAGCTGCATGGTGCGGCGGCGGCCCGAATCCTCGACAAAACTCAAAGCCCCCCGCAGGATGGGCAGCACCACCGAGGCTTGCACCAGCCCCGGATCGACAGCGGGGCTTTTGGTTGCCCCAGCGCCGCGCTTGGCGAGATACGCCTCGGCCCGGCTCACGTAGTCGATCATTCGGTCGTAGGCGGTTTTCGCGTCATCGCCAAAGGTAAAGATGCCGTGGTTTTTGAGAATGATGCAGTCGATCTCGGGCCTGCTTTCATAGAGTTCGGCCATGGCCAGAGCCAGAGGCAGGCCGGGCATAATAAAGGGCAGGATGCCGATATTTGCACCCAGAGCCTCGTGCAAAATATTCTCGGCGTCTTCCCGGTTGGTCAAGGTGACAATGGCATCGGCATGGGTATGGTCGATGAACCGGTGGGGCAAAAAGGCATGCACCAAGGTTTCAATGGAGGGGTTGGGCGAGGCGGCATCCAAGAGATGGGTGCGGAACTGGTTGACCATCTCCGCATCGCTTAAGTTCCCAACCTGCCGGAGCTTGCGGAGATAGGCCAGATCAAGGCCGGGAAAGCCCTGGGGCGCGATGACCCCCAGATCCCAGCCGCTGCCCTTGATATAGAGAATCTCCTGCTCTTCCCCCACCAGATTGGTGATGCCGCACTTCACCGAGGTGTTCCCGCCGCCATGCAACACAAGATCATCTTCCGCGCCAAGGAGCCGCGAGGTATAGACCCTGAGAGCAAGTTCCGGCGGGCACTGGGGATAGGCCCCGACAAAGGCCTGGGCCTCTTTTTCATCATAACGGTTCTTCACGAAACAACCTCTCCTAAAAATGTGGCCGTAAGCCGAGGGAAAGCGCTCAATGGTTTAATTATTTAATAAAATTTTTACGCCAAAAAACAACCTAAAAAGTTGACTTCTCTATGTTTTTTCCTTGACACCCCCCCCAGATGGATTACACAGAAAAGATAGCTGTTATCATACAACAGTTGCCACGAATCTTGCACCTTTCCTTTTGCAGTAAGGAGTCTTTTTGACGGTATGGCTGTATATCAAGGTGAAGATACAGTCCAGCTCATCAAGGACGCCGCGGACATCGCCGAAATCATCGGCGAGCATGTCTCCCTCAAACGTGCGGGCACCAACCTCAAGGGGCTCTGCCCCTTTCATTCCGAAAAAACGCCTTCCTTCACCGTCAACCCCGAGCGCAAAACATACCACTGCTTTGGCTGCGGCGAAGGCGGGGATGCCATCAGCTTCATGATGAATTTTCACCGCCTGAGCTTTGCCGAGGCGCTGAAGGAACTGGCCCGCAAATACCAGATCGCCCTGCCGGAAAAACCGCTCAACCCGCAGGAGCTGGAAAAGGCCCAGAAGCGGGAGGCATTGCATCTCGCCAACGAAAAGGCGGCCGAGCTCTTCCACCAGCTCCTGCTTTCCGATCCGGGCGCGCAAAAGGCCCGCGAGTATCTTGGCAAACGGGGCATCCCCGAGGAAATCACCAAGGAATTCCGCCTGGGCTTTGCTCCGGACAGCTGGAATTTTCTCGTCAATGCCCTGCCCAAACAGAAGATCGCCACCGAGGCGGCCAAGGAGGCCGGCCTGATCGTGCCCCGAGACAACAGCGGTTTTTATGACCGTTTCCGCAACCGGGTCATGTTTCCCATTATCGGTCTGACCGGCAGGGTCGTCGCCTTTGGCGGCCGTATCCTCGACGATGGTCAGCCCAAGTACATGAACTCGCCCGAATCCCCGGTCTTTGACAAAAGCCGGACCCTGTTCGGCCTCTATCAGAACCGGGAACACATCCGCCAGGCAAAAAACTGCCTGGTGGTTGAAGGCAACTTCGACCTGTTGTCCCTGGTCGTACATGGGGTGCGCAATGTGGTTGCCCCCCTGGGCACCGCCCTGACCCAAGCCCATATCCGCTCGCTCAGGGGCTACACCGATGAGGTGATCCTGCTTTTTGACGGCGACCAGGCAGGGCTCAAGGCTGCCATGCGCTCGGTCCCGCTCTTTTTGAGCGAACAGGTCACGGCAAGAATCGCGGTGCTGCCCGAGGCCCATGATCCGGACACCTTTGTCCGGGAGTTTGGCCCGGAGGGCTTACGCAAACACCTGGAAAGCGCCATGCCGCTGCCCGAGTTTGTTTTTGACAAGCTCGTTGCCCAATACGGCCAGAGCGTGGCCGGCAAGACCAAGATCGTGGCCGAGCTCCAGGAGCTGATCAAGGCCATTGGCGATCAGCATCTCCAGCGCACCCTCTTTGTCTCGCATTTTGCCAAAAAGCTTGGCCTTACTCCGCAGCAGCTCCTTGAGGGGGTCGTTACTCCCCCGCCGGCAAACAGCCAAGCCGCAAGACCCACGGCCTCTGCCTCCCAGGGAAAAGACGAGGCCAAGCTCCCCATGAAACAACGACAGTTGCTTGAATTCCTGCTGGCCTACCCCGAGTATCTCCCCGCCTTTCTCGACGCGGGTCTCGAAGAAATTATCATGAACCAGTTCGGCCTGGCGATTCTCCATCTGCTTAAAAAGCAGCCGGACCTCTCCGGCGGGTCGGAACAGCTCCTGGAGCTTGCCACCGGCCCGGAACGATCTTTTATTTCCAGAATGCTCATCTCCACGCCCTCGCATTCCGAAGAGATGCGAGAGCAGATGGCCCAGGAAATGCTGGGTTGGCTCACGACAACCAGCCTGAGGGCAAAAAAAGAACGGCTTATGCGGCAAATCAGCGAAGCCCAGCACACCCAGAATGAACAGCTCTTAAGGGAGCTGATGACCCAAAAAATCCAGATGGACGAGGCGCTGCATTCTTAGGACCAGAACTTCGATCGACAGCTTTTATTTAAGTTAAAGAGGTGGGGCGAATTAACTTAGGAGGGTGGAAAAGCTATGGCGAGGCACGAGAAAGGATCCAAACAACCGCTGATAACCGCAGCCAAAGAAATGACCAGCGTCCTGCTGGTCGAGGATGCTTTACTGGAAAGTGGAGGGGAAGAGGAGAGCAGTTGGTCGGTTGAACGTCCGAATAATCTGACTGCTATTTTTGATCTGGATCTGGATACCGATGGCGATCTGGAGGAAGGCTTGCATCCGGTCGGCCAGGAGGATGACAACCATGGCGGTGGCCTGATTACAAAAGCCCGGGATCTTTCCGGAAACCAGCTGGACCCGGTCAAGGCGTATCTCCAGGAAATGGGCTCGGTCGGCCTGCTTTCCTCCGACGAGGAAACCGAGATCGCCAAGAAGATCGAAGACGGGGAAAAACTTATCCAGGACACCCTCCTGACCACGCCGCTGGCCGTTGAGTACCTGCGCGAGGTGGCGGACAAGATGCTCGCCGGCAAACGAACCATCGCCGATATCCTGCGCGGCTTGGATGAAGCAGAGACCCAGGTCAATGAAGAAAAAAAGGAACACTTCCTCTGGCAGATCAGCGAAGCGCACCGCCTCAACGAGGAACTCTCCGCCTTCCGCCTTGACCTGATGGATACTGCCATTACCAAGGCAGACGCCCAGAAGATCAGAATCCGGATCAAACGCAACGGCAAGGCGATCGCCAAACTTTTTGAGCATGATCGCATCAGCGCCAAACATCTCTCCGCCATCATCACTCGGCTGCGCAAACAAGGGGCCAAACTTACCCCGCCCGCCGAGATTCGGAACGACACGGTCAAATACCCCCTCTTTCTTCAGGGCTGCGTCAAGGCACATGGTATCGACCCGGAATCCCTGACCACCCTGCTTGCCGAAATCACCGATGGGGAAAAAGTCAGCCGCGAGTCAAAAAACGCCCTGGTACAGGCCAATCTGCGGCTCGTGGTCAGCGTGGCGAAAAAGTATGCCAATCGGGGGCTACAGCTGCTCGACCTTATCCAGGAAGGCAACATCGGCCTAATGAAGGCGGTGGAAAAATTCGAATACCGTCGGGGCTACAAATTCAGCACCTATGCCACCTGGTGGATCAGACAGGCCATCACCCGAGCCATTGCCGATCAGGGCCGCACCATCCGCATCCCCGTGCACATGATCGACACCATCAACCGTCTCCTCAAGGGGGCCAAGGATTTCTTGCGGGAAACCGGGAGGGAACCCACCCCCGAGGAAATGGCCGAACGGCTCGATGTTGATTTGAGCAAGGTCAAAAATATCTTGAAAATCGCCAAGGAGCCTCTTTCCCTGGATACCCCCATCGGCAGCAGCGAGGACAGCTATCTTTCCGATTTCATAGAAGATGTGAACTCCCTGTCGCCGGACGAGGCCACCGCCATGGAGAGCCTGCGGGAAAATCTCCGCAGTGTCTTGCGCACCCTCTCCCCCCGGGAGGAGCTGGTCCTGCGCATGCGTTTCGGCATCGACACCTCGATTGACCTGACCCTGGAGGAGGTTGGCGACAACTTCGCCGTGACCAGGGAGCGGATCCGCCAGATAGAAGCCAAGGCGTTGAAAAAACTCAAGCACCCCACCCGGCGCAATCTGCTTTTTGCCTTTTATAACGATTGATCGGCTTACCAGCCGAAGAACAGGGCCTCCATTTGAGGCCCTGTTCTTCGGCGCCCGTGCCTGACGATGGCTTTACCCGGAAAACCAACTATCCATGCCGTTCACCCTTCCCATTCCTTGCGGCCTCGCTGATATGGACATCAGACACCAGTGGCTCTCCCTTGCCTTTACCCCAGGGCTTGGCCCCGCCACCCTCAAAAAACTTGTCGAGCGATTCGGCTCCGCCCGCGAAATTCTCGCGGCAAACCGCAAGGCCCTTGAGGAATGTCCGTTTTTACGCAAAGACAGCCTCGCCTCCCTGTGCGATCAGCGGCCGGTTGCCGAGGCTGCGGCAGACAAGGAATTTCGCCGGGCGGAAAACGCCGGCATTACCCTGCTCTGCTGGGACGATCCGCTCTTTCCTCCCCTGCTCAAGGAGATAAGCGACCCGCCGGTGATTCTCTATGTCTTGGGCTCCCCGCAGCTCCTCAGCGCCCCAGGTATCGCCATGGTCGGGGCACGGGCCGCCTCCTCGTACGGGTTGCAGGTGGCGGAACGGCTGGCCACGGAACTGGCCCGCCACGACCTGGTCATCACCAGCGGCCTTGCCCTGGGGATAGACACCGCCGCCCACCGGGGGGCCTTGGCGGCAGGGGGCAAGACCATCGCGGTCATGGGCTGCGGCCTGGATATTGTCTATCCCAGCCAAAACAAAAAGATCCATGGGCAGATAATCGCCCACGGCGCGATCATCAGCGAAAGCCCATTGGGAACCCAGCCGGAGGCCTTTCGTTTTCCTGCCCGAAATCGGATTATCAGCGGCCTGTCTTTGGGAGTCGTGGTTGTCGAAGCCGCCCACCGTTCCGGCACCCTGATCACCGCACACCAGGCACTGGAGCAGGGCCGGGATGTTTTTGCCATCCCCGGCAGGATCGATTCCCCGAAAAGTGAAGGCTGCCACCGCCTGATCCAAGAAGGGGCCAAGCTCGTGCACAGCGCCGCCGATATCCTTGAGGAACTGGCCCTGACCTGTGCCTCCCCTCCAGCAACAAGGCCGCAAGCACCTCCCCTGCCGGCGGAAGAGGGGAAGGTCTTCTCCCTGCTGGAGGTCTACCCAAGAAATATCGAGGAGATTATCCTGGCGGCACAACTGCCGGCCCACAGGATAAGTGAGATTCTCCTTCACCTGGAACTGCGGGGCCTGGTAGCCTCTTTACCGGGCAATCAGTACCAAAGGCTTGCAGAACCACATTCGTCCAGTGTATAAGGCCCCTAGAGTTAAAGAGTCGTAGCTGCGCCAGCTTAACAAAAACAGATCGCCAGGACACCATGTCACAATCGCTCATCATTGTTGAGTCTCCGGCCAAAGCCCGGACCTTGCAGAAATATCTCGGCAAAAACTTTACCGTCAAGGCTTCGGTGGGGCATATCATCGATCTGCCGGTGAAAACCCTGGGCGTTGATATTGCCAATGATTTTGCCCCCCAATACGTCACCATCCGGGGCAAGGGCAAAATCATCAGCGACCTGAAAAGCGCGGCGGAGAAAGCGGACAAGATCTACCTGGCCCCTGATCCGGACCGCGAGGGGGAGGCCATTGCCCACCATATCGCCGAATTTTTACAATCCACCCACAAGCCCATCCAACGGGTTCTCTTCCATGAGCTGACCAAAAAAGCCATCCTCGCAGCCATCGACCAGGCAAGCGAGGTCAACCAGCAGCGCTTCGAGGCCCAACAAACCCGCCGCATCCTGGACCGACTGGTGGGCTACCAGATCTCCCCCCTGCTGTGGGACAAGGTCCGCAGGGGCTTGAGCGCCGGGCGGGTGCAGTCCGTGGCGGTTCGCATGGTCTGTGAGCGCGAGCAGGCCATCGAGGCCTTTGTTTCCGAAGAGTACTGGTCCATCCACACCACCCTGGAAGGAAAAACTCCCCCGCCCTTTGTCGCCCAGCTCGACCAGGCATACGGCAAAAAAATCGATCTCAAGAAAAACAAGATCGGTACCGATGCCGAGGCGCAGGCCATTGTCAAGGCGGTGCGGGACGCTTCTTTCCTGGTGGAGAGCCTGGAAAAGAAAAAGAAGAAGCGCAACCCCAGCCCGCCCTTCATCACCAGTACCATGCAGATGGATGCCAACCGCAAGCTCCGCTTTTCCGCGAAAAAAACCATGACCCTGGCCCAGAAGCTTTATGAGGGCATTGAATTGGGCGCCGATGGCCCCACCGGCCTGATCACCTATATGCGAACCGACTCCACCCGGATCAGCAACGAGGCCATCGAAGAGGCCCGGGGGTATATCACCGAGGCCTTTGGAGAACAATTCCTCCCTGCCAAACCGAATATCTTCAAGACCAGCAAATCCGCCCAGGACGCCCACGAAGCCATCCGCCCCACCGACGTGCGCAACACCCCGGAGAAACTCGCGCCCTTTCTGGAAAAAGACATGCTGGCCCTGTACTCTCTGATCTGGAAACGCTTTCTTGCCTGCCAGATGGCCCCGGCGGAGTACGATCAGACCACCATCACCCTGGTGGCGGCCAAAGATTTTATTTTCAAGACCGTGGGCTCCATCATGCGTTTTCAGGGCTTCATGGCCCTGTACGAAGAGGCGGTGGACGAAGGCGCCTCTTCGAGTGGGGATGGCGCGGAAGGCGACAATGCCGCCCTGCCGGACCTGAAAAAAGGCGACACCGTTTCCCTCCTGGCCATTGAGCCGAAACAGCATTTCACCCAACCGCCGCCCCGGTATACGGAGGCGACCCTGGTGAAGGCTCTGGAAGAAAACGGGGTGGGTCGACCCTCCACCTATGCCTCCATTCTTTCCACCATCCAGGACAAGGAATATGCGCTCCTGGCCCAGCGCAAATTCATGCCAACCGATCTGGGCAAGCTGGTCAACGAACTGCTTGTCGCCCATTTTCCGGACATTCTGGACATAGAATTCACCGCCTCCATGGAGGAAAAGCTTGACGAGGTCGAGGCCGGCAACACCCAGTGGCTAAAGGTTCTGCGGGATTTTTACGGTCCGTTCAGCAAAACCTTGGATGCAGCCAAGGAGGAGATGAAATCGGTCAAGAAAATGGCCATCCCCACCGAACTCCCCTGCCCGCTCTGTGCAGGAACAATGGTGATCAAATGGGGGAAAAACGGCGACTTTTTGGCCTGCGAGAAATATCCGGAGTGCAAACACACCCAGGATTTCACCAGAAACGACGAGGGCAAGATCGTGCCCGTTGAGAGGGAGCAGCCGGCCGAATCAGGCGAGCTCTGTGAAAAATGCGGCAAGCCCATGGTTTTTAAAAATGGGCGCTACGGCAAATTTCTGGCCTGTTCGGGCTATCCGGCCTGTAAAAACATCCGCGCCACCACCACTGGGGTTCCCTGCCCGGAAGAGGGATGCACCGGAGAACTCATCCAGAAGATCTCCAAGCGCGGCAAGGTCTTTTACAGCTGCAACCGCTATCCAAAATGCAGCTTCGCCCTGTGGGACCGACCGGTCAATGAACCGTGTCCGCAGTGCGGATCTGCCTATCTTCTCGAGCGGGAGACGAAAAAAAGCGGCCTGCAATTGCATTGTCCGAACAAGGACTGCGGGTATACAAAGAAGATCGGCGAGGAAGAATAAGGGGAAGGTTACAGATTGCCCCGAATCAAGTAGGCGGTGTAGCCGACAAGCTCATAGAGCATCCCGTAGGTATCCTCCAGGCCATCGCCGGAAGGAACAAAACTCTCCCGGGTAATGGGAGTATTGTCCCTGGAAACTGACAACAGGTCCGGATTCAAGCCCTGCTTGCGAAAAAGCGCCGCCGCCCTTCGCATATGGTTGGCCGAGGTAATAAGCAAAATTCGCTTGATTCCCTTGCTCTCGCAATATGCCTTAACGCTTTTTGCCTCGGCCAAGGTATTGCGGACCTTGCCATGGACTGCAATTTTTTGGGGGTCAATCCCCTGCCTTGCCAAGAGATCAAGGAGGATTTTAGTCTCGTTCACCCCCTTGATACTCACATCACTAAGAAGCAAGGTCTCGGCCAAGCCGCTTTTTATCGCCGCGGCCCCCATAAGTATCCGCGCGGAACTCTGCCCCAGCTGCTGGTAGTCGGAGACATATTTGAAGATCTCTTCTTCATTCTCCGCCGCATGTTTCACATACCATTTATAATCAACCATCCCCCCCAAGACCACGGCGGCGTCATACCTGCTATGCCGGTCCACCGTATCCGCCACCGACCATTTGGCCATAACAATCTGTGAGGTATAGGGAATGCTGACCCCATAGAGGTAGAGCAGAAGAAGAAGCAGGCCGAAGCGGGTCCGCTCCTTCTTGAGCAGCAGAACCAGCCCGATAAAAAATACAGGAAAGAGCGGATTAAGAAAAAATCGACCCACATCCTGGGCGGTATAAAAAGGCATAACAACCCTCATCATGCATCATCAGAGAAAGTCGTTATACAAAAACTAGACTTTCCGGTTGGCAAAAACGGCAGAGGAGGTACGCACGCACCTACCGCATTCCTGTTAGATATACCTGCAAAACCGTGCCATTACCACCTACAAAAATAAAGCTACTTGCCAAAAAGGCCGATAAGTACATATAGTAGATCATACGTTACGTAGGACTTCAAGGAGGTACGCCCATGATTTCCGGCATCCATTCGGCTCTTTCCGGCCTGACCGCCATCCAGAAAAAGATTGAATCTAACGCCAACAATGTGGCCAACATCAATACCGATGGCTACAAAAAAACGCGGGTTACCCTGCACGAACAGGAACCACAGGGCATAGAAGCAGTGGTGCAGCAAATTCAGACGCCTGGGCCGATGGTATATGAACAAACAACCGCGGGAGAGACTCTGATTGAAAAATCAAACGTGGAGCTGAGCGAAGAGCTGCCCAGCATGATGTTAAGCCGCCGCTTTTTTCAGGCCAACCTGAAAACCGTGCAGATTCAGGATGAAATGCTTGGAAGCCTGCTGGACATCAAGAGCTAAAGGTATCCTGCCCCCAGGTTATCCTGCCGGCCAGAATGGTCAACACGGCCTTGCCCTGTAATTCCCAGCCAAGAAACGGAGAATTCTTGCTCTTGGACTGAATGCTCTCCTCGGTAAAAACAAACTTCTTCTCTGGATCAATAACCGCGATATCCGCCGGTGCACCCACGGAAAGCGTCCCGCCGGGCACCCCGAGAATCCTGGCCGGATTCACCGATAGCAGCTCCACCATCCTCCGGACCTCAAGCTGATTTTCCCGCACTAGCCGCAAGGTTAACGGCACCGCTGTTTCCAGGCCGATGATGCCGTTGGCTGCCAGATCAAACTCCATATCCTTGTCAAGCTCGCCATGCGGCGCATGATCCGTGGCAATGGCATCAAGAGTTCCATCCCGCAAGGCTTCCCGCACCGCAGCCATATCCGCCTCGGTTCGCAGGGGCGGATTCATTTTCGCCAGGGTATTGTAGCCATCCACCGCTTTCTCGGTGAGGGTGAAGTAATGCGGCGCTGTTTCCGCGGTAACGGCCACGCCTTTTTCCTTGGCCCTTCGGATCAGGGACAGCGACTCCTTGGTGCTCACATGGGCGATATGGATGGACCGCCCGGTAAATTCCGCCAGGGCCAGATCGCGATACACCATGATTTCTTCGGCCACATGGGGAATGCCTCGCAGGCCGAGGCGGGTGGCCAGCGCCCCGTCGTTCATCGCGCCGCCGTGACTGAGCGTCATCTCCTCGGCATGGGAAATAACCAACAGGTCGTGGTTACCCGCATACTCGAGGGCTCGGCGCATGAGCTGGCTGTTGCCCACCGGCAGACCATCGTCGGTTACGGCAACCGCTCCGGCCTGACGCAGCTCGCCAAACTCCGCGAGATGCTCCCCTTTACTCCCGCAGCTGATCGCGCCAACCGGGTAGACCCTGGCAAAACCGGCTTCCGCTGCCTTTGCCAGGATGAACAGGGTCACGGTCTGGTTGTCATTGACCGGTTTGGTATTCGGCATGGCCGCCACGGCGGTAAAACCCCCGGCGGCAGCGGCCTGGGTTCCTGTGGCGATGGTTTCCTTATATTCCTGGCCTGGTTCACGCAGATGCACATGCATATCGATCAGCCCCGGCACCACCCACTTGCCGGCCAGGTCATACACAAGGGCTTCCGCCTGCTCGGGAAGAGTGCCTGGCTGGGCCACCGCGCTTATTCTGCCGCCTGCGATCAATACATCTTGGATCTGATCAATGCCGTTTGCCGGATCGATCACGCGCCCATTCTTTAATAACATCACTCCGGGCATGCTAATCGCCTCCCATTATCAGATAGAGCAAAGCCATCCGCACAGCCACCCCGTTGGTAACCTGCTCCAGAATCACCGACCGGCTGCCATCGGCAAGCTTCGGATCAAGCTCAACCCCCCGGTTTATCGGGCCGGGATGCATGATGATCGCCTCGGGCGAGGCTGCGTCCGCCACCTTTTGGGAGACACCAAAAAATTTCGCGTATTCCCGCAGGGAAGGAAACAGTGGGTCCTGCTGGCGTTCTTTTTGAATCCGTAGGGCCATGATCACATCGGCCCCTTCAACCGCCTCCATTACGGTCCGGCTGACCCTGGCACCCAGCTCCTCGATGCCAGGGGGGATCAGGGTCGCAGGGCCGCTTACGGTGACGGACGCCCCCATCTTGGAAAAACCGATGATATTGGAGTGCGCTACCCGGCTGTGGGCGATATCGCCGATAATGGCGATCTTGAGCCCCGCGATCCCGCCCTTGGCCTCCCGGACCGTCATCAGGTCGAGAAGCCCCTGGCTGGGATGCTCGTGGGTTCCGTCCCCGGCATTGATCACGGAGGCGTTGATATGATCGGCCAGCAAGCGAGCCGAGCCTGAGCGGGGATGCCGGAGGATAATGCAGTCCGGATTCATGGCGGCGAGATTGCGCGCGGTGTCGATGAGGGTTTCCCCCTTCACCGTACTGCTCCCCGAATTGGAGATGTTGAAGGTGTCCGCGCTCATGCGCTTTGCGGCAACCTCAAAGGAAAGACGGGTCCTGGTGCTTGGCTCAAAGAAAAAATTGATTATGGTTTTGCCGCGGAGGGTGGGGACTTTTTTTATGGAACGGGAAGAAATTTCCTTGAACGATTCCGCGGTCTGCAAAACGGCCTGAATATCTTCCACGGAAAAATCGGCAAGCCCAAGGACATGTTTATGGCTGAATCGGTACTCGGGAGTCATACGATTCTTTCCGTGAAAATTATGAGGATTGACGCCGCATCGATTCAGAATAAGAAAAACGGTCGCCTTTGGTCCAGAACTTTTTTAGGAGCCGTTACGAAATAACTATTACGTTTCTGACCATTTCGTTACGGCTCCTTATGCCGGTCACGGCATTTCAATGATACGGTTATTTCCGAACAACGGCTTAAGGAATTATTTTACCAAGCCGACTCCAGCGCACCGTAAAATCTGCGCTGTCCCATGACCAGTACAGCATAAAGGCCTTGCCTCGGATGGCTTTGAGGTCAACAAAGCCCCAAAATCGACTGTCATGGCTGTTATCACGGTTATCCCCCATGACAAACACGGACCCGGGCGGCACGGTTACCGGCGCCATATTATCTCTGGGAGAAGGAAGAACCTCCGCCTCCAGATTCACGGCGTTGGGCTCCACAAAAGGTTCTCCATTAACAAATACCTTTTTGCGCACAACTTCAACCCGATCCCCGGCAACCCCCACAACCCGCTTGATAAAATCCTGGGAAGGGTTTTGCGGGTACTTGAAAACAATGACATCATGCCGCTGGGGGTCTCCCACGGCGATCCAACTGGCCCCGCTCAACGGATTTTTCACGCCATAGCCAAATTTGTTGACCAGGATGTGGTCGCCAACCAGCAAGGTTGGAATCATGGACCCGGAGGGGATTTTGAAAGCCTGCACCACAAAGGTTCTGATGAAAAATGCGAGCAGCAAGGCAATAACGATTGCCTCGGCATATTCACGTACAACAGATTTTTCCATGCCAGAAGTTTTCTTCAACACGCTTGATCCTCGTCTCGCAATCTGTTCATCCAGGGAATACAAGAGCCGTCCAGTAGCCGGCCCGTCACCCGGAAAGGTTGCCACAAAATAAGCGAAGACCGAAATAAATACAAGGGGCTGAATGCAGCTGGCCAGAAATTCTCTGAATTACGCTCCATAATAATCTTGAATTATTTCCAGAAGTACGAACCACATGTAGTAGTAACCATTTATAGAAAACACAACATATTGGTATTTCTAGATTTTTTCAGTCTACCATTACCCTGACCATCACCTCAATTACCTAATTTTTATGAGAAAAATCCACAATCTATCGCTTACTTTATTCTTGACACCATGTTTCTTTTGTGTCTCTAATGCAATTAAATAGCTGAAATTATAATCACCAAGCGCAGTTAGAAAGTATTCCGTGCGGTAGCCGATAGTCGGCCTGCGGATGTGTACCGCCAGAAAATCTTGGTCACGGGGAGCTCATGGGCAAATCCGGTTTCAAAAAATTACAATTGCCATCCTTGCATCTCCCTTTTCTCAAAAGGCAAACGCTTTCCATCGGCCTTGATATTGGCTCCCATGCCGTGAAGATCTGTGAGATGGCGGAAAAAGGCAACGGCTATGAACTCGTAGCCTTGGGCAGCGCCCTGCTTCCCCCAGATTCTCTTGAGGACGGCGCCTTGCAAGACCCTGCGGCCGTGGGTAAGGTCATCACCTCGCTGGTCAATAATCTGAAAATCAAGAACAAAAAAGTCGCCATCTCCATATCAGGATACTCTGTCATCGTCAAAAAAATAAACCTGGCGGTGATGACCGAAGAGGAGCTGGAAAAACACATCGAATCAGAGGCAGAGCAGTATATCCCCTTTGATATTGAAGACGTCTATCTGGATTTCCAGGACTTAAAAACCAACACCACAACGGAAGACCGCACGGATGTCATGCTGGTTGCAGCCAAACGGGATGTCGTAGACGGATATCTCAACATGTTGCGGGCGGCTGGCCTCCAGCCGGTTGTTGTTGACGTGGATGCCTTTGCCCTGGAAAACGCCTTTGAGGCAAATTTTAGCATGGCGGACAATGTCGCCCTGGTGGATATTGGCGCCTCAAAAATGAACATCAATATCATCTCCCATGGCTCTTCCATTCTGGCCAGAGACGTTGTCCTTGGCAGCCGACAGTTGACCGAGCAGATAGAACATCTTTTTGGGGTCAGCTTTGAAGAGGCGGAGGCCCTGAAAACTGGGGACATCGTTTCTAAAGAAAAGCGGGGGGAGCTTGAAGGCCTTTTTGCGAATACCTGTAGCCAGTGGGTAACTGAGGTAAAACGGGCCATTGATTTTTATTATTCCAATCATCCCGACGAAACGATTTCAAAAATTGTTTTGAGCGGCGGCGGCGCGAAAATACAGGGGCTTACCGAATTCTTTGAAAAAGAGACCGATATCCCCGTGGAAATTTTCAACCCCTTCAAGCAAGCATCGGTGGATAGCAGAACCATTGATCCCTCCTATCTAAAAAGCATTGCTCCTGAAATGACCCTTGCTGCTGGTCTGGCAACAAGGCCGGTGGAGGTCTAAGCGCCATGATCCGCATCAACCTCCTGCCGATCAGGCAGCTGAAAAAAAGAGCACGCCTGAAGACCGAGCTTCTGGGATTTTCCGCCGCCCTTGTACTGGTGTTGCTCGTTCTTGTTGTCGGCTGGTTTGCCTTGGCAGGAAAGATTGCCAACCTCCAAGAAGAGCTTGTTGCGCTTGAGCAAAAAAAGCAGTCATACCAGCCCATCCTGAAACAGATTGATACTCTGAAAAAAGAGAAGCAGATGGTGGAGCAGAAGCTGGACTCCATAAAAAAACTCCAGGCCAGCGCCCAGGTTACAGTGCGCGTCCTCGATGAAGTGGCGTCACGCACCCCGACAAGCCGCATGTGGCTCAACTCCCTGCAACAGTCCGCCGGACGCCTACAGCTACAAGGCCTTGCCCTGGACAACGAAACCATTGCCCAATACATGCAGCAGCTGGAAGCCTCTGAATATTTTGAAAAAACGGAATTGACCAGTTCTGCGCAGACGGACGTTGCCAAGCAGAAGCTGAAATCTTTTTCTCTTACCATAAATGTTGTCGTCCCGAGCAGTTAACACCTTGGGCGGGAGAAGCCATGGCGCTTGACATACAAAAAATCCAGGCTGGCCTTGAGAAGTTTCTCGACAGCAAGGTAAGCCGGCTTGACGTGAAGCAAAAAATGCTGATCGCCGTCGCGGCCTGCATCCTGCCGTGCGTAGCCTTCTTTTTTCTTGCCTACTCCCCAAAAACTAGCGAAATAAAGACCCTAGAAACCAAAAAAGCCGGGATTGAAGAGGAGATCAGAAAAGTAGAAAAAATCGCCGCCGACCTTGAAAAACACAAGGCAGAAATGGCGGAAGTGCAACGACAGTTTGCCGAGGCATCCCTGTTGCTGCCCGATGAAAAAGAAATCCCCTCGCTCCTGTCCACCATTTCCGGGCAGGCAACCGCTTCGGGTCTGGATGTTCTTTCCTTCAAGCCGCTTCCCGAAAAACCGCAGCAATTTTATGCGGAAATTCCAGTTGATATCGGAGTGCAGGGCTCATACCATAATGTGGGCATCTTTCTTGACAAGATCAGTAAACTTCCCCGGGTTGTCTCCGTGAACAACATCAAGATGGATTCCCCCAAGCAGCTGGGCGGAGAAATGATCCTGAATTCAACATTTCAGCTTGTCACCTATCGCTTTCTCGACCCCGCTGAAATTGCGGCCAACGCGAAAGATACAAAAGGGAAGAAGTAACAGGTGGGCACCACGAAATTACGAGAACCACTCATCATGATAAACAGCATGTACTCAAAAAATATTTTCCTCGCGGTCGCCCTTGTTGCCAGCGTGTGCTGTGTGGGCGCATGGAATGCTGCTTCCGCCCAGCCCGAGACTGTCTCACCGCCCAACGCCACCGCCAATTCGGCCCAAGCGTTTGAAGCAGCCCTTGCCAGCGGGCAACCACCGCCTTTTGTCTATAACCGCGAAAGACCAGACCCCTTTTTCCCGTTTCTCACCCAGGAAATCATGAAGGCCAAGGCCGAATTGACCGGAACACAAAAATTTGAACCAGCCCAGTTGACCTTGGTCGCCATCGTTTCCGGCAAGCGCGGATTACTGGCCATGGTGCAAGATTCCTCCGGCATTGGTTATGTGCTCCGCAAGGGCACAAAAGTTGGGGAAACGGGCGAAGTCATACAAATAGCCCCAGACAAGGTAATCATCGAGCAAGTGAAAAATGTGACCGGTGAACGCACATCCCGAAAAATTGAGATGATCTTAAGCAAAGAGGGAGAAAAATAATGACACCCCTTATTACCCGCCTGAAATGTATCTCCGCCGGGCTGATGATATTCTGTTTTCTTTTCACCGGGACAACTTTTGCCCAAAAGGCCGCCCCCCAAACAAAAGCGGCCTACACAATATCAGGCATTACCCTTGACCAGACAGCCGATGGCTTGCAGCTGATTGTCCAGGGGAAAACCCCGCCCACCTATACGATGTATGAACTCTTCGATCCCCTGCGGATCGTGCTGGACATCGCCGACGCCAAACTCCTTGACTCCACGGCAATACCCCTCAATCTGCCGCAGGGGCCGGTGCAGGACATTAAAAATATCGCCCTGACCGATCAGGAACCGGCCATCGCCCGTCTGGAGATCTACCTTTCCGACGACCCGGCCTATACCATCGAAAGAAAGGGGAACAATATTGTCGTCAGCTTTGCAAAAGCAATGTCCATGCCTCCCCAACTCATGCAGACGGCAACCGATACCGAAGCGGAGCAGCAACCCGCAACCATTGCGAGCCCGACTGCTCATCCGGCCTCAATGCTTCAGGATATTGAGATTGACACCACCAATCCGGCCGAGACCCAAGTCTTTATCAAAACGAATGGGCCAATCACTAATTTCCAGAAGGCCCATCTCGCTAAAGGCGGTGGTCGCCCGGACAGAATGTATCTTGATCTTGCCAACATCGCACTCCCTCGCGGAAACACCCTGCAACACACGGTCGGGACAGCCTTGGCAAAAATACGCGCAGCCCAGCGTAATTCAGCGGTTCGCATCGTTTTTGATTCCGGCCTCAAGGAGCTGTTCACCTATGAGCTGGAAAACAGACCCGATGGTTTGCTGATCAAGATCGCTGAGCCTTCAGCCTCCATTGCCGCGCCCAGCGTGGCAGGCCTCCTCAAGCAAGGTCCGGCCAAAAAACCAGGGCCCAAGCAACGTGAAGCAAAAATGCTTCCCCCACTGCCTGAGCCTCCTCCGTCCCTGCCTGTAGAGGTTGCCCCCCCGGAGGAGATAGCAGCCCCTGCCCCCGAGGCAATCGCCCCGGAACTGATCGTTCCCAAGTTGACCAGCGCAAAGGCGAAACCAAAAACCGTTGCAACCAAACCGTCCCAGGAGCCGCCCAAGACCGCCAAGGCAGCGGCGCCTTCCCAAGCCCAGAAGGCTTCAGAGAAAACCAGCAAGGCGGACTCTTTTGCCTTCGCAGGATATGAAAAACAAAAAATCACCGTGGATTTCTTTAAAATTGATCTCCACAACGTGTTCAGACTTTTCGGCGAAATAAGCGGCCAGAATATCGTTGTTGACGAAGGGGTCACCGGCACCCTGACGCTTGCGCTCAACGATATTCCCTGGGACTTTGCCCTGGATATTATCCTCAACCTCAAGGACCTCCAGAAGGAAGAACGGTTCAACACCATCGTCATCTCGCCAAAGTCCAAACAGTTCAACTGGCCCAAAGGCGCCACGGATGCTATTGCCGTCAAGGGGGGCGAAAAGCTTGAAGCCATCTCCGTAAAGCAACGCCTGGAAACGCCTAAAGGGGTTATTGAAGCGAAAACCCTCATCCAGCAAGCCACTGCCGCCGAAAAAAACGGCCAGCTCGAAAAGGCCTTGTCTCTTTACGAATCAGCCTTCAACAACTGGCCTGAAAACGCCCAGCTTGCAAGCCGCATCGCCTCACTCTGCCTTACCCAGTTGGGCCTGAATGCCAAAGCCGTGCACTATGCTAAGGCAACCCTGACCCTTGAGCCAGCCAACGCAGGGGCCGCTCTCCAGGCTGCCATTGGCTCGGCCAACATGAAAAAAACCGAAGCGGCCAAAGCATACTTTGACTTGGCCGTCAGCGGAGACACACCTGCAAGCGAAGCGCTGATCAGCTACGCTTCCTTTGCCGAAGAGTACCAGAGTTATAATGGGGCACTTACCCTGCTTACTCGACATGAGGCCCTGTTTGGAGATACCCTTGACACTCTGGTGGCCAAGGCCAGAATTCTTGACAAACTTGGCCATTCCGCTCAGGCTGTTACAGCATACAATGCGGTTCTGCTTTCCGGGTACGCGGTGCCGGAAGATTTGCAGCAGTTCATCAAGGGAAGGATTGCTGCGGCAAATTGATACACAGAGGGAACAATGACACAGATCCTTAACATAATTAAAAAAGTTACAGGACGGCCACTGTTGCAAGCGCGGCTTTTTGCGATTTCAACAAATTTTTTCACCTCAAAAAAAGCATAAAGACTGCCACCATGAAAAAGAAAACTCTAAACGTCGTTACTTTATTTGTCTATGCAGCGATCTGCCTGCTGCTCAATACCGCCTGCGCCCCTGCCGCCAACACCGCGACCACGCCGCAGGCTGCGGCGCCAACAAAGCAGGCTAAGGCTCTGGAAGCGGGGCAGCTACCGGTTCGCTTTCAGAAACCTGCTTATATGCTGGGAGATACTTCGTCCCAAAATATTGGGACTGGGAATGCCGAAAACATTACAATCCCGGTGGGGGCGGACATTTCCTCCAATACCGGGCCGGTGGCGTTGCGCGACATCATGAAACGGCTGGCCGCGCTGAAAGGCATGAACATCAGTTGGGCAAGCGATGTTGATCAGATGGCCGTGGTGGATGTGGATATCCGAGCGGAGGATGATTTTTTCAAATCGCTGGACAATATCCTCCGGCAAAAGGATTATTTCCATGAAGTTCAGGGCAACACCATTGTGGTAAAATACCGGGAAACCCGGAAATTCCATGTGGCCATGCCATTTGTGAAGTCTACTTACGCCACAGGAGTCGGCGGGGATGTGCTGGGAGGCGGGGCAACTTCAAGTGGACTTAAGGGCAATATCCAGCTTACCAGCGATAAAAACGATTTTGATATTTGGGATAATGTAAAAACAAATCTCGACCAGATACTTGGAATATGGGAGGAAACCGTCCCCCCTCCTGCTTCCGCGGCAGCAGGTTCGACACCTCAGGCGGGCTATACTCAAACGCCAGCCGCCACACCTGCTGCTCCCACAGCCACAACGACCAAACGCGATGTCAAATCCGGTAAAGGATATTACAGCATCGACAAACCAATCGGCCTGATCACCGTAACCGCACCACGTCCACTCGTTGAAAAGATCGCCGTTTATCTAGACAACCTAAAAACAGAGCTCTACCGCCAGATTTCCATCGAGGCGAAAATTGTGGAGGTTAGT
Source organism: uncultured Desulfurivibrio sp. (assembly GCA_964441875.1). GTDB lineage: Bacteria > Desulfobacterota > Desulfobulbia > Desulfobulbales > Desulfurivibrionaceae > Thiovibrio. Next base: position 23,070 of record CAYTVV010000020.1, read on the forward strand.
ATTGATGATAGCGAAAGCAGGGGCATCGACTGGACCAATTTCCTGACCGGTAAAACGCTCGATTTTCAACTTTTTGGCCCTAGCGGCATTATCTATAATCCAGGCACTGGTCAAGGTGGCCGGGGAGTAAGCCAAGTTAGCATTGGCACCAATCCCTTCTCCCTAGCCCTGAACTTTCTCGATACCCAAGGACATTCCAACGTATTGGCCAACCCGAAACTGAGCATCATGAATGGCCAACCAGGCCTCATCACTGCGGGTGACAGCATCAAATATATCGACAAGGTTGAATCCAGGGTTGATGCCACCACCGGGGCGGTGACATATACCATCACAACAGCAACCCTCATGTCAGGGATCGGCATGTCGGTGATAGCAACCATCATGGAAAACGATGAAATTATCCTTAACTTGACTCCGGTCACTTCAAAGCTTAATGGAAATGAAGTTGATTATATCGTCGGTTGGGGGGGGCAAATCGGTGTTCCCAGAATTAAGCTGCGGGAAATGAACACCACTGTTCGTGTAAAAAGCGGGCAAGTGGTGGTGATTGGCGGTCTTATTGACAATGCCGATGACACAGGCGCTAGTAGCGCCAAGAGCAACAAGGTTCCCTTTCTAGGCGATATTCCCATCATCGGCAATCTCTTCTCTCATTCAACCAAAAACACCAAGAGAAGCGAGCTGGTTATCATGCTCCAGCCAAAGATTCTTTGATTTTTAGCAGCGCCCCTGTTCCACAAAAAAGCCCGGCTTCTGCCGGGCTTTTTTATTCCTCAATTTTCCAAAACGCCTATTACTGTTCGGTCGCCTTCTGCTTTTTTGAATTCTCATACAGGGCATGAAAATTAATCGGCTCCATGAGAAAAGGAATAAACCCGCCGTCCACCGAAACCTGGCTGATTATCTGCCGGGTAAACGGGAAAAGCAGGGCCGCGCATTCCACCGACAAGACCGGCGTCATATGCTCCTCCGGGATATTTTTCAGCAAAAATACCCCGGCATGCTCGACTTCGATGATGAAAAGGGTTTTCTCGGTCTGGCTGTTGGTCACTTTGGCGGTAATGGCCAGGGTGACCTCGTAATGGTCTTCCGTCTCCAGCTTGCGGTGCTTCAAGCCCAGGTTCACGTCAACCTTGGGTTCGCCTTTAGCCAGAAAAACATCCGGTGCCTCGGGATTTTCAAAGGATAAATCCTTGAGATACATCTTCTGCAACCGAAAAATAGGGGGTTGCGGTGCCTGAGCGTCCTCTTTTTTTTCTTCCGCCATGATTCGCAATTCCTTGTCTGAGTCTGAGTTTCTGTATGGCACACGCCACGTTTCCGCCTGCTGTAAGAACCGCACTCCATTCTTTATAATGAAATATCCCGAAACTTCAACGGGTCTTTTACAATTTAGGTGCCGTCACACGATAACTTGTCCAGTTCTGGTCGTTGCTTTACGACTCCTTATGCCGTTTTGAGCATCCGAAATGACCACCGTTTTTAACAACGGCTTTCGCCGAATCAGCCGAAATTTCGTCCGGTAACCGCGATTCGGATACTCCACGCCGCAGCCTAACCCCGTCCCGCCAGAATCTTCTTGAGAAATTGCCCGGTATACGATTCCCTCACCTGGGCCACCTCCTCGGGTGTGCCCTGAGCGACAATGGCGCCGCCCTGATCGCCGCCCTCCGGGCCGAGGTCGATGAGATGATCGGCGGTTTTGATCACGTCAAGATTGTGTTCGATGATAACCACGGTGTTGCCGCTCTCCACCAGCCGGTTCAGCACATGGAGCAGATGCTGGATATCCGCCGGATGGAGTCCGGTTGTCGGTTCATCCATGATGTACAAGGTTCTGCCGGTGCTTCTTTTGCTCAACTCCTTGGCCAGCTTTATCCGTTGCGCCTCGCCGCCTGACAGGGTCACGGAGGACTGGCCCAGAGCGAGGTACGACAATCCCACCTCCAGCAAGGTTTGCAGCTTACCCTTGATCTGGGGAACCTTGCCGAAAAAATCCAGGGCCTCCTCCACGTTCATGGCCAGGATCTCGGCGATATTCTTGCCCCGATAGGCAATGTCCAGGGTGTCGGGATTGTAGCGTTTGCCGCCGCAAGCCTCGCAGGTCACATAGATGTCCGGCAAAAAATGCATGGCGATTTTTATGACGCCCTCGCCTTCGCAGGCCTCGCACCGCCCGCCCTTCAGGTTAAAGCTAAAACGGCCCGGCTGATAGCCCCTGGCCCGCGCCTCGGGCAACCGGGCCAGGAGTTCGCGCACCGGGGTGAGCAGCCCGGTGTAGGTGGCGGGATTGGAACGGGGGGTTCGGCCGATGGGACTCTGGTCGATATCGATCACCTTGTCGATCTGCGCCAAACCCTCAAAAGCACCGCCTTTACCGGATTGCCCCTGCGGGTGCGCCAGGAAGTTGATTGCCCCCTTGAACAGGGTTTCGATCACCAGCGAGGATTTTCCCGAGCCGGAAACCCCGGTGACACAGGTCATCAGACCCAGGGGGATACGGACATCGATCTTTTGCAGGTTATTGGCCGTAGCCTGCCTGATGGTGAGCCAGGCCTTTTTCGAGGCGGGTTTCCGCCGCTTCTTTGGAATCGGGATGGACAACCGGCCGGAGAGATAGCCGCCGGTGATGGACGCTTTGTGGCGCAACATCCCCGCCACCTCGCCATTGTACACCACCTCCCCGCCGTGCACCCCGGCGCCCGGCCCCATGTCCAGCACATGATCCGCCGCCCGAATGGTATCCTCGTCGTGCTCCACCACCAGCACGGTATTGCCCAGATCCCGCAGCCTGGTCAGGGTGTTGATCAGCCTGGCATTGTCCCGCTGATGCAGGCCGATGCTCGGCTCATCGAGAATATACAAAACCCCGGCCAGCCGCGAACCGATCTGGGAGGCCAGCCGAATCCGCTGGGCCTCGCCGCCGGAGAGAGTTGCTGCCTTGCGGGCCAGGGAGATATAGCCCAAGCCCACATCGTGCAAAAAGGTGAGCCGGTCAACAATCTCTTTCAAAATCCGCTCGGCAATGAACAGCTCCTGATCCGTCCAGGCAAGGGCTGGCAGGATTTCCAGAAGCCCGCCGATACTCTGGCTGGTCAAGCCGTGGATATTCCACTCCCCGATCCGCACCGCCAAGGCCTCGGGCCTGAGTCGCGCCCCATGACAAGCCGGGCAATCCTGCTCGTTCATGTACTGTTCCAGCTCTTCCCGCACCGAGCCGGAGCCGGTCTCCAGATACCGCCGACCCAACTGCGGAAGAATCCCGGCAAAGGGCTTGCGGTGGGTGTGGAGCCTGCGGAAGCGCACATAGTCGAAGACAATATCCTCAAACCCGCTCCCGTGCAGAATTACCTCCCTGGCCCGCTCGGGCAGCTCGGCAAACGGGGTATCCAAGGAAAACCGGTACTGCCGGGCAAGCGCGGCCATGAGTTCCGGGGTGTAGGTGGAGGGCGAATTGGACTGCCAGGGAAGGATGGCCCCCTGGTTGAGGCTAAGGCGCGGGTTGGGCACCACCAGATCCGGATCAAAAAACTGTTTCACCCCCAGGCCGCCACATTCCGGGCAGGCGCCCTTGGGGTTGTTGAAGGAAAACAGCTGGGTGGACAGTTCCGGCAGGCTCTTGCCGCAACGGACGCAGGCGGCATGCTCGCTGTACAATATCTCCTTGCCGGCCTCCGGCAGCTGAACCAATAAAAAACCCAGGCCCAATTGCACGGTGGTGGCCACGGAATCGGAGAGCCGCCTGGCCACCGAGGGCTTGATCACCAGCCGGTCCACCACTGCCTGGATGGTATGGCGCTTGTTCTTTTCCAGGACGATCTCCTCACCCAGATCGCGGATCTCCCCGTCGATCCGCGCCCGGACATAGCCCTCCCGCCGGAGTTTCTGCAACACTGCATGGTGCTCGCCTTTTTTTCCGTCCAGCAGCGGGGCCAGCAGAACGATCTTGGTCCCTTCCTCAAGGGCCATCAGGCTTGCCACCATGTCCTGCACGGACTGGGGCCGAATCTCCTCGCCGCACTCCGGACAATAGGGCCTGCCCACCCTGGCAAAGAGCAACCGCAGGTGATCGTAAATCTCGGTGATGGTCCCCACCGTGGATCGCGGGTTCCGGCTGGTGGTCCGCTGCTCGATGGACACCGCCGGGCTCAGCCCCTCAAGCGAATCCACCTCGGGCTTTTCCATCTGCCCCAGAAACTGCCGGGCATAGGTGGAGAGCGATTCCACATAGCGGCGCTGCCCCTCGGCATAGAGAGTGTCAAAGGCCAGGGAGGACTTGCCCGAGCCGCTCAAGCCGGTGAAAACCACCAGCCGGTTGCGGGGCAGATCCACGCTGATGTTTTTCAGATTGTGCATCCTTGCACCACGGATGCTGATATATTTTGGTTCCATGGAACACCAGTTAGCGGTTCACAACAAATTACGCTGATTTTTGCGCGCCGTAATAACCCACATTAATCATCAATCGCGAGGATACAACAACGTGCTATCCCTTTCGCACCATCCGCGCCGCAAAAAAACCATCCAGCCCCTGCTCGGGTGTGGTTTTAAAAAACCCCGTCCCATCGCAGAAACTCTTGGCCGCTTCGGGAAGATACTCCTGCGCCGGGGTGATGGAAAATTCAGGTTGCCCATGGAGAAAAGCGGCGATCACCTCATCATTTTCCTTTGGCTCAATGCTGCAAGTCGCATAGACAAGCACGCCGCCTTTCTCGACAAGCCCTGCCGCAGCTGTCAACAACGCCAGCTGCTTCTCCTGATAGCCTTGCAAGGCTACAAGCGATCGCTGCCAGCGGATATCGGGCTGCCGCCGGATAACGCCCAAGCCGGAACAGGGCGCATCGACGAGGACGCCCGCAAAGGCCCCCTGACGCTGTCCGGCAAAATCTTGGAGTGTCGTGCCATGAATCTCCACCTCGGGCCCGCCAAGACGCCGCAGGTTGTCTTTAAGCAGGGCTAGGCGTTTCAGGCTGGGGTCCACCGCCACCACCCTGCCGCCTTCCGGCAACAGCTGGGCCAGATGCAGGGCCTTACCGCCAAGTCCGGCACAGCCGTCCAGATATCTGGCGCTGGCAAACGGGGCCAGTAATTGGGTGACCACCTGGGCCGCCTCATCCTGCACCACAAAAAAGCCTTCCCCATAGCCGGGCAAAGCGGTGATGCTGCCCTGGAAATTATCAATCCGCACCGCCTCCTGGGCAAACAAACCGCGCTCGCACACAATCCCGTTTTCCCGCAAAAGGGCGAGCCAGTCTTCCACGGAAATGCGCAAGGTGTTCACCCGCACCACCAGGGGGGGCATGGTATTGTTTATCCCGCAAATCAGCCTGGTGCGCGCCGGGCCGAACAGCGCTTCCCAACGGGCCACCAGCCAGGCCGGATGGCTCAACACCGCCGCCGCCTCATCGGGCGCGGGCAGAGTTGCTCTCTGCCGGACCATGGCCCGGAGCACCCCATTGACAAAACCGGTGAGCCATTTCGGTTGCCGGGCCGATTTCAAGGCCTGCACGGTTTCATTGATGGCGGCGGATTCCGGTATCCGATCCAGGAAAACAAGCTGATACAGGCCGACCCGCAGGGCCGCGAGGGTGAGGGGCTTCATTTGTCGCAGGGGATGGCTGGAAAATTTCTGGATGATTGCATCCAGATAGCCCTGCCAGCGGACCACCCCATAGACCAGGGCCATGACCAGCTGCCTGTCGCGCAGATCGTCCACGGCAGACCCGGACAGCATGGTTTCCAGCACCTGATCCAGCGGCTCCTGCGATTGCTCCCAGGCGAGGAGCGTATCCATGGCTATGGCGCGGGAATTTAGCATGAGCAGTCAGTCGGCAGCTTTGAGTTGCTAGTTTTCAGCTTCTTCATAGTATTCATTCTCCACCTTCTTTTGTCTGACAGCTGAGTTCTGAAAGCTATCCGCTAACGCATCCCTATCACCGAGGCAAAACGGCCGGTAACCTTGTCCCGGCGATAGGAAAAATAATCTCCATCGCAGACCGTGCAGCGTCCCGCGATCTCGATCTGTTCGCTCCGCACCCCACAGTCGCGGAGTTGATCCCGGCTGATGGCCCAGAAATCAAAATGATCGGGCTGATGCGTCTGGTAGGCATGAAACGAGAGAGGAAGCTCGGTTTGATACTGGATGAATTCTCCGCAGCACGGGCCAAGAGACGGGCTGATCGCGGCAAGAAGCGCCGTGGGCCTTGTCCCGTAGGCTGCACGCATGGCAGCCACGGTTTTGGCGATGATATTCTGCACGCTGCCCCGCCAGCCGGAATGGATATTCGCCACAGCCCCGTGTTCAGGGTCATAGAACATGACCGCCTGGCAATCGGCCTGCTGGATCATCAAGCCGACCTGGGGGATATTGGTCATCAGGGCGTCATAGCCCGCATGCTCCACATCCGCCTCCGGCAGCCAGTCCACATTCAAAATGCTGTCCCCATGCACCTGATGCGCCGAAACCAGGCACACCAGCCCAAGCTCTTCCTTGATCAACGCCCGGTTGCGCAAAACCCGCGCCTCGTCATCGCCAACATGCAGGCCGACATTGCACGAATGGTACGGAGCCTCGCTTGTGCCGCCATGGCGCGAGAAGGTGGCGCAGGAAACTGCCGGGAGATGGGAGAAAAAAATCACGGTCGGCCCTATTTTTTGGCTACGGAGAGTTCGAGGGGGGAATGGGAGGTATCCAGCGCCAGATGCTACGCGCCAGAAGTCGTGGTGGCGTGGCCATGCAGCTTCAAGCCCAAGGCCTTGATGACCTTCATCACCGTGGCGAATTCAGGATTGCCCTCGGCGGAAAGCGCCTTGTACAGTCCTTCCCTTGCCAGACCGGTATCGCGGGCCAACTGACTCATGCCACGGGCACGAGCGATATCGCCAAGGGCGGCGCGGATCCGGCTTCCGTCTCCGGGGTCTTCCTCCACGCAGGCATCAAAGTACAGTTCGATGTCCTCTTCTGTCTTCAGATGATCAAGCACATCCCATTTACGCAAAGCGAGCTTGGTTCCCATTTTTTTCTCTTCCTAAGCGTGGGCTAAGCACGGTCTTACGGCCCGCACAACCGCGCGACCAGGATTATTCCAATCAATGGCCGGTTTTGTCGGCATCATCCAGGCGATCAAGAATAGCCAACGCCTGATTCAAATCACCCTGCGCAGCCAATGAACGAAATCTGTTTTCCGTATCCCAGGCCGCCAGCGCTTGGGCGCTCATTTCCTCCACAAGTTTGTTCACGCTCAAGCCTCGGCTATGCGCCAAGGATTTCAGGCGGTCAGCGGTATTATCCGGCAACCTAATGGTCAATGTACTCATCGCAATACCTCCAAACATTCCGCGGGAGTTAATATCCGCAAACCATTCAACAACAACTCACCCCGACAAACATCTCGCACATTATGTGTAACAATCGCCACAGCGCCTCCTGCCAAAGCCAATTCGATGAGATGATTGTCCGCCTCATCAGGCAAGTTGGGCCGCCAACCGTAATAAACCGTGACCCACCGTCCAACCTTGGCCAGGGCGGCCAGCATCTGCCGTCGTTCAATCGCCGTGGTCTCCTTCGTCCAGACAGGGCGACCCAACAAATCTTCGTACTCCAGCCACAGCGCATTGCCGAACAACGGTACGTACTCGCCCCGCAACGCCCGACGCAGTACCTCTCGCGAAGCACCGCCTCCCGAGCGCAAGCCAGACACAAACACATTGGTATCGATGACGACAGGGATCATATTGACAGTATATACGCTATCACATTGAGCCGCAATAGCCTGGAGAAAAAAACAAAAAAAGAGGGAAGGGCTTGCGCCCTTCCCTCTTCACTTTTTCTCGTACAACTTTTTCTAAGAAACTTCGCTTAGAAATTCGCCTCGAAGGTCAGGTATACCTGATCCATTGACTCGATGGCGGGATAGAACTGGGCCATGAGCGGGTCGCTCTGGATATCTTCGATCTTGCTCGGGGTTCCCAGCCACATGCCGCTGTAGGTGTAATCGTAGTCATAATGCTGGTAGCCCAAGCGGATAAAGGCCTTACCGTACTTGGAGATGGCCTCGCCTGCGGGCAAGTCGTAGATGCCGTAGACTTCATAGACATTACCGCGGGTCGCCATCTTGGCGGAATACATATCATCATGGCCAGGAGCAAAGGCCAGCCAGTTCTTGGAGCCGTGGTTGAATTCAGCGCCGAGCTTGAGGCCGCGGTCGTTGATGTCGTAGCGTACGCCAAGAGCAACGCTGTAGCCGTCCTTATCTTCGGGTTCAGCCCAGAAATCGCCCAGCAGGGTGATACCCATCTCGTCCGTGGCCTTGGCTTCGGTGTGGCTCCAGCCGCCGGTTACGAAGTAGTTCAGGTTCTGCCACTTATCCATGTACACTGCGGCGGTCTGGAAGATATTACCCATGTTCATCCGGTCGAGCATGGTGTTGGTCATGGCGGTAGAGCCATCGGTGTTCAGATAATGACCGGTGGTCGGGTCATACGTGAGGGAACCGTCCGAGAGACCCTGGACGGCCATAGCCTTCTCAAGCGGGTTGGGGAAGTAAGTGTCGCCCGGCACGTTGAAGATGTTGAAGGCGCCGAAGGACTGGATGTTGGCCACGGCCCTGTGCTCGGGATCATAGAGCATCACCGCCTGACAATCTGCCTGTTGGATCATCAGGCCGACCTCGGGAATATTGGTCATCAAGGCGTCATGGCCCACATGCTCCACGTCCGCTTCCGGTAGCCAGTCCACATTCAGAATACTGTCCCCATGCACCTGTTTCGCCGAAACCAAGCGCGCCAGGCCAAGCTCGTTCTTGATCAACGCCCTGCTTTGCAGAACCAGCGCCTGGTCATCGCCAACATGCAGGCCGACATTGCGCGAATGATAAGGGGGAAGTCAACACCCTTCCCCCTTCGCAACAATGCAACTTGGAAATCTTCGACCGTCAGGCGGCGCGCTGGGCCACTATCTCGTCATACATGGCATCGGGAGCTATGTCCGCCCCATTTGGCCAAACAACCACCCCATCCTCTAGGCGCGCTTGGGCGAAAAATTCCGGGTCGGCATGGGAGAAAAAAATCACGGGGAAGGGGAGATAGTGATAGAGAAATTCTATTGCTTGTTCTCGACACGCCGGGCTGGATTTTGCCGCACCGCAAGGGCGATTTCCAGGGCGGCTTCCAGGCGGATCACGCGTTCGGTCAGGTTTTCTATCTTGATCTGTTGGGCCACTACGGTTCCGGCCAACCGCTCCACTTTGTCGTTCATCTTGATAACAGTGGTCAGCGCATCCCACATTTTATCCGTAACGCCCATGCCATTATCCTCGCTTGTTCGATTCCATGGCGGCAATCCGCTGATTGGAGGCCTCAACAAACACCAAGGCATTATCGATGGCATGTTCTGCCTGTTCGGTGGTTTTAAGCATTTGCGAGATCATCCCTTCCAACACAGCATCGTCATCGGTCGTCCGGTATGCGGCGGCAGCCCTGCGCAGATATTCACCCATTGAAACACGGGACTGCCTGGCTTTTTGGGCAAGGTTGATCTTTTCTTCTCTGGATACCAACACGGGTATGCGTTCGGTTGCGGTTGCCATTGTGTCTCCTTATCATATGATCATGTGCTGCACATGATCACTATAAGCTTGGGCCAAGGTTTTGGCAATCACAAAAAAAGTGGGAAGCCGAACACCCTTCCCGCTTCGCAACAATGGAGCTTAAAAATCTTCGAGACGTCAGGCGGCACACTGGGCCAGTATCTCGTCACACATGGTATCGGGAGCGATGCCAAAATATCCCCAGGCCACGTCACAGCCCCGTAGTCTACCCATCCAAGGGAAAAATACCCCGAATTTTCCAGACGACGAAAAACCGGATAATGCAGATAAGGCCGCATATTAAAGCGTCGGCGTTCGCCACTATTGATGGGATCCATCAATGGCCCGTTTTATCGGCATCATCCAGACGATCAAGAATAGCCAACGCCTGATTCAAATCACCCTGCGCAGCCAATGACCGAAATCGATTTTCCGTATCCCAGGCCGCCAGCGCTTGAGCGCTCATTTCCTCCACGAGCTTATTCACGCTCAAACCTCGGCTATGCGCCAAGGATTTCAGGCGAGCGGTATTATCCGGCAACCGGATGGTCAGTGTACTCATCGCATTTTCGTTCTAAGCTGCCATTTCCACTGGCTTGATATGGTTGTATCGCTGTCCGCGTTCCAGTTCCCATAAGTCCAGGGTTTGTTGCATTCTCAACCATATCTCTGGACCGTTACCCAACAATTTGCCCAGCCGGATCGCCATGTCCGGAGTCACTGGACGACGTTCGTGCAGCAACTCGGATACGGTTCGTCGGGATACACCCAAACGATTGGCAAACGCCTGCTGCGTCAGACCCAAGGCAGGCAGGACATCTTCACGCAGCACTTCGCCGGGGTGAGTGGGTTTACGTTTTTTGGCACGCATGGTATCCATCAGTGGTAATCCTCCAGGTTCACGTCAAAGGCGTGACCATCTTCGAAACGAAAGGTGATCCGCCAATTGCCGGAGACTTTCATGCTCCATTCCCCCTTGCGGTCGCCCTTCAGGGGATGAAGCCCGTAACCGGGGATGTTGAGTTCCTCGACCTTGGCCGCATCGTTCAGCAAGTCCAAAATACGTTTTATGCGTCCGATGTGTCGAGGGTTGAGAAGCCGCTGGTTATCTTCGGTGAAGAAGGCGCCCAGCCCTTTGTGCTTGAAAGTTTTCAGCATGCCTTAATGTAACTCCACAGATTACATTGTCAAGAGCTTTTCACAGAGCATACGCCAAACAAAAAAAGAGGGAAGGGCTTACGCCCTTCCCTCTTTTTGTTATTACATGAACAACAGGTACTACACGAGAGGCCGAATTAGAATGCAGCCTCGAAGGTCATGTATACCTGATCGGCGCTCTCAATCGGCGCACCCATCTGCGGTCCATTGGGATCGGTCAACAGCTCGTTAATGTCAACCGGCTGAAAACCCCATTGGCCAGAACCGGTGTACTCATAATCATAGTGCTGGTATCCCAACCGGATAAAGGCCTTGCCGTACTTGGAGACCGCCTCGCCGCCGGGGATGTCGTAGATGCCGTAGACTTCGTACACATTGCCACGGGTGGCAAGCTTGGACTGATACAGGTCGTCATGGCCCGGGGTCATGGCAATCCAGTACTTGGAACCATGGTTGTACTCAGCACCCAACTTGAAAAGAGAATCCGGAATGTCGTAGCGTACACCCACATGCACGGCATAGCCATTCTCACTCTCAGTGTTGATGCCGGTCGCTGGTCCATTAAACATACCGCTGCCATCGGGGTCAGTGCGGCTCCAGCCCAAGGAACCAAAGTAGTTCAGGTTCTGGAACTTGTCCATGTACACGGCGCTGGTGTGGAGCAGATTGCCAACATTCTCCCGAGGCATTCCATAAACACTATCATAGGTCACACCCAACGCATCATAGGTGTCGCTGGCGGGATAATTGAAGACGTTCATGGCCAAGAAGGATTGAATATAGGCAAAGCGATTGCCCTTCTTGTAGATATCCCAGCTCAATCCGGCAAAATCGGTGTCATCGAGGTTGTTGCCGCTCAGATCCTGCTGCAAGCCATCTTCAAAGCCACGGCCCCAGCAGATCCGCACCCGGCCAGGGGCATCCTGCATGCCAAAAAGATTGTTGTAGGCATAGCCCACGGAAACGCCGTCAAATGGCCAGTCCATGTAGGCGCTGGGGGTAGCCATCCGCTCGTCCTGGTTCATGCGCAGATGGTTGGGCGGACCATCGGTAGTGGGCCTGCGGCCAACGGAAAACCATACCGGCACGCCGCCAATGTTGTTCCAGTTGACAAAGGCACGGTCAACGCGAAGGATAGAATCATTGGGCTGACGGGTGGCGTTGTTGTCCATGAGCATGGTCGGGTTGCCATTAACATCAGCTACAGGATTGTTCTGATGGCCCCAAGCCTTGTACATGGCCAGACGGCCTTTGAACTCCACGTCCTCCAGAGCCTTGGCCCGCATATCCAGACGGAAGCGGTTGGTGAACATCGTCTTGTTGTCATACTGTGCGTCGGGCATTTGAACCGGAGCACCCCCGGATAAGAGCCCATTGTTCGGGACTAAAGCACCACCCGCACCCAGAGGGACCAGCATCGGATAATACGCCTTGGTATCGGCGGTGTAGTAGTCGCCCCGGGCGCGGAAATCGCCGGAGAGCTGGATACGGGAAGCGAGATCCCATTTCTCAGCCTTTTCATCAAAAGCCTCGAACTTCTGGTCCTGCGTGGACTTAAGGTCCGCCATCTGTGCCTTGAGGGCATTGAGTTGCTTGGTCATGGCATCCACCTGCGCCTGCATGTCCGAGGTGGTTGCGGCTGCGCCGCCCGCACCCGCGGAAGCCAAGGCAGGTAGAGCCAAAAGACCGGCCAGTGCCAATACAGAAATTTTTTTCACCATCCCACTTTCTCCTTAAGAAAATAATTGGTAATTCGGGGTGAAAGCTCCACCCCCTCCCTCTCGGTGGCATACGACGTCCATATGCCACCTATGGTTCATGCTCCCTCCTCGAAGGTGGCAGCAAGATCGTGAACTGGTTATTTAGCTGACAGCCGTAAGCTGGCAGCTTTCAGCTTGCAAGGCAATTCCACATAAAAATATAAAGATTTGTACTTTGTTACCGCAGTATGGCGCGGTTGTCAAAATAAAAATGTATAAAATATGAATACCCCTTCAGGAAAAGGCTGAGGCCTGCCAGCCTTCAGCAGCCAGCTTGCTTGAAATTCGCTGACAAAATGTGTTCCCCTGGCATCCTGCCGGCGAAAGACCGATGCCCCGCTCGTTTCCCTGCTGCCGCGCAGCCAATAAACTTGCGTGGTGAGCTTGCGTGGTGAGCTTGCGTGGTGTATTGTATAACAAGTCATACAAATAAACATAAGGAGGATCGCATCATGCTGGCCGTGAGATTGGAGCCGAAGATGGAAGCTGAACTTGCCAAGCTGTGCGTTGAAACCGGACGCAGCAAGAGCTATTACGCCAAAGAGGCCCTGGCCCTGTATCTGCAAGATCGGGCGGACTACCTGATGGCCCTTGCCGCGCTGGAAAGGCAGGAGCCACGCACGAGTCTTGCCGATGTGAGGAGAGAGCTTGGCTTGGAACGTTGAATTTCTTGACACGGCCAAGCGGCAGCTCCGCAAGATCGACAAGACTTGGCAGGCTGCGATTTTGGATTATCTCGAAGACGAAATCGCACCTTTGCAAGACCCGCGCAGCCGGGGAAAAGCCCTGGTTGGGGATAAGCGGGGCTTATGGCGATATCGGGTTGGAGACTATCGAATCCTCTGCGAAATTAGGGATACAGAGCTTGTGATTACGGCTGTTACCATCGGGCACCGGCGGGAGGTGTATGGGTAAATCGCCACAGATGGCGGTTCCTTGCGGGAATTTTAGGAAAATCAACACTCTCTTCCCTTTGCACACCAATTCCTGTAAATCCCTATCTCCCCTGTTCTTCGAAAAAAATCTTGCCAGCCCTGTGTGCTATGTATTAAAGGATGAGGGCGTTTATATGCCCTTCGACAGGGCTCTCCTGAGCTTGTCGAAGGGCTCAGGGCGAACGGCTTATTGACCTTATGGCTTTAGGCGGGCATCCATATCTCTGAATTCCCGCCTCCGAGCGGATTGAGGGCAGCTTCGCGGGAATGACGGTTTAGATCTTTAATCACCGAAGCAATATTGTTTATTGTCCGCTCGCCCTGAGCCTGTCGAAGGGTGAATCAGCTCCAGAACCGTCTTTTCCCAAGGAAAGCACATGTATTTTCAAGATATCATTCTCGAACTCAGCAGATTCTGGGCAGAACAGGGTTGCGCATTGCAACAGCCGTATGACATGGAAGTAGGGGCCGGAACCTTTCACCCGGCCACCCTGTTGCGGGCCCTGGGACCGGAGCCATGGAAAGTCGCCTATGTCCAGCCCTCGCGTCGGCCAACGGATGGCCGTTATGGCGAAAACCCGAACCGGCTCCAGCATTACTACCAGTTTCAGGTGATGATCAAGCCGTCGCCCCCCAACATCCAGGATCTCTATATCGAGAGCCTCACCCGCTTCGGCCTCGACCCGTTGGCGCACGACATCCGCTTTGTCGAGGACGACTGGGAATCCCCGACCCTGGGCGCCTCCGGCCTGGGTTGGGAGGTGTGGCTGGACGGGATGGAGATCACCCAGTTCACCTACTTCCAGCAGGCGGGCAGCCTGGAGCTTTCCCCGATCACGGTGGAAGTGACCTACGGATTGGAACGCATTGCCATGTATCTGCAAGGGGTGGACAGCGTTTACGATATCGCCTGGAACTCCGAGGTCTCCTACGGCAACATCTTTCATCAGGCCGA
>CAYTVV010000021.1:0-3518 GCA_964441875.1 uncultured Desulfurivibrio sp.
GTCGTGGGTTCAAGTCCCATCGCTCACCCCACGAAAAAAGATAAGGGTTTCGCATCATTGCGAAACCCTTTTTTTATTGTCCCACCGCCTGCCCCATCGAATCAGGGCCGGAGGAGATATCACTCTCCTCTTTCAGGATGTACCTTTGCCCTGATGCAGCCAGGAAATCTTATCCCACAGGCCACGGAGAATTTGCACCTCATGTTCGGTCAATCCCTGACGAGCAAGCATCCGTCGAAAAGCGCGGACCAGATGTTCAGGATTCTGTGGATTGAGAAACCCCACCTCGAAAAGCACCTGCCGCATCTGCACAAACATAGCTTCCAAATTTTTCCCCAAGGCCGGCCGTTTCCCCCGCGTCTTGTCCTCGGCAGGAGCAGAAAACTTCAAAGAGGCCTCATACAGACAAACCGCCACGGCCTGGGCCAGATTCATGGAAGGCAAATCGGAATGGGTGGGAATAGTTACACAGTATTGGCAGAGATCCAGATCTTCGGTCCTAAGCCCCGTGTCTTCAGGGCCGAAAACAATTGCCGCCTTGGCAGTTTTTGCCAGAGCCGCGATTGTTGTGGCCGCCTCTGCCGGGTACAGCAGCTCCTCCCGATATTTGCCGAATCGACGGGTCGTGCCCAAGGTGAGATTCCTGTCGGACAGGGCGAGCGCCAGATTTTCATACACCTTGGCCCGTTCAAGAAGGTCAACGGCGGACACCGCCATATTGCGGGCTTCCGCCCCAAGATGACTTGCCCGCGGCTGCACCAAACGCAGCTCACCGAAGCCGAAATTTTTCATGACTCGGGCCACGGAGCCTATATTTCCAGCCCCCTTGGGCTCAACCAGAACGACACAGAGATTATTATAAGACATAGACATTTAAAAAACCCATACTTGACCACACAATAGATTATCTGTCTTCCAACAGTACAGCGCCAGCTCGAAAAAACCTTCCCTGAATTCAGCGAATCTGAAGATTATCGACGACGCCCCTAACACCTTCGATGGAACGAATCAGATTGAGAACATTCTTCTTCTGTTCCTGGCTTGCAACAACACCGGTAACATTGGCGGTGCCTGAGTAGACATCCACATCGATATTGAGCGATCTGATACCTGGCTCCTCCATGAGTCTCGTCTTGATTTTGCCACCCAAAACCTTATCATCAAGACCCTGGCCCATGGTGCGGGAACCAACCCGAAGCTCATTTTTTACCCGCACAACTCCAGACACCGATTTAGCAAGGGAACCAGCCCTGTTCGCCTCCTGCTGCGAATCAACATACCCGGAAAGGACCACAACCCCCGCCACGGTATCAACATCAATATTACGGGCCTTGACATTTTTATCGCCGATGAGTTCGGTTTTGACCTTGGCAGTGATCGCCGCATCATCAACCATCGTCCCGGCAGACCGCTCATCCGTGCCCACCGCGTACCCACCTGTAGCCCCTCCCCCCACTACGGCGGCAGCACAGCCCAAGCTTGTCAAGATACAACCGCAGCAAAGCACCCTGACGAAAAAAGTCGGCAGTTTCATTGGCATGTCTAATCCCCCTTCTCGTTTTTTTTGTTCTCGCCCTTTATCCAACGGACCAATTATACTCAAAGACACCCCCATACCCACACCTTTATTTCTCAACATGTATCAGCACCCCTCTCTCCTCCTAAAAAATTTCCAGCATGGTTCCCAGGCACCGCAACAAAAGCCAGGCCGCGCCCTTGCCACGATTATGCCTCATCGGGAATGACGAATATTACTGCCCAAAAACCGCCGACCTTATTTCCTCATCTGGTCATCATGACTTGTTTTTATCCATAGTTTTACTCGCCCCACATTTTTTCTATTGCACAAAAAGAAAAGACAGAGTACGTTGTTGAAACGAAAATAAATTTAAATAGAAGTAATACCTCTTCATGATATTCATCCAGCCGTGTTATTTCCCCCCTCTGTCTCGTCAGTCTCCTCAACGTTTCTGCCGACCACATACACAGAAAATATATTTGTTAAAAGTGGAACATCCCCGGACTGACACATTGTTGATTTTACCCTCGTCGCACTCCATCGTTACCCCCGACACCCTCCGACACGCATATCAAAGTGACAAAAAATATCTCTGCGGTCTTGAGAAAGACACCGCTTTACGTGATGCAGCTCCAGCTTCCCTATTACGCCGCATCGCCAATTGAACAAAGGAGTTCTAATGAGTTTTGAAGAGTTTCAGTTTCACCCACATATAATCGCCGGCATAGAAGCCTGCGGTTATACTTCTCCAACCCCCATCCAGCGCGAGGCCATGCCTCCCATTCTCGCTGGCCGCGATATCCTTGGCCTTGCCCAGACAGGCACCGGCAAGACCGCAGCTTTTGTGCTTCCGCTCCTGCAACGCCTCCAAGCCGGACCCCGCAAAAAAGTACGGGCGCTTATCGTTGCTCCGACCCGAGAGCTTGCCGAACAGATCCATGAGAATATCGGCACCATGGCCGGCCACACCAGACTGCGCAGTGTTGTTATCTATGGCGGAGTCGGCAAGCCCGGCCAGATCAAAAAAGTCCGAGAGGGTGCGGAAATTATCGTTGCCTGCCCCGGACGTCTGCTGGATCACCTGAATGACAAAGCCATCAACCTCCGAGAGGTTGAGGTTCTGGTTCTCGATGAGGCCGACCATATGTTCGACAAGGGCTTCTTGCCGGACATCCGGCGGATCATGAAGCATCTGCCGAACCAGCGTCAAAATCTCGTTTTTTCCGCCACCATGCCGACGGAAATCCGGCATCTGGCGGAAGAGATCCTGAATAACCCGGCAGTTGTCCAGATCAATCACACCGAGCCCGTTACGGCCATCTCCCATGTGCTCTTCCAGGTCACAAAAGAGAATAAGACCGCCATGTTGAAAAGCATCATGGCCCAGGAAGAGACGACAACCACCCTGATTTTCACCAAGACAAAACACAAGGCCAAAAGCCTTGCCCTGCATCTGGAAAAATCCGGGCACAGCGCAACCTCACTTCAGGGTAATCTGTCCCAGCAGAAACGCCAGCAGGCCCTGGACGGCTTCAAGAATGGAACCTTCAAGGTTCTGGTTGCCACGGACATTGCCGCGCGCGGCATTGATGTCTCCGGGATTTCACATGTCATCAACTATGATGTCCCAGACACGGTCGAAGCATACACACACCGAACTGGCCGCACCGGCCGGGCCACCCGGACGGGTGAAGCCCTTACCCTGGCGTCCCGCGAAGATGGCAGTATGATCCAGTCCATCGAGCGCACCCTGGGCAAAAAAATGATCCGCAGAGACGTCATTGGTTTTGTCGCTGAGGCGTGCGACCTTGAAGAACCACTCAAGGCTCGCGGCGAAAGGCCGATAAGAAAGAAACCTGCCCCTGCTGGATCGGGGAGAAGCAAGCGCACCAGGGCCTCGTCCTTTGATTTTGGCATCCCGGTTCCCGCACAACGACGGTAAATCGGTTTGGGCAACCAAACCTCCAGTCGGGATATCAAACGATATTTCGGCTTTATA
>CAYTVV010000021.1:3618-36308 GCA_964441875.1 uncultured Desulfurivibrio sp.
GCGCACGGGTAACCTTCGACGTTGTCGACGGCCCCAAGGGACCCTCCGCAGCCAACGTAGTTCAACTCTAAAACCCCCGGTTTGGGCAACCAAACCTCCAGTCGGGATATCAAACGATATTTCGGCTTTATAACAAAGTGGTTCCTACGTGGAACCGAGCACAAAGGAGTAGTACAAGATGGCAGAAGGCACAGTTAAATGGTTTAACGATTCAAAGGGTTTTGGTTTTATTGAGCAGGACGGCGGCAAGGATGTATTCGTACATCATTCCGCAATTCAGGCGCAAGGATTCAAATCATTGCAGGAAGGCGCACGGGTAACCTTCGACGTTGTCGACGGCCCCAAGGGACCCTCCGCAGCCAATGTCGTTCAACGCTAAAACCTGTTGAATGATATTTTAAAGCCCCGCTTCGGCGGGGCTTTTTTTTATGCATTTTCTGGCCAAGCTAAAAAAAATGGCTTACGGAATTATCCGTAAGCCATTCATTTTTTTGGAGCCAACGAGCGGAGTCGAACCGCTGACCTACTGATTACGAATCAGTTGCTCTACCAACTGAGCTACGTTGGCGTTATACCTTGCAGGATAACGATATTTTTCGTATTTTAAACGATGCTCTGCATCTATCAACTTTACCCAAAAGTGTCAAGCCCTTCCCGTACCCCTAGCGGCAAAATACCTAAAATTTTACCCCAGGCCTGCTGGCAGCAATGAAAAAAAATCGCCCGATTTCCATTCTTGTCGTCGATGATGACAAAACCCATCGCATCATGCTGAAAACCATGCTGAAGCAATGGGGCTGGCAGATAGAAGAGGCGGATGACGGAACAACCGCCATCGAGGCTGTCCACAGCACGCCTTTTGATGCCATCCTCATGGACGTCCGCATGACCAAGCTGGACGGCATTGAAGCCCTACGGCAGATCCACGCGTACAACCCAGCCATTCCCGTGATCATCATGACCGCCTACTCT
Organism: uncultured Desulfurivibrio sp.; assembly: GCA_964441875.1. GTDB lineage: Bacteria > Desulfobacterota > Desulfobulbia > Desulfobulbales > Desulfurivibrionaceae > Thiovibrio. The sequence goes on from CAYTVV010000021.1 coordinate 4,591, forward strand.
TCGGTGAATGCCGCCGTTGAGGCCATCAAGATCGGGGCCCACGACTATCTGACAAAACCCCTTGATTTCGACCGGCTCAAACTCACCATGACCCATGCCTTGGAGCACCGGCAAGTTCAGGAAAACAAGGACTCTCCCCGCACCAATAAAACCCCGGCCATGAACGCCGGAGGAATTATCGGCAGCTCAAGGCCGATGCGCGAACTTATGGAGATGGTGTCCTATGTCGCGCCAACCGAGGCAACCGTTCTTATCTCAGGAGAATCGGGCACGGGCAAGGAATTGATCGCCGCCGCCCTGCACCACAACAGTGCTCGAAAAAATGGCCCCTTTGTCAAGGTCAACTGTGCGGCCCTGGTTGAGAATCTCCTGGAATCGGAACTGTTCGGCCATGAAAAAGGCGCCTTTACCGGGGCTGACCGGCGGCGAGAGGGGAGATTCGTCCAGGCCAATGGCGGCACCATCTTCCTTGATGAAATAAGCGAAACATCGCCGGGCATGCAGGCAAAACTCCTTCGAGTCTTGCAGGAACACGAGGTCCAACGGGTTGGCGGGCAGGAAACCCTTGCCGTTGACGTGCGCGTCCTGGCCGCCAGCAACCGTAAACTTGAGGAAGAGGTAGCCCAAGGCGCTTTCCGGGAGGATTTGTACTACAGACTCAACGTAGTGCCCTTGCACGTCCCCCCACTCAAGGATCGCCAAGAGGATATCCCGGCCCTGGCAGAATACTTTGTGGAAAAATTTGCCAAGAAAAACAACCGGCAGGTTTCAGGCATTACCCCACGCTGCATGACTCTGCTGCTCAACTACCCCTGGCCCGGAAACGTGCGGGAGCTTGAAAACGCCATTGAGCGCGGCATCATCCTCATGCGCGGCGACTACCTCGATGAGGAGTCTCTGCCCATCCCGGTGCGGCGTTTTTCCACGAAAACCGAGGACTCATCTGCCTCTACTCCCCCTGGCTCGCTTGAAGAGGCGGAACAGATCGTCATCAAAAATATCCTGGCGGAAACGGGGGGCAATAAAAGTGAAGCATCTCGTCGCCTGAACATCACCCGCAAAACCCTGCTCAGCAAAATGCACAAGTATGGCCTAACCTGAAGCCCCTTCGCTTACAGGGCCCACCCCTGAAAAAGTTCATCGACAAGAGGCTCCGCTACCAGACGGCGCTCTTCTCCCCCAGAGGCAAACAACACCGTCGCCGCAGCTGACGCCCCAACCGTTTTTTTCCCGAAACGCACCACAAGCCCGGCTGCCGCAGCAAAATCATCCGGGTGCCCAGAATGCAAAACCCCCATTGGCCCGGACCGCTCCGGCATGTGCACCAAAAAATCACCCGGATCGTGCAGCGCCTCCAGCCGCACATTCTCCGCTTCATCACGCCCCAGGACCAACCAACCGCCATGCGGCAGCTGAAAATGGCGGCCAAAGAGGAGCAACCGGATATCATTGAGCCTGACCGTGGGATAATGGGAATAATACCAAGCAATCCGTTTTGCCTGGTCCGGTTCGGTAAGAACACAGCCCCCGGCAGGACGGGGATAATCGCTGATACCAAAATGTTCGGCCAGCTGGATTTGCGGCTGCCTCCCCCTGCCGTTGAAATCAAGGAGAAGCTCGCGATCCACCAGCCCCTCTCGCTCGGCACAAGTCGGATCCTGTGTTTTGGCGCACAACGGCCGCAGGAGAATGCCAGTACAACCGCTGTCTCGCTCAATAATCCGCAGGGTATCACGGCGCTGTGACATTGGCCGCTGGCCGATCACCTCGCCGGTAATCAGAAAAGAAGCGGAGAATTCCGGCATCAGCATTTTTGCCGCCCGGAACAGGAGGATCTTGCAATCGATGCAGGGGTTGAAATTCTTGCCATACCCATGGGGAGGATTGCGCAGCATGGTAAAGTAGGACTCACTCACATCCCGAAGAACAACCTCAATCCCGTAACTATCCCTGACCTTCTGAGCATATTCCTGCTCCCTGGCCAGGAGTTCATATCCAAAAAAAGGAGTAACAAACTTGACCGCTTGCACCGCAATCCCCTGCGCCGCCACCACCCGACAGGCAAGAATACTGTCCAGCCCGCCGGAAAAAAGAGCCAGAGCACGGGTCATAAAGCTGCCTTCCGCTCCATAAGGGTGCGCACATAAGCCAGGGTCTGTTCGCTAACCGAATCTCCATCCAGCATCCGGGCAAGTTCGTGCTCTCGTTTTTCGACGGACAGCGGAATAATGGAGGTTTGGGTCCGGGCATCGACCACGGATTTTTGCACCAGAAAATGCTCATCAGCCAGGCAGGCAATCTGCGGGAGGTGGGTGATGCAAAAAACCTGATGATGCCCGGCCAGCTCCCGGATCTTTCTGGCCACCGCCTCTGCCGCTTTGCCGCTGATCCCGGCATCGATCTCATCGAAAATAACCGTATCGACCTGATCCTTTTGGGCCAGAATCGTCTTTAAGGCCAGCATCAACCGCGACAACTCGCCACCCGAAGCAACCTTGGCCAGAGGCCTTGGTTCCTCTCCCTGATTGGCGGAAAACATGAATTCCGGGCGATCCCAACCAAGCCTGGAAATGGCCCCCAGTTCCTGGCCCGGCTCTCCATTAAAATATATCTCGAAAACCGCCTGCTCAAAACAGAGAGAAGCCAGCGATGCACGAATCTTACCGGCCAGCTCCTGAGCCGCAGCCAGACGGGCCTTGGAAAGCGAGGCCGCCGCCCCACCCAGGGCAGCTTCGCTCTGACGCACTTCTTTCTCCAAAGAGGCCAGCCGCTCATCCAGCGCCTCGATTTCCGCAAGCTCCTGCTTCGCCTCCTGGCCAAAGGCAATGACCGCGTCAAGCTCACCGCCATATTTTCTTTTGAGCCGCTGCAACAGATCAAGACGCGCCGTCACCACATCGAGACGCGCCGGATCACTGGCAAGGGTCTCCACATAGTTGCGGATTGCTTGGACTTGATCTTCCAATTGAAAGCAATTCCCGGCCACCTCTTCGGCAAGCCCCGCAAGGCTGGGATCGAAAGCAGCCATCTGGACCAAATTTTTGCGCACCAGAGAGAGCGGGGTATTGACCGCCTCCGCCAGGAGATGCCAGCTTTTTTTCCCAAGGCCGATCAAGTCATCGGAGGCCCGCAGCCGGTCACGCTCAAAAACCAGGGCCACGTCTTCCCCTGGGCTGGGTGCAGCCTCCTCGATCTCCTTGGCCTGAAAGGAGAGAAAATCCCGACGCTGCTCCTTGTCCCTCTCTTTGACCACAAGCGCCTGGTATAATTCCTTGGATTCCCGCCACTTGTCATAGCACTGAGAAACAACGAGCCGCTGCGGCCAGAGACCGCCCACCGCATCAATGCAATCAAGATGGCTGCGGGGCTGCAACAGTTGCTGGTGATCGTGCTGACTGGCAACGCTGAGCAAATTTTCCATCACCTCGCCCACCGCTTTGGCCGTAGCCAGACTGCCGTTCATGAAATAACGGCTGGAACCTTTCAGGGAAATAACCCGCTTGACCACCAGCTCGGCCTCTGCTTCACATCCCATTTCCGCCAGTTTCTCCAGGATGAGTCCATGTTGGGGATCGAGTTCAAAAAGGGCCTCAACCGTTGCCATCTCTGCCCCGCTTCTGATCCAGGTAGCTGCGGCTTTCCCCCCTCCCAACAGGTGAATGGCCTGCAAGATGATGGATTTCCCGGCCCCGGTCTCTCCGGTAAGCACCGTGAGTCCCTCGGCAAAAGAAACATGCAGTTTCTCGATGAGGGCAAGATTGGTGATGATGAGTTCCTTCAGCATATGGCTCTCTATACAAGATTATCTGGAGATTGCAATGGTTGACCTGCTCCGCACGGAAGAACGGAACAAATGGTGGCGCAAATGAGCGATCATCACTATAGTAATTGCACGAATTGGAGACGGAGTCATACAAATCCCTTGTCGCATACTATCTGAATATTTCACATGAATCACACCAAAACCTGCCAACGCCTCACCATATACATCCTCTGCGCTGTTTTTTTGCTCGGCAATCTGCCCCTGGCTGGGTTTTCCCCGCCTCCGGCCCAGGCTTTCAGCATTGGCGAGGAACGGGAGGTTGGCGAAAAGCTCCTGTCCATTATCCGCAAAGAATTCACCCTGCTTGATGATCCTGACCTTATCGAATATGTCACAACTCTTGGAAGACAGACCCTGCAACTTGCCGGTCCACAGTTCTTTGATTATCATTTTTTCATCATCGACAACAAGGAATTCAATGCCTTCGCCGCCCCGTCCGGCCTGATTTTTTTCCATTCAGGCCTCATTGATCTGTGCGATACCGAAGGCGAGCTGGTCAGCGTTCTCGCCCACGAAATCGGCCATGCCGCCAGCCGTCACATCGCGGACCGGATCAGCAAGTCGGGCAAACTCAATGCCAGCACCACTGCCCTGATGCTGGCAGGACTGCTCCTCGGCGGCGGCGGGGCTCTTGGCCAAGCCGTTGTTACCGGCTCCATGGCTGGCGGCATGACCGCAAACCTTAAATTTAGCCGCGAGGACGAAGAAGAAGCGGATCGCTTGGCCTACAAATGGATGAAAGAAGAAAAACGCGACCCGGCGGATATGGTAAGCATGCTCAAAAAAATGCGCCGAGTCAGCCGTTATCACCGAAAGCAGGTTCCCACCTATCTCCTCACCCATCCCGAGCCGGAAAGCAGAATCGGCTATATCGAGGATATTATCCTACAAGATCTACAGAAAAAAAGCCAAACTCAGGATGAGTTCGCCTACCAGAGGTTCAAATACCGGGTCCAGGCCCTCACCCGGGACACACAGTCGATCCTGCCGATCTTGAAAAACAAGGCGGAAGAACCAGGCATCCTGCAAAGTGATCCCATGGTTTTCTTCGGTCTCTCCCAAGTCTATCTGGCAAACCGCGATTTTCTAAAAGCGGAAGAGACTCTCCAAAAAGTCATAAGCCGTTTTCCAGACAGACACATCCTCAAAACAGATCTTGGCAGGATAAAACTTGAGGCAGGAGAGACAAAAAAAGCCCTGGAAATATTCCAGGAAATAAAGAGGCTGGATCCTTCCGAGGCATACAACACCTACTATCTGGCCAAGGCCTTGCAACAAAACGGAGAGCCGGCGCAGGCGGTTCTCATCTATGAAAACCTGACCGAACGCATGCCAACCTACGCAAAACTCTATCAGGAGATCGGAAAAATCCGTGCCGCCCTTGGCAACAAGGCCCTTGGCCACTACAATCTCGCTCTGTATCAATATTATGAAGGGTCAAGTCTCCAAGCCCGCTACCACATCGAACAAGCGCTTAAAGGCCTCTCCGAGAAAGACCCCCTCTTCGCGAAGATAAAAGACCTAAAAGATAAAATCGTCCGAATCGACAAGATGTGAGACCGGAAAAACAGACCTGCTGGGCGCTGAGGATGAAAAAACGATGCGGTGCTATTGCTTGCGGCTGCGGAGTTTACGGATCGCCATCACCGCAAAATCTCGAAACAACCGGGTTGCTTTGATCCGGTTTGAATCAAGTTTTGGCCTGCCCTTTTTCCGATCAAGGTAGATCATACCGATGGGCTTATCATCGAGGCAGATTGGAAAAAGATACACGGTCCGGTCTTTCACAAAGAATTTAAGGCTTTCTGGAAAGGCGTCCAGAGTATTAGGAGGGATGGCCATGTCCTTGCATGCTTTGAGAGCCTTGGGAATAATATAACCACTCAGGGCAAGATCATGTTCGAATCGAGCGATTCCGGCCGGGTCAATATCGCCCAACCCAAACCGGCCGACCAACACCCGGCGGGTTGGTTGCACGCTGATCACGGCGAGAAGCACCCTGTCAAAGCCGATACCCCGGTAAAGACCCTCCAGCAGATTGATATAAAAATCATTGAGGTTGAATGGCCCCATGAGCGTTTCGGTAATGTCATGGATAAAGTCGTTAATGGATTTATCCTGACTGATCGGCAGCTCATCTAGCTCCTGAATACCATTCCCTGTCTCCCCAGTCTCTTTTTCCCTTTCGCTTGAATCCCCTTTTGCCTCCGCCTCCTGAACCTTTTTCTTCTTCTTTTTGGCGGCCGATTCAGGATCTTTAATGGCCTCTTCAATGCCCCGCAGACGGCTACGAATCTTCAATTTGGAAAGCCCATACCGGATGGATTCGGAAATGTCTTCGGAAGCCTCCACACTCTTGTTAACCATCTCCAGGGCTTCTTCCTTGTTAATAGATAGCAGCTCGCCATACTGACCGACAAGAGCGTCTATTTCCTTTTCCTCACAGATGTATCCGACAAGTTTATTGGAAAAATTCGCAATGCTTTTCAAATAGCCGAGGGTGTCATAGCTGTTTTTGGGTTCAGCAGGGTCCGGGTCCATGGAGGCGCTGACTTTATCGGACAAATTCCAGAAAGTGGCGACCTCTGCTCCTATCCTGTCAAAGGTCAAATCCTCAAGCACCTGCCGGGTGGCTGAATCTTCGGCCATGCCGCCAGCCACCTTCTGTTCGATTTCTCGATAGACTTCCGGCAGGTAGATACAGACGATAATCTTGCCGAGATCATGGAGAAGCGCGCAGATAAAGGCCTCCTCGGGCACGATATTGATGTTTTTCTCGACAGCCAAGTCGCGGGCCTGCATGGCGCTTAAAAAAGAGCGGGTCAGTATCTTGCTGATCCCTTCTTTTTCAACACCGGTTTTAAGAAAATCCTCAAACAGGGCAATGGCAGTGGCAAGCTCACGAACAGCGTCAAAGCCAAGAATAGTGACCGCCTTGGATATGGAATTAACCGGACGACCGAGGGAGTAATAGGCCGAATTGACCACCTGGAGAACTTTATTGGTGAGGGAATAATCTTTCAGGATAACCTTGGAAAGCTCGTACGCGGCACTGCGACTGCTGTGGGTGAGGGAAATCAGCTCCTGGACGTTATGGGACATGGCCGGAAGCTCGCCCATGTTCATTTTTGCAAAGATTTCAGCAAGTTTTCCGCTTGACGGCGGTGAGGTTTCAGTCATATTTTTCTATAACCACCCATGTTTCGGACAACCCAGCCCCCGGATCACTTACCCTTAACGTACCACGATAATTATACAATATTTATAAAAAAATTCTAAAGAGGTAACGTTTTTTTATTACACCCTTATGTGATATATGATAGGTTCATAACAGGCAAGTTAATTTCATGCAACTTTCTGATATAGTGTAACAAATAGTTTTTTTTAAACGTTTCTCCAGACACAGGGAACATATCTTTGTCATATTTCTGCGCATGCAGATTCAGGCAAAGGCCGACAATAAAATGAAGTCCCCGGAAAAGGATGATGATGCAGGACGGAACGATCAATCTTGAGGATTACACCAAATCAGATTGGACCATTATGCTCAATGACCGGGTTATCACCACCTTTACCACCCATGAAGGCACCAAGCTCATTATCGGCCGCAGCCCCGATGCGGATGTGGTCATCGACAACACCGCCATATCCAGACACCACTCATCTATTGAACTCCGCGATGGCCGCCATTATCTGGCAGATATGAAAAGCACCAACGGCACCACCGTAAATGGAAAAAAGATTGCCTCAAAGGTTCCGGTAACGGAAAAAGACGTTATTTTCATCGGGAAATTTCGCTTGATCCAGGCGGCAGCGGATGAACAGCATGCTTCGTCATCTTACGCCACAGCCATGGATATTGATGACGAAGCAACTGTTTTTGTCAGTTCGCCCCGACAACAGGGCACCGCCCAACCCAGCCAGCCCAAAGCTCCTTCCACAAATGAGATTTACCGACTCACCGTACTTGAAGGTAACGCCACGCCAACCATGCTCTCCCTTGACGGGAAGAGCAGTGTAAAACTCGGCAAAGACCCTTCCTGCGACATGATCATTCCCGGCTGGCTTGTCGGCAAAACCCAGTGCTACGTGGTGAGCAAAAAAGATAAATATTACATCGTGCCCCAGCGTTCATGGACGAACACCCGCCTCAACGATGTCATCATCAAAGAAGAACGCCTCTTACGCAAAGGCGATATGATTCAGATCAAGAGTGTAAAAATCAGGTTCAATTAATCACCCGGATGCTTTCCAGACTCTTTACCCAAATAAACAGGTGGAAGAAAGGCGCCTCCCCCGGCATCCCAGGTGAAGCATCCACCAAAGCCCGACAGCCTTCCCTTTCTCCTGAAATTCCTCAGGTGCCTATTTGGGCTCCTGGAGATACGATTCTTAACCGTTATCATATCGAACAGGTTATGTCGGGATCCATGGGGAACGTTTACATCTCGGAGCATCTCGGTTGGAAAATAAAGGTCGCAATCAAAGCTCCCCGGCCTGAAGTTCTTGCGGACCGTGAGGGCATGCGCCGGATACTCAAGGAAGCCAACAGTTGGGTCAGGATGGGCATGCATCCCAATGTCGCTTCCTGTTTTTATGTTCTTGGCATCAACAAGATCCCCCATCTTTTCATCGAATTTGTCGATGGCGGGAATCTTTCCGACTGGATCAAGGCCGGTCGCTGTAGAAACCTCCGCACCGCCCTGTCTCTTGCCATTCAATTCTGTCACGGCATGGAATTTACCCACCAACGGGGCATTATCCATCGCGATATCAAACCCCAGAATATCCTGATCACCAAAAACTCCTTGTTGAAAATAACCGATTTCGGCATTCTCCTTGCCCATGGAGATACGGAAAAAGGCGACGGCCAGGTTCCTGATATTGACACCGCAGATCATGAGGCCACCATCGGTTTTCGGGGAACCCTAGGCTACGCCTCCCCGGAACAACTGCGCAACGCCCACACGGTTGACCTGCGGACGGATATCTTCTCGTTCGGCCTGTGTCTCTGGGTTATGCTCTGCGGCAAAAAACCATTTACCAACAATGCGGTTGAGCATAAGATACCCACCCCGACTCCGGCTGCGCCGGACATCAAATTTTCCGCAGGGCTCAAAACTGTTTTACGCAAAAGCGTTGCCTACAACCCCGACGACCGCTATCAAAATTTTGCCGAGATGCGGGAAGCCCTGAACGGGGCTTACACTGCGGCCTTTAACACCTCCTGCCCCTACGCGGAACTCAGCAATATCGATCTCAGGGCAGACGGCCTCAACAACAGAGCCGTCTCCCTTTTTGAACTGGGAGAAAGCAAAGAGGCTGCCGCCTGCCTGAACAAGACCCTTGACGTCAATGAGATGCTCCCCGAAGCGGTTTATAATATGATTCTGCTCAACTGGCGCTCGGGAACAAAAGCAGGGAAAATTATCCGGCAGATTGAAACAGCCAAGAAACGTGGCGCCACAACGCCCTGGCTCACCGAGATGGAGGCTGCGGTCAAACGCAGCATGGTGGCTGACAACATCGAGCTTGAAAAACAGCAATTCCCGGAATTCCGCCTGTGTACCCCAAAAAACTCCCTGGAAATTTTCCGGGAAGGGCAACTCCATTTCTCCGTGCAGCGCAACATCCTCGACCATCTGGACAATAAACGCTATGGCCCATGCCATGACATCCTGATGACGGCTTGGAAGAACAGCAGCTACAAAAAAGACAAAGTTTTCAACATGGTCTATCATAGACTGTTGCTGGTCGGCAAAAAAAAGAAAGTGCTGGGAGTCCAGCGTTTTCTAACTCTGAGCGGAGATGAAGGGCCAACAACACATCTAGCCCATATCCCGAATACGAAGAAATTTGTTGCCGCCGGCCCCAAGGGAAAAATAATCCTTCACGACCTGGGCGCCTCCTCACAGCATGGCCTTGTCTTGGGGAAAGACGGCAGCGCCATTTCCGCGCTGGCTATTTGCCCCCGGAGCAATTTTATCGCCGTAGGCGCACAGGATGGGACCGTCTGCCTTTTTTCCACAAAAACCGGCGCCCTGGAATCAAGGGAGCCTGCCCACAATGGCCCGGTGCATGCTTTAGCCTTCAACGAAGATGGCCGCTACCTTGCCTCCGGCGGCGCAGACGGCATCATGAAAATACGCAAGCTTGGCACCGGTCCAGAAATGACCACTTCAATCAAGGAAGGCGGCTCTGTCCGCGCCATTACCTATACAACCAACGGTTTAAATCTGGTAACCGGAAGCGAAGACGGTTCTGTCCGCTTCTGGGACGCAAACGGCAAAGAATGCACGCGAATCATTGAAGCCCATGCCATGCCGGTTATCGCCCTGGCAAATTCGGCTGATGGCCAGCGCTTTGTTTCCGCCGGCACCGACCGGCACCTCAAAGTATGGGAACACAAGACCGGACGCTGCCTCAAATCGATCAAAGCCCATGATGAAACCATTTCTTCCGCTTTGTTTCTCCAGGACAACCAGACCCTGATCTCCGGCTGCGAAGATGACATCATCAAACTTTGGGACAGTAACAGTGGGGAATGCCTCACCATCCTTGACGGCAGAGGCGATGGCATTTACAGCCTTGCCCATGGACCAAAGCCCCACACCTTTCTTGCCGGGAGAAAAGACGGGGCCATTGTTTTTTGGATGGTAATCTACCAACTTGATTTTGAGTAATTTCCCCGGTCGGGAATGCACAACAGGACATTCATGATGTTCAGTTTTTTTAAAAAAATCTGCAAAAGCAAGCCCAGAGCCATTTCTTTTTATGGACGCACGGACACCGGAATGGTCCGCGACCATAACGAAGACAGCTTTTGCTCTCTGCGCAACCGGCGTCTTTTCGTAGTTGCCGATGGTATGGGCGGCCATAATGCGGGCGAGGTCGCCAGCAGCCTGGCCATCGAATCCCTACTCGAATTCCTCTCGGAAGAAAAAATCAGGGAAATACAAGGCAACGACGATGAAATCCACCAGAGTATGCTGGCGGCCTTCAGTCATGCCAATCAGGCCGTAATGGCCAAGGCCGCCAGCGACGAAACCATGCAGGGCATGGGCTGCACCATGGTTGCCTGCCTTCTTGACGAAAACCGTCTCCACACCTGCCACGTCGGGGATGCGCGCTGTTATCTCGCCGAAAAAGGCAGCCTGAAACAGATCACCACCGATCATACCACTGTGGCATACCTCCACCGAACCGATGCCAACAACAAGGATATCCAGGTCCCTCGCCATGTGGTAACCAGGGCCATCGGTTTCCACTCCCTTGAGGGGCCGGAATACCACAAAAATATTTTGCGGCCCGGAAGCAGGGTGCTTCTCTGTTCCGACGGCCTGTGGAACATGGTTGACCACACCCGGATTGAGCAAATCCTCCTCAATGCCTCCACCCCGGAAAAAGCCAGTGAAACCCTGGTCACCGCCGCCAATGAGCAAGGCGGCCGCGACAACATCACTGCCCTGGTAATCTTTTATTAACGCGAGAGACAATGTCTGCCCAGCACAACAACCAAAATAACCTTGAAACCATCGCCGCCGACCTCACGGCTCTGGCCAATGATCTTACCCAGGGAAAACTCCGGGTCGGCAATCGATTTGTCGCCATAGGAAACCCGCTGTTCGTCAAAACCAAGCAGAAGGTCACGGGCGACACCGCATATTTCACCCTATCTTTTCAAGTGCCCCTCAGAGATTCGGATAGGGAGGATTTGCTGACGGCCAACAACCAGAAACATATCCCGGAAAAACCCTACCAGGACAGGCATGACAAGGAGTTGCGATTGCAGGGGCGACCGCCGGAGGGGAAAAAAATAAAAAAAGAGATTACCAGCCTCTGGAAAAGCGTTTTCAAAACGCTTGAACAGGGCCAGGCTCCCACTCCTGCCGAGGAGAAATCCCTTATTTCCGCCTTTGAGAACTATACCGCCTTCACAGAACCGGCCTGGCATGAAGACTGGCTTGCCTGTTTTACGATCCTGCGGGAGGCCTTGATCTGTGCCCGCAATGGCGATATGTCCAAAGCTCTGGGATATGCCGCGGAAGTGAACGACCTCACCAAGACCTGCCACAAAAAACATAAATAGCCGTGTCCATGCACCCCCTCGAAATTGTTCGGCGAACCCCAAAGACCAATTGCGCTCAATGCGGCTACCCAACCTGCCTTGCCTTTTCCGCCGCGGTCGCCAAGAGTGGCGAGGCCTTTGGCAAATGCCCTTATCTTGACACCTCCGGCCTGGATGTTGCACAAAAACAAGGCCCTGCGCTTGAGGAACTTTCCGGTCAACGCGATCTTACCCTTATAGAACACCTTAAAGACAAAATCTCCGCCCTGGATTTCGCCATTATTGCCGCCCCCTTGGGCGCCACTCTCTGTGGCGAGGACAACCAAACTCTGTCGTTTCCATTTCTTGCCCAAGAGGTCCTCCTGAGCAGACAAAGAATTCTTCTGGACGGCTGTACCCCGGATGACCCCAGAGACCAGATCCTGATCTACAATTATATCCACTCCCAAGGCGGCGCGGATCCTGCCTTGGATTGGATCGGCCTGGAAACCTTGCCCAACTCGATCTCCAAGGTAAGAACCCTTGCCACCTATTGCGAAAATAGATTGGCGGAACTCTTCGCCCATCTTCCTGCCGAGACTATCAGTTCGGCGTGCAACCGGCTAGGAGGCGTCGCACACCCGACGCCATCCGCCACGCTCGGCTGCATCATCCCGGTCCTGCCCAAGATTCCGCAATATCTGGTCTATTGGGCGGAGGAACCCGAAGACGGATTTCCCGCCAAGGTCAAGATTCTCTTCGATCGCCAGGTTATGAATTTTCTCGACCTGGAATCCCTGATCTTTTCGGCGGAGCGCCTGGCCGATCGTCTCGCCGCCCTACTGGCGTAAAAAAATCCGGAGAATTTACGCCCTACCCTTCCATGTGATCAGCTGATGACATTCCGGCAAATTCCTGGCATACTATTTTTTTAAAATCGATTCACCCATCTCCTCCAACAGCCAGATAAAAAGTCATGGCCCGACAACCCGCCACCCACACCGCCCCCTTGGCAGAACGCCTGCGTCCGCAAACGATAGATGATTTTGTCGGGCAAAAACAGCTGCTGGGCGAGGACAAGCTCCTTAGGCGGCTCATTCACCAGAGATACCTGCCCTCTCTTGTCCTCTGGGGCCCGCCCGGCACCGGTAAAACCACCTTGGCCCGGATTCTGGCCCAAACAACCGGGGCTGATTTTTCTTTCTTTTCCGCAGTCCTATCCGGGGTCAAAGAGATCCGGGAAATAGTGGCCCAGGCCCAGGCGGCCAAGGAAGAGCACAACACCGCCACCATTGTTTTCGTGGACGAAATCCATCGCTTCAACAAAAGCCAGCAGGACGCCTTTCTCCCCCATGTGGAAAGCGGCCTGCTGACCCTCATCGGCGCAACCACCGAAAATCCCTCGTTCCACGTTATCGCGCCCCTGCTCTCCCGCTGCCGGGTTCTGGTCCTTGACCCCTTGAGCCCGGATGACTTACAGACCATTCTCCAACGGGCCATCACGGATAAGGACCAGGGGCTGGGCTCCTGGCAGATATCTCTTGCGCCGGAGGCTGCCGCCCACCTGGCCAGGATTGCCGACGGCGATGCACGCAGCCTGCTGAACAGCTTGGAAATCGCCGCCAATCTCGCTGAACCGGATGCCACGGGCACGCGACAGATAACCCTGACCACGGTGGAAGAAGCCATCCAGCGCAAAAGCCTGCGCTATGATGCGGACGGAGAGGAGCATTACAACCTGATTTCGGCCTTGCACAAAAGCCTGCGGGACAGCGATCCGGACGGGGCCCTGTATTGGCTGTGCCGGATGCTCGCAGCCGGGGAGGAGCCCCTGTATGTGCTTCGCCGCCTGATCCGTTTCGCCTCGGAAGACATCGGCAATGCGGACCCGCAGGCTCTCACAATTGCCATCAACGCCAGGAACTCGTATCAAACCCTGGGCAGCCCCGAAGGTGAACTGGCCTTGGCCCAGGCCGTCACCTATCTTGCCACCGCCCCAAAGAGCAATGCCGTGTATGCGGCATATAATGCGGTCATGCAAGACATCAGAAAGACAGGAAGTCTCCCCGTGCCTCACCATATTCGGAACGCGCCAACCGCACTGATGAAGGATCTCGGCTACGGAAAAGGATACCAATATGCCCACGATGATCCCCATGCCCTGGTGGATCAGCACCATCTCCCTGAGCAGCTTAAAGGGACCATATATTACCAGCCAACAAACCGCGGCTATGAAGCGGTTATTCGGGACCGGCTCGAAAAATGGCGACAGCTGCTACGGGATCGAAAAAAACAACCCGCCTGATCCTCTTTCCGGCAACTACCAGCTCAGGAGCACACATCACCATGAACAAACAGGCCACCTTTCTACTGCTTTCCTTTCTTGCCCTGCTCAGCATAACCGCACCTGCATCGGAGGCGGTGACAAAACAGGCGGACAACCCCAAGCAGCACGCAGGAGCGTTGCACGACCTGACCATCTTCTTTTCCAATGATGTGCGGGGAGAAACCGAGCCCTGCGGCTGAAAAAGCAATCAGTTGGGCGGTCTGCCCAAGAAAGCGCAGCAGCTTGAGGCCGCACGGGGGAAGAAATCCGCGGTACTTGCCCTTGACAGCGGGGCCTTGCTTTTCAAGGATGAAAAATTGCCGCCGGATCAGCGCGAACAGCTCACTGTCACGGCGCAAGGAATTATCGCGGCATACAACAAGATGTCCTTTGCCGCGGTCGGCGTGGCCAGGCAGGATCTCGCGGCAGGTCTTCCCTTCCTTCTCGCCCTCCAGAAAAAAGCAAGCTTCCCCTGGCTGAGCGCCAATTTGCTCAGCCGCACCGAGCGCAAGCCCTGGTTCAAACCGCACACCCTGATCACGGCAGGAGGTATGCGCATCGCGGTCATCGGCCTCACCGGCCAAGGGTCCGAATCTTTCCTCCCGGAAAAAGACAATGCGCTCATTGCCCCATGGGAAGAGGTGTTGCCCAAAGAACTCGCCCAGCTACGTGGCCGGGCCGAGATGACCATTCTGCTTTCCAGCTTTCCGGCGGCGATAAACCGGAAGATCGCGGAGGCCCATCCCGAGATCCACCTGATTCTCCAAGGGGGAAACACTCCGGGCAACATCCCCCCGGAGCGGATCAACAACACCCTGATCACCCAGACGGAAGCACAGGGCAAATCAGTGGGTATTCTGGAGGTGCATTGGAGCGCACAGAGCAAAAGATGGGAAAAGCCAGGCTCGGAAAATCTGCTGGCGGACAAAAAAAACGAAATGGACCGCCTGGGATGGCAGCTCAATCGTTATCGTCGGCAAGGCGAGCCGGAACAGGCATTCAAGAACCAGCCCGAGGTTCTTGAAGCTTACAATGACCTGCTTGCAAGACAGAAACTGCTGGAAGAAGAGATTGTCCGTCTCACCGCCGAGCAAAACGCGCGGCAGGCGAGCCGCCAACAATTCTCCTCGTACCACAACCAATTTGAGGCCATGCGTAAGGACCTTCCGGACAACCCGGCGGTCCGGGCCATTGTCGATGCAACCACCAGCGAGGTGAACCGGATCGGCAAGGCTGCGGTAAAAGCGAGAATTTCAGGGATTACCGGCCAGCCCCAAGAAGGGCCCACAGGAAATTACGCCGGCAGCACCGCCTGCACCAGCTGTCATGCCCCCCAGTTTGCAAAATGGCGCGGCACCCAACATGCCACGGCCTATGACACCTTGGAGGCAAAGGGGCAGCAGTTCAATGTGCAGTGCCTGCCCTGCCACATCACCGGCCCTGCCGCCCAGACCGGACAGGAAATGCTCGCCCTTGCCCATGACCTGCGCCAGGTCGGCTGCGAATCCTGCCATGGCCCGGCTCGCGCCCACACCATCCAGCCAGCAGCTGCCAAAGCTGGCCAGCCGACCATGGCCACCTGCCAGCGCTGCCACAGCGGCGAGCATGACGACAGATTCAACTTCAGCGAGGCGCTCTCCCGCCTTCGCTGCGGCGCCGACTGAGCACCGGGCATAAAAAAGGCCAGGAGACATGGGTCTCCTGGCCGAAAATCACTGCACCACGCGGTGGTTATTTCACTTCTTCAAAATCCGCATCCACCACGTCATCGTCATCCTTCTTTGCCCCACCGGCCTGACCGGCAGCGCCTTCCGCGCCTTCGCCTGCCTTGTCCTTGGTCGCCTGGGCATACATCATCTCCGCCAGCTTGTGGGAAGCCTGGGTCAAAGACTCAAGCCCTTTCTTGATCGCCTCCACATCCTCGGACTCCATGAGCTTCTTGAGGCTGTCGATCTCGGTCTGAACCTTGCCCTTGGTCTCGCTGTCAACCTTGTCGCCCAGATCCTTCATGCTCTTTTCCGTGGCATAGATCATGGAATCGGCCTGATTCTTGGTCTCGACCAGTTCCTTGCGCTTACGGTCTTCGTCGGCATGAGCCTCGGCGTCCTTCTGCATCCGCTTGATCTCTTCCTCGGAAAGACCGCTGGAGGCGGTGATCCGGATGGATTGCTCCTTGCCGGTGCCCATATCCTTGGCGGAAACATGGAGAATGCCGTTGGCATCGAGATCAAAGGTGACCTCGATCTGCGGCACCCCACGCGGGGCCGGGGGAAGATCGGTCAGCTCGAACCGGCCGATGGTCTTGTTGTTTGCCGCCATCTCGCGCTCGCCCTGGAGCACATGGATGGAAACCGCGGGCTGGCTGTCCGCCGCGGTGGAGAAAACCTGGCTCTTCTTGGTGGGGATGGTGGTGTTCTTCTCGATGAGCTTGGTCATCACCCCGCCCAAGGTCTCGATACCCAGGGACAGCGGAGTAACGTCGAGGAGCAGCACGTCCTTGACATCGCCCTTGAGCACCCCGCCCTGCACTGCGGCGCCGATGGCCACAACCTCGTCCGGGTTCACACCCTTATGGGGGTCCTTGCCGAAGATCTCCTTAACCTTTTCCTGCACCTTGGGCATCCGGGTCATGCCGCCGACCAGGATCACCTCGTCGATGTCCGCCGCACTGATGCCTGCATCCTTCAGGGCAATCTGGCAGGGCTTTACCGTGCGCTCGATCAGATCTTCCACCAGGCTTTCCAGCTTGGCGCGGGAGAGCTTCATCTGGAGATGCTTGGGCCCGGAGGCGTCCGCCGTGATAAAGGGCAGATTGATGTCGGTTTCCATGGTGGTGGAAAGTTCCATCTTCGCTTTTTCCGCCTCTTCCCGCAACCGCTGCAAGGCCATATTGTCGGTGCGCAGATCAATGCCCTGATCCCGCTTGAACTCATCGGCAATCCAGTTGACGATGCGCATGTCGAAATCTTCGCCGCCGAGAAAGGTGTCGCCGTTGGTGGATTTCACCTCGAACACGCCGTCGCCGATCTCCAACACCGAAACATCAAAAGTGCCGCCGCCCAAGTCGAACACGGCGATCTTTTCCTCGCCTTTTTTGTCCAGACCGTAGGCCAGGGCTGCGGCTGTAGGCTCGTTGATGATCCGCTGCACATTAAGACCCGCAATCCTGCCCGCATCCTTGGTGGCCTGGCGCTGGGAATCGTTGAAATACGCAGGCACGGTGATAACCGCTTCGGTGACTTCCTCGCCGAGATATTCCTCTGCGGTCTGCTTCATCTTGGTAAGAATCATGGCGGAGATCTCGGCAGGGGTCATAACCTTGCCGTCAACCTCAACTGCCGCGTCGCCATCCTTACCGTTGACTATCTGAAACGGGCTGATCTCGATGCTCTTTTTTACTTCCGCATCGATGAACTTACGCCCGATAAGCCGCTTGATCGCATGCAGGGTGCGGGTCGGATTGGTAACCGCCTGCCGCTTGGCAACCTGCCCCACCAGCCGCTCTCCGCTGTTTGAAAAAGCCACCACCGAAGGCGTTGTCCGGTTGCCTTCCACATTGGCGATAACCTTGGGCTCACCGCCTTCCATCACCGCGACACATGAGTTTGTCGTTCCCAAATCAATACCAATAATTTTTCCCATCGCAAATTCTCCTTAATATAACGGGATGAACCATCCTAATTATTCTTCAACGTTACCCTTTGAAACGACGACCTTGGCCGCCCGGATAAGCCTGTCCTTAAACATATATCCTTTCTGATACTCCTGCAAAATCTGGTTTTCCGGCACGTCCGCACTGGCTTCCATGGCCACGGCTTCATGAAAATTCGGATCAAAGGGTTGCCCCTTGCCTGCCAGGGGTTTTACCCCAAATTTTTCCAGGGTATTGAGCAGCCCCTTGCAGGTCATTTCCACCCCGGCCAGGAGAGTCCCGGCATCAGGGGAACATTTGCACTGATCAACGGCACGTTCGAGGTTGTCGAGAGAAGGAAGAATCTCCCGGAGGATGGTTTCTTCCGCATACTTGAGCGCTGTTTCCCGCTCTCGCTGCATTCTTTTTTTGAAATTATCCTGCTCCGCCGCCATGCGCAGCAGCTTGTCCTCCAGTTCCAGATTCCTTTCCATAGCTTTTGCCAACAGAACGGAGACATCTTCCGCCTCGGCCTGATCTTTCCCGGAGCTGTCCTGCTCAAGGCCTTCTTCTATTTTTTCTTCTTGCTCAGCCACCCGTATCTCCTTTCCGGCGCAACAAACCCCTTGGGGATGTGCGAATCGAACTGTATCCCGTTGCAATAACTTGATTTTTCCAAACAATTTCAGGTTGGTGTCCAACAATAAGTATGCTCTTTTTCATTGTCAAGACAACAGGCTGGATTTGTCGATTGCCAAAAAAGTCGGCCCGACAACGCACACATTGCGGCAACTCTCTGTTTTTACGTATTTATGGTGCGACACTATTCCGTAATCCAACTGCGACATGATCCCATGCGTGAAAAAAATTTTAGACATTCACGAATTCACCGATAATGACAGTAACCGCTATCCGCCAATATCTTGCAACCCCAGGACCAAACCCAATGCGACTCGGAATAGTCATCCCCCTCTCTTTATGTGTCGCGCTACTTCCCTTGGCCAGTAGCGCGGATATGCTCCCGATCAAAAAGCTCCGGGCAGGGCTGCCCCCCTATGCCGTGGCAGAAAAAATCGCCCGGCACAACGATCAGATTGTGGCCAGCAGGCCTGTTGACGAACCACTGCGGATGCCAGGCACCCCGCACATGATCTGGCTGGCTGATTGCGATGCCAGAGTGCAGCCGACCCTGTTTTATCCTGATCCGGTTGACACGATCTATACGGTCCGAAATCCCGGAAATCAACTCTCCCTGTCCGTTGGCGCTATCGACTACGGGGTCAACGCGCTCCTCGCCCCGGTTCTGCTTATCACCGGCAATACCAACAGCGACAGCCTCCGGCTTTTCGCCAAAGGGTATAGCCACCTGGGACCAGATCTGCGTCATGACCTGGACGGACTGCGTATTTCCCTGGGGGAAAACACAGCAGGCGGTGGGGCTGGGGCACAGACAGAACCGGTGTTGGTGGAAAAGAATGTTGATTTTCAGGTAGCCACAGCCATGAAACGGTACGAGCAAAGAATAGAAAGCGGCAGGCTGGTGGTGATCGGAGCGGTGATCGACCTGAACAACCAGTATGGACGCGGACTCAATCGCCTGATCATCATAAACATCAATGGGGAAACCGACCCGGAAAAATTACGGGCCATGCATCATCTTGTCAGACTGGACAAACGACTGCTTGGCCTGGTTGGCCGCAAACCGTGGGAAGAGGCAAACAAGGAGGCCAAGGCCCCCATCACCCCGAGCAGGCCAATACACAAGAAACCCGCCAAAAAAGGAAGCACCAGGAAGAAATAACGCCGAACGCTTCCGCGGTGCAGCTCTCCCCATGATCTCAACAAAAAACCCCCGGACGGAAATCCCGTCCGGGGGTTTTTAAAAACCAACCTAGATATTCAGCGCCTTAGCAGCCAAAAACCTTCTGCAACGGCGGAACGGTCTGTTTCTTGCGGCTCATCATGCCGCCTATCCACATGGAGTTGCCTGCGATCTTGCCGCCGAAAGCCTGCTCGATAAGCGCGGGCTCATCGGAAACCACCAGCAGATCGGTGCCTTCTTTCACCACGTCGGTGAGCATGAACAGTATAGAGTGGCGGCCATCCTTCTTGAGATCCTCAAGGGCCTTGTACAGGTCGGCGCGAATGCCGGCAACCTGATCCAGGGTGGCGAGCTCGAGCTGGCCGATGCCGACCTTCTTGCCGTTCATGTCGAAATCCTTGTAGTCACGGAAAACGAGATCCTTCATGGGGATACCGTCAATGGAAGACTTAGCCTTCAACATCTCCATGAAAAGCGCATCGGTGTCGGCAACGCCGGCAATGGTTTTCAACGCAGCAACCGCAGCCTTGTCGGGAGCGGTGCAGGTGGGGGACTTGAAGTTCACGGTGTCGCTCAGGATGGCGGAAAGCATGGCGCCGGCAATATCCTTGGGCAGGGCAACATTGTTGTTCTTGAACATTTCGTACAGCACGGTGCAGGTGCAGCCAACCGGCTGGGCATTGAACACGATGGGATTGTTGGTGGTGATATCACCGATCTTGTGGTGATCAACAATGGCGACAACCTCGGCGTCCTTGATGTTTGCCGGAGCCTGACCGATATCGCTGAAATCAACCAGGGCAACCTTCTTGCCAGCAGCGTCCATCATGGTCTGGGGCGCGGCCAGGCCGAAGTTTTTGAGAACGGTGGTGCTCTCGGGGTTCAACTTGGCTGCCTCAATCTGCATACAGGCAATGGCGTCAGTGCCGGTTGCCTTCAGATAGTGGGCATAAGCAATGGCAGCGGCAACGGAATCGGTATCGGGATTTGAATGGCCAACAACACAAACAGACATGGTGATCCTCCTTAAAATTTTTTATTGAATCAAAAACATCCTGTTATGATTCCAGAACAAAAACCTTTCTGAAATCATAAAAAATATGCGCACTTCCTTCGGAATGCTCAACACCGTATTACAACTAAAACGCGCAAAGAATAGTGCTATTGGAATAGAGAGTCAAGAGGAAAGACGCGACAGAACAAAGACAATCACCCCGCACAGCATATTAAGATGTAACACTATAATATTACATGATAATCCCAACAAACTCCGGCCAACTCTGGTTTTGTCTTGCCCCACAACCCCTTTTTATGTAACAATTCCCTAGAGACTTAATTCCCCTAAAGGCAACCCCTGTCAATAATTGAGCGCACCACATGAAGGAACAAGAAGAGGCACAAGAGGCGGCTACAACTCCCAAGGCCCCCAAACGCCCCAAAGTCTTGGTCGCAGAGGATAACCCCGTGGTGCGTAAGGGTTTAAATAATTTTCTGGTGAAATGGGGCTACGAACCCATCGAGGTGGATAATGGCGACAACGCCTGGAACACCCTTGAAAACGACGCCACCATAACCCTGGCCATTCTGGACTGGAACATTCCCGGTCTTAGCGGCATGCAGGTCTGTCAACGTATTCGCATGCGCACGGCCGGGCCATATGTGTACACGGTCATCTTCAGCGCCCGCAGCTCCATTGAGGAACAAGTCCTTGCCCTGGAAGGCGGGGCGGACGACTACCTGGTCAAACCAGCCAAACCCTCGTTGCTCCGGGCAAGGCTCGGGGTTGGCCTGCGGATTCTCGCTTTACTGGCTGACACCAAGGCCGGTTCCACAAAATAAGCCGAAGCAACCCTCCCGGGCCCCTCCATGACTCCCCGCAAATGTGTGCTTTTTGATTTGGACGGCACACTCGTTGACAGCCTCGCCGATCTGGCGGATTCGATGAATCGTGTCCTGACCCGCCAAGGACTCCTTCCCCACCCAGCACAGGCCTACCGCTATTTTGTCGGCAACGGGATCACCAAGCTGGTCCAACGCGCCCTGCCTGCGGAGGCCCAGCAACAGAACCTTGTCCAGGATTGTGTCCAAAAGATGCGCCAGGAATACGCCATGCACTGGGCTGACACAACACGCCCCTATCCCGGCATTGCCGAATTGCTCGATGCACTTGCAAGCCGGGGGATAGAGATGGCAATCCTGTCGAACAAACCAGACGAGTTAACCCAGGAGGTCGTCAGGACGCTTCTGCCGAACTGGCATTTTGCCGTGGTTGCCGGAGCGAGGGAAACAATTCCCAGAAAACCTGACCCTGCCGGGGCATTGCGCATCGCCAATCTGCTGCATTTTGAACCGGCGGATTTTCTCTATCTAGGCGACACCAACACCGACATGCAAACAGCACGGGCAGCCAGGATGTTTGCCATTGGGGCGCTTTGGGGATTTCGCACCGCAGGCGAACTGAAAGAACATGGCGCCCAAGCCTTGCTTACCGTGCCGATGGAGCTGTGCCCACTACTGGACCACACTCCGTAATCGAGGAACACAGCAAGTCAGCAATGATCCTGCCCGGCACAAGGTGCCCAGAAAAAAATTCCCACCAGTCCGTTAGGCGCTGAGCCGCTCGGCTTCTTTTACCTTTCGTATCTCGCAGGCAATCTGGAATGCCTTTTCCTTCCCGTTTTTATTCACGGAAACGGAAGTTTTCCCCTGTTTGCCAACACGATTCACCCAGCTCACTTCATACCGGTTCAGCTTCTCGTTAAACCTGACGCCGACAACCCCGGTGGTGGTGTTGCTCACCGTGACAAGATGTTTGTCGGTTCGGATTTTTCCGATCTTTTTTTCCATGGTGTCCCGCCAGGTGAGGGCTGCCAGCAGGCTAGAGTAGCGCCCGCCGCATTTACCATCGGAAAAAAACTTCGAATGCGTTGTCCCCTGAAAACGAACGCGCACATACCAGCCGTGTGTCCGCTTGTCTTCCTGATCGATCCGCGCCACATCCTTGTGTTTTTCAAGTATAACCTTCTTTGCCATGTCCACTCACCTCGCACAGGTTCAAAACCACTGAAAATGCCATGCCCAACGGTTCCATTGGCAACACGGCCCCCCCTGCGCCAAACACCATTTTTTCACACATGCATCAATAATAAGAACGAAGAAACAACAGGATTCCTCGATGAAGGATTTATCTATATCCAATTATGCTTTTTTTTGCAAGTCGTAGCAGACGGCTGTTTTTTCAGCCGACACCGGGAAAAAATAGTGCCCCGAAAAACCAAACCCATATGCGCAACTATAACTAGTTGTAATCTTCCCCACAATCTCATTTTTCCCAACATCCGGTATCCCGGATGTGTTTTGTTGCCTTATGAGTTCTTCTCATCCCCCCCATGATCTGGTATACAAGAACCTTTTGGGGATCAGCCTCCTGATATGCATGAAGACAGATCCCCCCATAATCCTTGAATCATGGCAAACGAATGCTCACTGCCCGGTCGTGTGCCGCCTCCGACCCTTTCCCTTCAACCAAACACAGGCAGGACCATGACACACACTGCGGAAAAATTCCTTGCCCTCCTTGAGATTATCAGCCGCCTCCGAGCCCCGGATGGCTGCCCCTGGGATAAAAAACAAACCCCCCAGACCTTCAAGCAGTATCTTGTCGAGGAAACCCACGAATTGCTTGAAGCAATCAACGACGACAACCCCAGCCACATCTGCGAGGAACTGGGGGATCTCCTTTTCCAGGTTGTCTTTCTCAACAACCTCTACCAGGAAAAAAATCTCTTCACCCTGTGTGATGTCATTGACTCCATTTCCGCCAAAATGATCCGCCGTCATCCCCATGTGTTCGGCAGTGAAACCGTAGACTCGGAACAGGAGCTTCGCCAGCAGTGGCAGGCGATAAAAAACCAAGAAAACGAGCAGAAAGGACAGCCCAGGCATTTACTGGACTCCATCCCAAAAAGTCTCCCCGCCCTGCGCAGGGCGCAACGGGTGGCAGACCGGGTGGCCAGGGAGGGCTTTGACTGGCCGAATCTCTCCGGGGCACTAGGCAAAGTCAGCGAAGAATTCCAGGAACTACAGGATGCCTTTGCCCATGGAACGCGTGAACAGATCAAAGAGGAGTTCGGCGACCTCCTCTTTACCCTCGCGGTTGTGGCGAGGAAGGCGGATATTGATGGCGAAGACGCCCTGCATGAGGCAACGCACAAGTTCACCACCCGCTTTCGTATGCTTGGAAAAAATATAGCCGGACAGGGAAAGCAGATGGGTGACCTTGACACCGATACGCTCCTGACGATCTGGCAACAAACCAAAAGCGAGCCGGAATCATCTCCAGAAAACAATTGACAAACACAAGGTTAGTTGCTATCAATCGCGATTGTTTTTTTACTGTTTTTTTCCCACATACCTCCTTGCTCTTCGCATGAAACGCAAAAAGCAAGGGCCACATGACCACAAGGAGGAATCAATGCGCAGGTACGAGACAATTGTTATTGTCAGGCCGGGGGCCGGAGAAACGGAATTCTCTTCGCTTTCCGACAAGGTAACTGGAACCATCGAAGGTTTTGGCGGACTCATCGTGAGAACCGACCGATGGGGCCTGAAAAAATTAGCCTACCCCATCAAGAAAGAAATCCAGGGCGATTTTCTCTATGTCGAATATGCCGGGCTGCCTGATGGCGTCAAGGAAATGGAACGGCTCATCCGCATCGATGACCGGGTTCTGAAGTTCATGACCGTCAAAACCCAGGATGTCTTCATCCCGGATGCCCCCAAGCCGGAAGGGCTTGCTGAGCCGGAAACCGCCACTGTAGATACAGACGAAGCCTCTGAATAGTTTTTGCGCCTGTCGCGTTAACTATACATATATCGAACCAACAAAGAGGAAAGACCATGGTTATCAAGAAAAAGAAGATCTTCAACCGTCGCAAGGTTTGTCGTTTCTGCACGGACAAGAGCCTGATGATTGACTATAAGGATGTTAAAACCCTTCGCAATTTTGTGACGGAACGCGGCAAGATTATTCCCCGGCGCATCTATGGCAACTGCGCCCATCACCAGAGGCAACTCACCGAGGCAATCAAGCGTGCGCGCCAGATTGCCCTGTTGCCTTATGCCGGTCAGGCCCAGCAGTAAAAAACAGGAACCAGCCGGGAATCGTGTTTTTACGCATAGGAACAAGCAGGCAGACAGAGACCATTGGGGCTATCGCTGTCACCGCCCTCGTTTTCACGGTACCGGCAGCTTTTGTCGGCCTTGAGTGGCTCCGTTGCCTGATGCCTTTGCCGGCTTACTACTTCCTGAGCGTTTACGGTCAAAAACGGGGGGCAGTCATTATTGCCTGGGCCCTTGGCATTGCAGCCGGCGTGACTTTCTGGACCGGAGCCCTGTCGGGCCTACTTTTCTCACTGACCCTCCTGCCCATTGGCTTTATCCTTGCCAGGGCAGACAGGAAAAATGAGTCGGCCCAGCGGGCCGGGATACAGAGCGTTGGCTATCTCGTCCTTGTCTGGCTCGTCGCGGGTTGGCTGATCGGCATGGCAAGCAACAGCAATCCGTATCTTGACCTGCGACAGAGCCTGGATAAGGGATTCGAGGCAACCTTTGCGCTGTACCGGGATTCAGGACATTTCCCGGCCGGTGATCTTGAAGCAATCAAGGGCTTCATCGCACAGCTCAGGGAACAGGTGGCACGACTTTTCCCGGCCTTGCTCCTCACCTCGATCATCTGCACCGTCTGGCTGAACACGGTGATCGGTAACTGGTTGCTGAGGAAAAAAGACCCCTCCCGGACAGACCGGGAAGATTTAAAAAACTGGCGGCTCCCGGAATTGCTGGTCTGGCTGGTAATAATGACAGGCATCGCACTTCTTGTCCCCGATGAGAACTTCCACACTCTGGGCTTGAATGTGGGCTTGGTGCTCCTGGTTCTTTATCTCTCGCAAGGCCTGGCGGTTGTTTCGAGCCTGATGCATAAATGGTCGCTGCCCCTGGCGATCAGAATGATAACGTACAGCCTCCTGTTCTTGCAGGTTTACGGCATCGGCTTTGTTGCAGTGCTCGGCCTGGCGGATGTCTGGGTTGATTTCAGGAAGCCGCGGCTTAAAAAAGATGTGGATGACACCTCGGTGTCTTAAATACAGAAACACACTATGAATCTGGAGGCCTTTTCCGGGTCTTCATTTTTCAGAAATAATGAATCCCGGCACACCCAGGATTCAACCGGAGGTACAACATGGAACTCATTTTAAAAGAAACCATTGACACTCTTGGCGAGGAAGGCGATGTTGTTAAAGTAAAGGACGGCTACGGCCGCAACTTCCTGATCCCTCGCCGTCTTGCCGTGCCTGCCACCAAGGCAAACCTGACCAATCTGGAAAGGGAAAAAGCCGCCATTGTGGCAAGAAAGAAAGATCAGCGTGACGAGGCGGAAGCCTTGGCCAAGAAGGTGGCAGGAGCCACGGTGCTCATTGCCCATCGTTCCGGGGATGACAACAAACTCTATGGTTCCGTCACCTCCGCGGATATTGCAGAAAAGCTTGCCGCACTGGGCATTGAGATCGACAAGAAAAAGATCGTTCTTGACGAACCCATCAAGACCCTGGGCGTCACCATGGTGCCGGTGAAGATCGGCTACCAGATTTCCGCGGAAATCACGGTGGAAATCGTTCCCCTGGCCGCGGAATAATTCTAAAGTAAGCAGAAGGCGGACCTGGGCTCAGACGTGTACGCCGCAGAATCCGTCCGCTTGCTGTGACCTTGGAATAACGCAGGATAACCGAGTGGGGGCAGAAACCTGCCCCCCATTCATTACAGCCAACGATACTCCATGGAATCCGGACCAGGCCCTTCCACCACCCACCGTCTGCCCCCGCAGAATCTTGAAGCCGAGCAATGCGTTCTCGGCTCCATCATGCTGCAACAGGGAGCTATGCCCAGGGCGGCGGAGATTCTCACCGAAGAAGATTTTTACCGCGACGCCCACAAACACATCTTTTCCGCCATGATCACCCTGTTTGACCGTGGCGAACCCCTTGATCTCATCACCATTTCCAACCTACTGAAAGACAACAACCGATTCGAGGCGATTGGCGGCCCCACCTACCTCGCCACCCTCACCGACATCGTACCGGTTGCCGCGAACATTGCCTATTACGCCAGAATAGTGCGGGAAAAAGCCATCCTCCGTAAGCTGATCCAAACCGGCACCGAGATCGCCGGCCGCTGCTACGAGGAACAGGATGATATCGACGGTCTCCTCGACGACGTGGAAACCACCGTCTTTGAGATCTCCCGGGCCAAGAGCGGCCAGTCTTACCACTCGCTCAAGACCGTTATTTCCAGCACCTTCAAATACATCGAACAGCTCTACGAACGCAAGGAACACATCACCGGCGTTCCCACCGAGTACCATGATTTCGACAAAATGACCGCAGGGTTGCAACGCTCGGACCTCATCATCCTGGCTGGCCGTCCCAGTATGGGCAAAACCGCTCTGGCCGTCAACATGGTCCAAAACGCCGCCCTGCTCCACAAGGTCCCGGTGGCAGTGTTCAGCCTGGAGATGTCCAAGGAGCAGTTGGGCATGCGGATGCTCTGTTCCATCAGCCGGGTTGACGCCCAGCGGCTGCGGACCGGCTTTCTCAAGGAACAGGATTGGCCCAAGCTTACCCGGGCGGTGGGCATGCTTTCCGAAGCCCCCATCTACATCGACGACACCCCGGCCATCACGGTGCTGGAGATGCGGGCCAAGTGCCGACGCTTAAAAACCGAACACAACATCGGCATGGTGGTGGTGGATTACCTCCAGTTGATGCGGGGCAAATCAAACTCCCAGTCCCGCGAACAGGAAATCAGTGACATCTCCCGCTCGCTCAAGGCCATGGCCAAAGAGCTCAGCATTCCGGTCATGGCTCTTTCCCAGCTGAACCGCAGCTTGGAAAGTCGGCCCAACAAAAGGCCGCAGCTTTCCGACCTGCGTGAGTCAGGCGCCATCGAGCAGGATGCCGACCTGATCATCTTCATCTATCGCGATGAGGTCTATAACAAGGCGGAAGACAACCCGAGAAAAGGGATTGCCGAGGTCATCATCGGCAAGCAACGTAATGGCCCGACCGGCACCGTGGAGCTGGCATTTCTTGACCGCTTCACCTCCTTTGAGAACCTTGCCCAGCATAATTTCCCGTCAACGGAATAAAAAAGATTGATAGTCGGTACTGTTTAGCCTATTCGCAACCGAGCCTCTTGCAACAGCCCCCAAAGTTCCCTCCCCCTTGGCGGGGGAGGGCTAGGGAGAGGGGGAAACAGCCAGCGCGGCAGGTTGCAACTTCACCCTCCCTCCGTCCCCCTCCCGTCGAGGGAGGGGGGATTTAATGCAAAAAAACACCGGATCAACACATATGAAATACGATTTCAAGGCCATCGAAGAAAAATGGCGTTCCCACTGGCTTGCAAACAGCACCTACACCGCAAAAGAAGATCCCTCCCGTCCCAAATACTATCTGCTGGAGATGTTCCCCTACCCTTCCGGCCGCATCCACATGGGCCATGTGCGCAACTACACCATCGGCGATGTGGTGGCCCGCTACAAGCGGATGAAGGGCTTCAATGTCCTGCATCCCATGGGCTGGGACGCCTTCGGCCTACCTGCGGAAAATGCAGCGATCAAGCACGACACCCATCCGGCCAAATGGACCTACGAAAACATCGACTACATGAAGCAACAGTTGCAGCGCATGGGGTTCAGCTACGACTGGGGCCGTGAGATAGCCACCTGCAACGATAAATACTACCGCTGGGAGCAGCTCCTTTTCATCAAGATGTACGAAAAAGGACTGGTCTACCAGAAGGTGACCACGGTCAACTGGTGCGAAACCTGCCAGACGGTACTGGCCAACGAGCAGGTTATCGACGGTGCTTGCTGGCGTTGCGACAATGCCGTGCTGCCCCGGGAAATGAACAGCTGGTTCTTCAAGATCACCGACTACGCCGAGGAGCTGCTTGCCGGTTGCGACAAGCTCACGGGCTGGCCGGAAAAAGTGCTCACCATGCAGCGCAACTGGATCGGCAAGAGCGTGGGCGCCGAGGTGCATTTTTCCCTCGAAAATTCCGACAAGGCGCTGACCATCTTCACCACCCGACCGGATACCATCTTTGGCGCGACCTTCATGTCCATCGCCCCGGAACATCCCTTGGCTCTAACTTTGAGCGCCGGCACTCCCCAGGAAGGCGCGGTCAAGGAGTTCGTGGCCCGGATCAAGATCGAAAAACAGCGGCAGAAACCGGAAGACGAGCCCGAGAAAGAAGGGGTCTTCACCGGCGGCTACTGCCTCAACCCCTTCACCGGAGCGAGACTTCCGGTTTACGTGGCCAATTTCGTCCTCATGGAATACGGAACCGGCGCGGTGATGGCCGTTCCTGCCCATGACCAACGCGACTTCGAGTTCGCTCAAAAATACGGGATTGAGATCAAGGTCGTTATTCAACCAGAAGGCGAGCCCCTTGCACCAGCTGCCATGACCGAGGCCCACGAAGGCCCCGGCTTCCTGGTCGCCTCCGGGGAGTTCACCGGCCTGCCTTCAGACCAGGCCAAGACCGCCATCACCGCAGCGGCTGCGGAAAAAGGCTTCGGCAACCAGCGCACCACCTTCCGCCTGCGTGACTGGGGCATCTCCCGCCAGCGCTACTGGGGCGCCCCCATCCCCATGCTCCACTGCGCCAAGTGCGGGGTGGTGCCGGTGCCGGAAAAGGATCTGCCCGTCAGCCTGCCCACGGATGTCCAGTTTGACAAATCCGGCAAATCGCCCCTGCACACCCTGGAAAGCTTTTACCAGACCACCTGCCCTCTCTGCCACGGCCCGGCCCGGCGCGAAACCGACACCATGGACACCTTTGTCGAGTCCTCCTGGTATTTTGCCCGCTACGTCAGCCCCCGGTTCACCGACGGGGTCCTGGATAAAGCCAAGGCCGGTTACTGGCTGCCGGTGGATCAGTACATCGGCGGGGTGGAACACGCGATCCTCCATCTGCTCTATTCCCGTTTTTTCACCAAGGTTCTGCGCGATCTCGGCTACCTGTCCATCGACGAGCCGTTCACCAACCTGCTCACCCAGGGTATGGTCATCAAGGACGGCACCAAGATGTCCAAGTCCAAGGGCAACGTGGTGGACCCCAACGAGCTGGTGGAAAAATACGGGGCCGACACGGTCCGCCTCTTCAGCCTGTTCGCCGCCCCGCCGGAACGGGATCTGGAATGGAGCGATCAGGGAGTGGAAGGCGCCTACCGCTTTTTAAACCGGGTGCACCGCCTGGTTGATGAAAATCTTAGCGTCTTTGCCAAGCCTGCCTCCGGTCTGCCCCAGGAGATGAATGCGGCAAGCACGGCCCTGCACCGGAAGACCCATCAGACCATCCGCAAATTCGGGGCGGATATCGAGGCGAAGTTCCATTTCAACACCGCCATCAGTTCGGTGATGGAACTGACCAACACCCTGTACAGCCTTGCCGCGGAAGAAGGCGGCGAAGCCCCTGACCCGGCGGTGATCCGCGAAGCCATTGAGGCGATGCTTGCCCTGCTCTCCCCCATGGTTCCGCATCTGTGCGCCGAACTCTGGGAGCTGACAAAACACCCCACCCCCCTTGCCGAAGTGCTCTGGCCGGAGTACGATGACGAAGCGGTCCGGGAGGAAGCGATCACCATCGTTGTCCAGGTAAAAGGCAAGGTGCGCAGCCAGCTCCAGGTCGCGCCGGGCACCAGCGATGCTGAACTTGAAAAGATGGCCCTGGCCGATGAAAAGGTGCAGAAATTCCTGGAAGGCAACCCGGTGCGTAAGGTGATTGTCGTGCCGAACAAACTGATCAATATTGTGATTTAGGCTTACCTGCATAAATAACCGATGTGTCCAGCACCGTCACCCCGGCGGAAGCCGGGGTCCAGAAGCTCTTGAATACTGGATTCCGGCTTCCGCCGGAATGACGACACCGGGTGAACCGAGAGAGTCCGAATACGGAGCCAGACCATGAAGATTTTTACCCTAAAACACCTGAGCCTGCTCCTTGTCCTGCTGATTATCGCCGGATGCGGCTACCACAACCCCAACATGCTGCCGCCGGACAAACAGGGCAAAGTTCTCAAGCTCCATGTTCCCATCTGGCCAAACCCGACCAATGAAATCCGGCTCGCCTCCGACATCCACAATGCCCTGCAAGACTGGCTCGGCCAGAGCAAACAGTTCACCCTGGTGAACAGCTCCGGGGAAGCCGATTATGTCTTAAACGGCAAGATCAACGCGGTGAGTTATACCGGCCGGGCCTATGACGCCAAAGACCGGGCTCAAGCACTCATTGCCACTTTAAGCGTCAGCTACACCGTCACCGACACCAGTAACGGCAAAACGGCCTGGCAGTCCAACTTCGCCCTCTCGGAATCCTATTCCCTCCAGACCGATGCCCACAAAAAACAAGCCGTGGAAACCCTGGTGGACAATCTGGGCGAGGAAATATACATCCGCCTGTACAATGCCATCTCTCGGTATGAAAAAAACAAAGGCCGGGAGAAGTGAGAGCATCGGCGATCAACAAATTATGATTCGCAATATCCCGCAAGCAACGGTATATAGAAAAATTTCGTAACCATATTTGCTCCGGCAATCCCAACACCACCGAACCAGACCCTGGAGGTCCCCATGCCATCACGCAGAGAACTTGCCAATGCCATCCGCGCCCTGAGCATGGATGCCATCCAGAAAGCCAAATCAGGCCACCCCGGCGCGCCCATGGGTATGGCCGACATCGCCGAAGTCCTGTGGAACGACTTTCTTACCCATAATCCAGCCAACCCCAAATGGGCCAACCGCGACCGCTTTGTTCTTTCCAACGGCCATGGCTCCATGTTGCTGTACTCACTGCTCCACCTCAGCGGCTACGACCTGCCCATCGAGGAGATCAAGAACTTCCGCCAACTGCACAGCAAAACCCCGGGCCACCCGGAATACGGCTACGCTCCAGGGATCGAAACCACCACCGGCCCCCTGGGCCAGGGCATTGCCAACGCGGTGGGCATGG
>CAYTVV010000022.1:0-34474 GCA_964441875.1 uncultured Desulfurivibrio sp.
GGCTGGCGGATCAAGCTCTCTTCCCGCAATTATTTCCCGGAGGTGGATGATCCCGAGCTGTCTTGCTCCATCTGTCGCCCCCAGGAAATGTCCAGTTATGTGGAAAAAGAAGTGCTGGACGCAGGGATAACCGGCAAGGACTGGACCCTGGAGAACGAGTCCGACATCGTGGTGGTGGCCGACCTGATCTATTCCAAGGTCAGCAGGCGGCCGACCCGCTGGGTGATCGCCGTGCCGGGGGATTCCCCCATCCTGCGGCTTGAGGACCTGGAAGGCAAGAAGATTGCCACCGAGCTGGTGGGCTATACCAGGAAATTCTTCGCCCAAAAGGGCATCAACGTCGATATCTCCTTTTCCTGGGGCGCCACCGAGGCCAAGGTCGTTTCCGGGCTGGCCGACGCCATCGTCGAGGTCACGGAAACGGAAAGCACCATCCGGGCCCATGGGCTGCGGATCATCCACGAATTGATGACCTCCAACACCCAGTTCATCGCCTCCAAGGCTGCCTGGGCCGACCCCTGGAAGCGGGAGAAGATCGAGAACATCGCTCTGCTTTTGCAGGGGGCCTTGCGGGCCGACAAGATCGTCGGCCTCAAGATGAACGTGCCCCAGACCCATCTGGACCAGGTGATCAACATCCTGCCCAGTATGAACGCACCCACGGTGGCGCATCTGTATCATTCGGACTGGTATTCGGTGGAAACGGTTATCTCCGAGCATGAGGTGCGGGATCTTATCCCGAGGCTATTAAAAAACGGCGCCGAAGGCATCATCGAATATTCCTTGAACAAAGTGATCTAACGTTTCATTCGGACAGGGCTGTCAAACAAAGACTGGGCGATAGTCTCGCCAGGGAGAAAATGTGACCGACTCTGCCGTGAATTACGCGAAGATAGAATTTGTGAAAAGCGCCTACAAAATGGCGCAGCTGCCTGAGGAACCTCTGCCGGAGATCGCCTTTGCCGGGCGTTCCAATGTGGGCAAATCAAGCCTGATCAATCGGTTGGTGAACCGCAACGGGTTGGTTAAGGTCAGTTCCCGACCGGGCAAAACCCAGAGCCTCAACTATTTTATCGTTGACGCCAAGCTCTACTTGGTCGATCTGCCGGGCTACGGTTTTGCCAAGGTCTCTAAAAAACTTCAAGACGAATGGCAGGGGCTGGTTACCGAATACCTGTCCACCAGCCCAACGCTGCGCTGCGTGGTGGTGCTCATCGACATCCGGCATCTCCTGAAGGCCCAGGACCGGGAGCTGGTCGAATGGCTCCGGAGCCGAGGCCGCCCCTTTATCATCGTCTATACCAAGCGGGACAAACTGTCCAATAACGAGCAGGCCAAGCAGGCCGCGAGCCTCGATGCCGCGCTGGGCTTGAGCAAGCAGGATCGGGTGCTGTTTTCCGCGAAAACAGGCGATGGCAAGGATGAGTTGATGGCGGCAATCGCCACTTTTCTGGGGTGATTTTTTTTAGGTCTTGATTGTGATGACAATGCCGTCGGCTTGGCCGGGGCTTTTCTCTTTTCAGGAAGTGTGAGGACGCAAACCATGATAAAGCAGGAAGAATGGCACTGTTGGCAGATTACTTTTTGTGGGAGCGAGGAGAGCTGTCTTGCCTGGAAGCAGGGCCTTGAAAACAGGCCGTGCTGGGAGGTTGCCCAGGAACTGGACGATTACCGCAGCGCGCTCAATGTTTGCAAGGACTGTATTGTCTTTATCTCCAAAGAGCACAACGCGGCCTTAAGCGAAGAGGAAGTCCAGGAGATCATGGAGCGCAAGATCGAATGCGTCCTTGCCACCCAATGCCCCAGACGGACAAGGTAAGAAGCAGTCATCGCAGGGGCGCCTGATTCTCTGCGAGTGGTTTGGCTTTTTTTGTTGAATAAAACCGGTGCGGCCTTACTGATCTGACTTGAGCACCGCCAGAAAGGCGCTCTGCGGAATCTCTACATTGCCCACGGTTTTCATCCGCTTTTTCCCGGCCTTTTGTTTCTCCAGCAGTTTCCGCTTGCGGCTGATGTCTCCGCCGTAGCATTTCGCCAGCACGTCCTTGCGCAGGGCGGAGATAGTTTCCCGTCCGATGATGTTGCCGCCCACCGCCGCCTGGATGGCGATCTTGAACATCTGCCGCGGGATCTCCTCTTTCAGTTTTTCGCAGGCATGGAGTCCGCGTGCCCTGGCATTGTTGCTGTGCACCAGCTGGGAGAGGGCGTCCACCCGCTCGCCGTTCACCAGGATATCCAGCTTGACCAGATCGCTTTCCCGATAATCCAGGAGATCATAATCAAAGGAGCCGTAGCCCTGGGTGACGGATTTGAGCCGATCGTAGAAGTCGTAGATGATTTCCCCCAGGGGCAGCTCGCAGGTGAACTCGATCCGGCCGGGGATGGGGTAGTGGTAATGGGTGTTTTCGCCGCGCCGTTCCATGCACAGGGTCATCACCACCCCCATGTAGCGTTCCGGGATGAGGATGGTGGCCTTGATAAATGGTTCCTCGATGCGCTCGATGGTGGTGGGGTCCGGGTAGTGGGCCGGGTTGTCCACCTCTTTCATGGTCCCGTCCTTGAGGAAGATCTTGTAGTTCACCGAAGGCACGGTGAGGATCAGCGAGAGGTCGAACTCCCGCTCCAACCGCTCCTGGACCACTTCCAGATGGAGCAGGCCTAGGAATCCGCAGCGGAAGCCGAAGCCCAGCGCGGTGGACGCATCCTTCTGGAAGGAGAGGGAGGCGTCGTTGAGGGTGAGCTTTTCCAGGGCCGTGGCTAGGATCTCGTAGTCGTCGGTGGACACGGGATAGATGGAGGAAAACACCACCTGTTTGATCTCCTGAAACCCAGGCAAGGGTTTGGCGCAGGGCCGGTCCTTCAGGGTGATGGTGTCGCCGGGTCTGGTGTCGGTGATGTTTTTGATCCCGGCGATGATATAGCCGACCTGGCCTGCGCTCAGTTCTTTCTGGGGGTCGCGGGTCAGGTGGAAAAAACCGACCTCTTCGACCCGGTAGGCGGCATTGTTGGCCATGAAGAGCATGGTGTCCCCGGCCTTGATCCGTCCTTCAAAGATGCGGCAGGAGATGATGGTTCCCCGGAACGGGTCGTAGAACGCGTCAAAGATCAGGGCCTCCAAGGGTTTTTCCGGGTCGCCCTTGGGCGGGGGCAGGAGATTGACCACCGCCTCCAGCACCGCATCGACGCCCACTCCGGTTTTTGCCGAACAGAGCTGGATATGGTCGGCGTCCAACCCGAGGTCTTCCTCGATTTGGTGGGCAACCCCCTCCGGGTCTGCGGAGGGGAGATCGATCTTGTTGATGACCGGGATTATTTCCAGGTTATGTTCCATGGCCAGGTAGAGGTTGGCCAGGGTCTGGGCTTCAATGCCCTGGGCCGCGTCAACGAGAAGCAGCGCTCCCTCGCAGGAGGCAAGGGCCCGGGAGACCTCGTAGCTGAAATCGACGTGGCCTGGGGTGTCAACGAGGTTGAGGATGTAGTCCTTGCCGTTCTTGGCCCGGTAGGGAAGGCAGATCGCCTGGCTTTTGATGGTGATGCCCCGTTCCCGTTCGATATCCATGCTGTCGAGAAGCTGGTCGTGGAACTGGCGGTCGGTAACCATGCCGCAGAGCTGGATAAAGCGGTCGGCCAGGGTGGATTTTCCGTGATCGATATGGGCAATTATGCTGAAATTTCGAATGTTTTCCATAAGGTAATCCGGGGAATGTCCTGTTTTTTCGGCCAGGCAGTTGTTGTACTGTATCAGAAACAAGAAAATGGGCGGAAAAATTATGCTGAGCCCACAGAAGAGGGTATCTATCATAAAAAGGTAGCCTTGCAAAGGCAATTTTAAAAAGGGATTACGCTCTTTTGGCCTTGTGAAGAGGCATGCGGCGAGGCAGGCAAGGGCCGCGCGGTTGTGGAAAGAGATTGACCTTTGGCGCGGTTCTAATAATAATGACCCACATGAAAGAAGACCCGGAAGTCCTTGAAATAATCGATGAGGAGGAGGATGCGCAGGAAGTGCTGCACCCCCTTGTCGCCCTGCCGGATGACGATCATCTTCCGGCCTTGGGCAATGCGGGCCTCCATCGGTATCTCCAGGAGATCAGCCAGTACAAGCTCATGAGCCGGGAAGAGACCGACGAACTGGCCCGCCATTTCCAGGCAACCGGCGACCCGGAGGCGGCCTACAAACTGGTGACCTCCAACCTGCGGCTGGTGGTCAAGGTGGCCATGGATTTCCAGAAGTACTGGATGCAGAATTTTCTTGATCTCATCCAGGAGGGCAATGTCGGCCTGGTGCAGGCGGTGAAGAAATTCGATCCTTACCGGCAGGTGAAGTTTTCCTATTATGCCGCGTACTGGATACGGGCCTATATCCTGAAGTTCATTATGGATAACTGGCGGCTGGTCAAGATCGGCACCACCCAGGCCCAGCGCAAACTGTTTTTCAGCTTGAATAAAGAAAAAAAACTGCTAGAATCGCAAGGTTTTGCCCCCGAGGTCAAGTTGCTGGCCCAACGGCTCAATGTCAAGGAAAGCGAAGTCATTGAGATGAGCCAGCGCATGGACAACTGGGATGTTTCCCTGGAAAGTCCGGTGCGGGAAGGCTCCGACGAGGAGCAGAAGAATTTCTTGCCCATGCTCGGCCCCACCGTGGAAGAATGGGTGGCGGAAAAGGAAGTGCATGAGTGGATGGGCGCGGTTCTCGACAAACTGCGCGAGACCTTGAATGACAAGGAAAAGGCTATCCTGGCCGACCGGCTGCTGAGCGACGAGCCCCTCACCCTGCAAGATATTGCCGATAAGTTTGGCATCTCCCGGGAACGGGTGCGGCAGATCGAGGCCAATCTCCTGAAAAAAATGCGGGAGTATTTTGAAAAGGAAGTCCCAGATATCAAGGACTTCCTTGCTGAATTTCTCAACCCCTGGCGTTCCTGATCGCTGGCTAATATTCCCCCGCCGTTTTCGGCGAGACCTGGAAAAGACCTTATGCGAGTTCCCCTTTTAGACTTACATGGCCAGATGGCTCCCCTGCGTGACGAGATCCTTGCCGCAGTGACCGAGGTCATTGATTCGACCCAGTACATCCTCGGCCCCAAGGTCGAACAGTTTGAAAAAAATATCGCCGCTTACTGTGGCTCTAATCATGGCATCGGCGTTGCCAGCGGCACCGACGCCCTGTTGGCCGCGCTCATGGCTCTGGGTATCGGCCCAGGCGATGCGGTATTGACCACGCCCTATTCCTTCTTCGCCACCATGGGCTGCATCCTCCGCTTAGGTGCACGGCCGGTTTTTGCCGATATCGATCCGGTGAGTTACAATATCGACCCGGAACGGATGGCCGAGGCCCTGGCCCAGGATGCTCGGGTTGGGAAGCGGATCAAGGCGATCATCCCTGTGCATCTTTACGGCCAATGTGCGGACATGGGGGCGATTCTTGCCCTGGCCAGGCAGTACAACCTGCCGGTGGTGGAGGATGCCGCCCAGGCCATAGGTGCTGTGTATCCCATGCAGACCGGCGGCCAGACCGTCTGGCAGCGGGCAGGTTCCATGGGGGAGGCGGGGTGTTTTTCCTTCTTTCCCAGCAAGAATCTTGGTGGCATCGGCGACGGCGGGTTGATTACCTGCAACGATCCCGCATTGGCCGAGCGCATCAGGATAATCCGAGTGCATGGCGGGGCGCCCAAGTATCATCACGGGGTGGTGGGGGGCAATTTTCGGATCGATCCCATCCAGACCGTGGTGCTTGATATCAAGCTTGCCCGTCTGCCCGAGTGGCACCGGGCCAGACGGCGCAATGCCGCCAACTATCGCCGTCTGTTTGCCCAAACCGGTCTGTTGGAGAGCGGTGCGGTCTCTTTGCCCGAGGCTGTGTATGAGGCAGAGGGGTTGACGGTCGGGGCAGAGTGCGACTATCATATCTACAATCAGTTTATCATCCGGGCCAGGGACCGTGATGGGTTGCTCCGGCATCTTCTAAGCCACGAAGTCGGGGCGGAGATCTATTATCCCATCCCCCTCCATCGGCAGGGGTGCCTTGCCGGCCTGGGGTATGAAGATGTCTCGTTTCCCGAAGCGGAGCGGGCAGCGCTTGAGACCCTGGCGCTGCCAATTTTCCCGGAACTTACGGGGGAGATGCAGTCTTTTGTTGTTGAAAAGATTGCCGAGTTTTATTCACGGTAGATTCTGGTTCAATTTTATTAGTTTCTGAAGCCGGTCCTTTTCACGGTTGCCAAAAGGACACCCTCTGCTGATGCGTATCAGATTGTATATCTTCCCGCACCCCGCCTTGCCTTTCCCCCGCGCGAGAACTCTCATCCTCGTTTCAGTGTCTATTGTTGCGCTGTTTTCGCAGGCTTGCCTTCCCCGTACGGGATATGCGGCAGAGCCTTCTGTTGCATCTGGCAAGCAGGTTGTTCCGGCTCGGACCATCCAGCTCAAGGAAGACAAAGATGTTGCCTGGAAGGCTTTGTGGGATCAGGGGCGGGAGCTGGCGCGCAACGGCAGGCTTGCCGAGGCGGCCCCTGTTTACGAGACCTTGCTGGGTATGCGGGAGGGGCTTGAGGCAGCCCGGTGGGAGCTGGTTACCATTCTTCTGCAACTGAAGAGAGAAGAGAGCGCCCGGCCTCATCTTGAATTGTTGGTTGAGGCTGCCCCCAGGAATCATCAGTATCTGCTGGCCCTGGCAGAGGCAAGCAGGGGCCAGGGCAATGCTGCCCGGGCTGTGGAGCTGTACAAAAAGGTGCTCCAGCGGGAGCCGGATAATCTTTTAGCCTTGCGCGGGGCGGCCTCTGCCCTGCTTGCCCAGCAGAAGAAGGCCGAAGCGGCGACCATGCTGGAAGCCCTGCTCCAGCGCGAGCCTGCCCGGATCGGTTTGCGGGAGGAATTGGCCAATCTCTATTACGAGATGGGCGCCTATGACAAGGCCAGGGCGCATTTCACCATTCTGGCCAGGGAAAACCAGGCCGACCCGGTAATCCTGCTCAAGACGGCCCAGGCCTATGACAAATCAGGACTGGAAAGCCAGGCGGTCGAGTACTGGCAGCGTCTGGCGCGCACCCCCCAGAGTGCCGAGGCAAAAGAACGGTTGACCGCCTATTATCTTAAGGGCGGCAAGGGAGATGAGGCCTTGGCCTATCTTCTTCCTCTTTTGGAAAAGGAGCCATCTTCCCCCAGACTTCTCAAACGCCTTGGCCAGATCTATGTCAGCCTTTCCCGCCTTCCCGAGGCCCTTGCCTATTTTGAACGCTATATTTCCCTCAAGCCCGAGGATAAAGAGATCTTGCGGCAGGTGATCGACATCCACGCCGCCCTGGGAAACAAAACCGAGCTGACCGCCATGGGGCGTGGCCTCAGCCTTGGGTCTGCGCCAAACCTTGAGAATCTGGAACGTGGGGCCGGACAGTATGAGGCCAATGGCGAGCTTCAGGAGGCTGTAGCCCTGTACGACCAGATTCTGGCGGTTACCCCTGATGACCCGAAGATCCTGGCCAAGCGGGCCAAGGCGTTGCTGGCGGGCGGCAATGACGACGAGGCCAACGCCATGTGGGCGCATCTGGAGCGAAGGCAAAAGCTCCTCGAAGTGCTTGAGATTCTCTTCAAGATGGAGCCGGGAAACAGGACGGTTCTCAAAAAACTGGCCCGCATGTATCTTGACCGCGGGGAACTGCCCAAGAGCCTGGATATGTTTTCCCGTCTGGAAGCCCTTGGGATAAGGACGCCTGAGGTTCTCGCCGGGCAGGCTTTGGTGTATGAGCGGCTCAGGTATTCCGCCAAGGCGTTGGCCCTGTATGAGCAGTTGCTGGACGGGGCCGACGAAACCGGCATGTTCAGGCTGCGTTGCGTCCAACTGGCAGGGGGGCTTGGCTTGTTTAGGAAAACCCAGGATCATCTTGCCCGGCTACAGAAAAAATTTCCCGGGCTGTGCGAATCTCCGCAAATCCAGCTGCTCATTGCCAAGGCTCTGACTGAAACCGCTTCCTATCCCGCGGCCAGGGAATATTATACCGGAATGCTTGTAATGCACCCGGCGGACGGGGAGCTGGTCACGGCTGCGCTCCTCGGCCTGGCCGAGACGTATCGGCAGAGCGGTCTGCCCTATGAGACGGAGCAGGTCTTGCGGCAGGCCTATCTTCATGATCCGCAAGACGAAGCGGTTTTGGGACGCTTGTTTGCCCTGGCTCTTGAGGAAAAGCGTTTTGCCGAGGCCTGGATCTGGCTTGGGGAACTGACGCAACAGGATGGCATGGGCAAGCGGCAGAGCAACGGCGCTTCCCGAAAGATCGGGACTCTGGCGAAAGAAACCCTTGACCCCAGACTGTTGCGGGCACGGTTGCTGGCGGCGGAGGGCGAGGCCGGGGACGCACTCAAGATCCTTGGGGAGTTGACTAGCGAGTTGTCCAATACGTCCGGGAGCGGCTTGCTCTCACCGTTACCATCACTGCGGCGGGAGGCTGATCTGCTGCGGGTCCGGTTGTTATTTGCCGAGACTCATTATGCCGAGGCCGAGCAGCTTGCCGTGTCTTTGTCGGGGCAGCGTGACAGGCTTGAGGCAGACATGCTTCTGTTGCGCATTTACCGCGCCCAGGGGAAGACCGGGGCGGAAAAGGCGCTTTTTCAGCGAATGCTGGCGGAATCCAGCCAGGATCAGGGCCTTGTCCTTGATCTTCTGAAGGCTCTAAAAGAAGAGGGACTGGTTGTGGAGTTGGGCGAGAGGGCGGAGCTGGTCAGTCGGCAATACCCCGAGTCCGTCACGATTCGCTCTTTGTCTGCCGCGGCCCGGGAGGCCAATGGTGAGATCGGCGCGGCCATTGAGATCTTGCAGGGTATGGTCCGCGATTTTCCGGAGCAGGAGCTTGCCGTTGTGCGTCTTGCCCAGCTACTTTTCAGTCGAGGTCGTTTTGCCGAGGCCAGGGCGGTGGAAGCGCGCTTTCCGAACCTTGCGACGCGACCGGACATGATCCTGCTCAAGGCGCGGATTCTCTGGGCAGAGCATGAATGGGAAAAGGCTGTGGCCGTGTACGACGCATTTTTGCATCCTTTGCTGGCGGACAGTCTTGTGGCCCAGGCAAGGGAGCGTGGCGTGGTCTTGCCCCAAGACGAGAAACCGAGTCTGTGGACGCAGGCGACCGTCGCCGAGATTGACAGGCAAACGATGGTTGATGTGCTGATGGAGCCCAAGGCTGTGCTTGAGTCCGGGCCAGGGGCAACGGCGCTGAACCAGCTGGCGGTTCCGTTTTATGCCCGATACCGCTGGCACAAACAGTTTGCTCTGGAAAAAACTGCCAGACAGGCATTGATGCAGCGTGAGTATCTGGCTGCATCAAATTATTTCAAGATCTTGCTGCGGGAATATCCAGCGGACGCCTCCCTACAGTTTGATCTTGCCGGGATTTACAGCAGATTCGGGCAGTTGGGCCATGAAGCGGCGCTCTATGAGGAGATAACCGCCGCCGGGGGTGACTTTCCGGGGCTGGCTGAGGCCAGGCAGAGAAACGAGCTCAAGCGTCAACCCAGGGCTGCTTTGGGATACGGATATCTTAAAGAGGAGGGTCGGGAGGGTTATAAGGCAATCAGAAAAAGCTGGGAGGGGGCCAGCCTGCAATACTCGCCCTATTTGCAGCATGATCTGGAGGTGAATCTTGCTCGGCTCGATTATCAGGACCCTGGGGGAAACGGCAAGATTCGCGGAACCCGTGCCCTTGTATCCTATGCGGCCAATGTCAACGAACAGCTTCTCCTGCGGGGCGGGGTAGGGTCGGAGCTGTTGGAAAACAGCCAGCCCGACACCACTGT
This sequence comes from uncultured Desulfurivibrio sp., assembly GCA_964441875.1. GTDB lineage: Bacteria > Desulfobacterota > Desulfobulbia > Desulfobulbales > Desulfurivibrionaceae > Thiovibrio. Next base: position 9,781 of record CAYTVV010000022.1, read on the forward strand.
TGTTGAGATGGCTGCGGAGGGCCGCCTGGGGGATCGGCTGACCGGGATTCTTTCCTATGACCGAGATGTCAAGCATGACACCCTGGCCAGCCTCGGGCGGAATATCGTGCAGCAGGATTATAAGGCGGATTTTGTGCTGGACATGGTTCGTAGCGTCCAGGCGGGCGGGGGATATCTCTACTCCAATTTTTCCGACGATAATGCCATGAAGGGCTATGACCTCTGGGCTGCCTATCTGCTTTTCTTTGAGCCGGCATTTTTAAAACTCAGCTACACCTACGATTTTAAGGACACCGCTGAGGGAAGAGGCGGCGGCCCCATACAGCCGGATGGGTTTGCCGTCTCCGACCATCCATACTGGACGCCGATAAATTATTGGCAAAACCGTTTTAGTGTATATTTCAAGCACCAGCTCTCCGATGATCAGTTTCGGCGCGGAATTCCCAGGTACTATGATCTTGAGTATGCCGTGGTCTATGATGAAATGGGGTATGCCATGCAAACCTGGAAGGGCGGATTTTTTGTCGAGTGCGTCCCGCAGGTTATTCTTGCTGCAACGACAGAGCTGACTTCAGGCCCGGAGTACCGAGCCAAAGAATTTTTTCTTTCGGCTGTTTATCGCTGGTAGGCTTGGTTTCTGCGGTGCGCTTTCCCTTGCAATCTTTTTTTCTGTGTGCTAATTGAAGGTCTTGTTGTTGTCCCGTCGCTCCGTATCCCCGGAGCGTCTCGGGCAGAGGATGTGTTGAAAAGGGTGCCGTTTTGTCCGGGACAATCGCTGCGGTGATTGCCTGCCGGGAAAACGGCCATTTTTTTTATAGAGTTATTGGCTTGGCAAGGAGGTTGTTATGGTTGTGCGTATTCCCATGTCTCAGGAGGGATATGCCAGATTGCGTCAGGAGCTGGACCGGCTGGTGAAGAAAGAACGGCCCACGGTCATTGAGGCGATTGAGGTGGCGCGGGGGCACGGCGATTTGAAGGAAAACGCCGAATACCACGCGGCCAAGGAGCGTCAGGGGCACATCGAAGGGCGGATCATGGAGCTTAAGGACAAGCTTGGTCGGGCCGAGGTGATTGACTGCACGAACGTGAGTTGTTCCCGGGTGGTTTTCGGCACGGTTGTCACCCTGGTTGATCTGGACACGGATGACGAGATACGGTACCAGCTTCTGGGGCCGCTGGAGGCGGACGTGAGCACGGGCAGCATTTCCGTGCTTTCCCCCATTGGTCAAGCAATGATCGGCAAAAGCGTGGGCGACGAGATAACCGTGAAAACTCCCGGCGGGGTGCGGCAGCTGGAGGTTATGGACATCAAACCGCCAGAGCGGGCGTGATTTGGCAAGGCGTTGTTCCTTGGTCTTGCCATGGAACTAGATGTGCTACCGGGAATTTGTTTGAGGACCGGAATCAGGCCTGATTGTCAGTCATAATTCCGGAAATGAAGATATCGCTGATCTGCTGGGCTGCTTCGGCAATGGTATAGTTGTGGTCCGGTGATAGAACCCAGAGCCTGGATGTTTCATCCAGCGCGCCGAAAAAAGCCCGCTTGAACACGCCCGGCAGGAGGCTTTTGCGGAACACCCCTTCTTCCTGGCCTTTGTGGATAATGGTGGAGACCACATCCACATACTCAATAAATTTCGTATTCCTGTACTCTTTCATGAATTTGTTGCTCTGGCGCAACTCCATCTGTAGAACCTCGGCAAGCTCTCTTTTTTCCTCCATGAGCTGCATGTGGTGCAGGGCGAAAATCTGGAGCATCCTCCGGGGGTCGCTCTCTTTTTCCATGAGAAGCTTGACCTCCAGGATGATCTTGCCGATCTCTTCCTCGAACAGTGAGATGAGGATGTCGTACTTGTTGTTGAAGTACAGGTAGATCGTTCCGTCGGCAACCTGGGCTTCCTTGGCGATATCGGAAATGCGGGCGCTGAAAAAACCTTTTCTGGCAAAAACGGTGATGGCCGCTTCGATGATCTTTGAATGTTTGTCGGATGTTCTCATGGATTCAGCAGGATGAGCAGAGGTGGAGGCGATAAGCCTGTTGTCTTATGAATGCGTATTCATTCATTTTTTGGCCTATCATAGAAGGGGAAGAGGCGGGTGTCAAGGCAAAAGTTTTCCCTTCCTGCGCGAAGAAATTTTTCCGGCAGGTGCAGGGAATTTGTTGGGCGGTGGTGGCAACAACTGGCAATTAATGCTTTCTTGCTAAACGGTTTTGGGGTAAAATGCCTCACTCCGTTTTTGGGGCATTTCTCAATGACTCCAAGGGGATAATAGATCATTTTAGGAAGAAGCCGAGGAGATTTTTGATGAAGATTTTGGTTGTTGGTTCGGGGGGCAGGGAACATGCCCTGGTCTGGAAATTGCGGCAGAGCCCCAAGGTAACACAGGTTTTTTGCGCACCTGGCAATGCAGGCATCAGTACCCTGGCAACCTGCGTCAAGATCAGCGCCACCGCCATTGAGGCGCTTGCCGATTTTGTCCGGGCCGAAGGGGTTGATCTTACCGTGGTTGGGCCGGAAGTTCCCCTTTCCCTGGGAATCGTCGATTTTTTTGAAGAAAAAGGTCTGCGGGTTTTTGGCCCCCGGCGCAACGCCGCCACCCTTGAAGGCAGTAAGGTCTTCATGAAGGATCTGCTTGAAAAATATCATATCCCCTCTGCTTTTTACGCGACCTTTACAGACCGAGAAGAGGCGCTTTCATATATCGAAAAGCAGGCCGCGCCGATGGTGGTCAAGACCGACGGCCTGGCCGCGGGCAAGGGCGTCGTGGTGGCTCAGACCATTGCCGAGGCCAAGGCGGCGGTGGACCTGTTCATGAAGGAGAAGGCCTTTGGCGAGGCAGGCAACAGGGTGGTGGTCGAGGAGTTTCTCCGTGGCGAGGAGGCCTCTTTTCTGGCCTTCACCGATGGGGAGACGGTGCTGCCTTTGCCAACCTCCCAGGACCATAAGGCGATTTTTGATGGCGACAAAGGCCCGAACACCGGCGGCATGGGCGCCTATTCCCCGGCTCCGGTGGTGACCGAGGCCCTGCACCGGCAGGTCATGGAAACGGTGATGCTGCCGACGGTCAAGGCTCTGGCCGCGGAAGGCTGCCCGTACAAGGGTGTGCTCTATGCCGGGCTGATGATTGATAAGGGTGTGATCAAGGTGCTGGAGTTCAACTGCCGGTTTGGCGACCCCGAGGCGCAGCCTCTGCTCATGCGGCTGAAAACCGATCTGGTGGAGGTCATGGAGGCGGTGATCGATGGTCGCCTCTCCGAGATTTCCCTGGAGATCGATCCGCGGCCCACGGTTTGCGTGGTCATGGCGGCGGGAGGGTATCCCGGGAAATACGAAAATGGCAAGGCCATTGCGGGCCTTGCCAAGGCGGGAGAGCACCAGGATGTGGTGGTTTTTCATGCCGGCACCGAACGCAAGGGCGATGAGGTTGTCACCAACGGCGGGCGGGTGTTGGGTATTACCGCCATCGGCGACACGGTGCAGGAGGCTATTGCCAAGGCTTACAAGGCTGCGGCAGAGATCAGTTGGGACGGCTGTTATTACCGCAAGGATATCGGTCGCAAGGCCTTGGACCGAATGTAAACGTCCAGCACACTGCTCTGCTTCGCAGGCCTCTTTCGCGCATCTGCGGCAGCAGCGAAGCGGCGCTGTTGAATGTTTATCGTACTTAGTGTCATAGTGGAGCCACTTTTTTTGTTTCTGGCGAATGAATACGATCGAAAAGGGGAGAGAGCTATGATCGGTATTGTCATGGGCAGTGATTCGGATTTGCCGGTTATGCAGGGTTGTCTGGATTTTTTGAAGAAAATGGATATCCCCTACGAAATAACAGTGGCTTCCGCACATCGCAGCCCGGCGCGGGCCATGGAGTACGCAAGCAGCGCCAAGGACCGCGGCCTGAAAATTATCATCGCCGCAGCCGGGATGGCGGCCCATCTGGCCGGAGTTCTCGCGGCCCATACCATTCTGCCTGTTATCGGGGTGCCGGTGGATTCCTCCTCCTTAAACGGTCTTGATGCCCTGCTCTCCACGGTGCAGATGCCGCCTGGGGTGCCGGTGGCCACCATGGGCATCGGCAAGGCCGGGGCGAGCAATGCCGCTATCCTTGCGGCGCAAATCCTGGCCTTGGCCGATGAACGGCTGGCTGGCCGACTTACCTCCTTTAAAGAAGAAATGGCCCGGGAGGTTGAGGAAAAGGCACAACGGCTTGTCGGGAGCCTGTGACAGGACAGATCGAGGTGAAGCCCCCAATAACAGACAAGGCCCTGGCCCAGGCCTGTGCGGTCCTCCGGGCTGGCGGGGTTGTCGCTTTTCCCACGGAAACATATTACGGGCTGGCTGTTGATCCTTTTAACCAGGCGGCCCTCTCCCGCCTTTTCGCCTTGAAAGGGCGCTCTCCCGGTAAACCGGTTTTGCTGATTGTTGACAATCCCTCCCAGCTTGTAAATCTGGTCGCGGAGATTCCCCCTCCTTTCCCTCTTCTGATGGAGAGATTCTGGCCCGGTCCATTGACCCTTGTTTTTCCGGGGGCGGCATCATTGCCTGCGCTGCTCACCGGGAACCTGGGCACCATCGGGGTTCGGGTGTCTTCCCATCCCGTGGCGCGAAAACTTGTCAGGGCCTTCGGCCAGCCGATAACCGCGACCAGCGCTAATCTTTCCGGGCACTCGCCGGCGGTGGGGGCCAGTGGAGTTTGTGACCAGCTTGGGCTGGAGGCGGACGCCATTCTCGATGGCGGCAAAACACCGGGTGGCCAGGGCTCTACCCTTCTGGGCTATCAAGATGGCAAGGTTTGTCTGCTTAGGGCCGGGGTCATTCCTTTTGCCGAGATAGAGGCTGTACTTGCTAGGGTATAATTTTTCTATTTATACATTTGCCGATCCGTAACGCTTTCGGTATGATAAATTCATTGATTCGATTGCTGCGGTCATTGCCCTGTTTTTGACTGTGACCACCGCCAACTTCACGATAAGGAACAAAGATGGCAAACCTTGATTGGGATAGAAATTTCGCCTTGGAGCAGTCTGGGGATGACGAGGAGATGCTGGCGGAGCTTCTGGTGCTCTTTCGTGATTCTTCGGCCTCTGACCTGGCGCGGATCAATGACGGCCTTGCCGCGGAAGACGCCGTGGCCGTGGCTGACGCCGCGCACAGCATTAAGGGCGCCTCGGCCAGTCTCGGGGTGGAGGGCGTACGCAAGATTGCGGCCGAGCTTGAAAAACAAGGTCGAGCCGGCGACCTTTCCCAGGGAAAGGAGCTTGCGGCTCAGCTTGCCGTACTTCTTAAGGCCTTCGACGGTCAGAAATGACAATGCTTGGGGCAGAAAGCCCATATGCCGTGGGGAAAAGATTTCCCCTGAATTTGAGTGCTTGAGCCATGCCCAGCGCCAAAGAAATACTGAGAAAATTCACCGAGCTTAAAACGCTCCCGCATGTGGCGATCAAAGTGACCCAGCTGGTCAACGACGAGCGCAGCACCATGCAGGATTTCGAGGAAATCATTAAGCTCGATCCCGTTCTGGTCACCCGGCTGTTGCGTCTGGTCAACAGCCCCTACTTCGGCTTGTCCCAAAAGGTTGAATCCATTTCCAAGGCCGTTGTTTTTGCCGGGATGAAGCAGCTTCGCAACCTGGTAGCGGTTGAAGGCCTGCGTGGGATGTTCAAGGGCGACGATGCTGATTTCTCGGCCCAAAAACTCTGGCTGCATTCCGCCACCGTGGCCATTCTTGCCGGGATGATCGCCAAGCGTATTTTCGGCAAGGATGGCGAGGATGTTTTTCTGGCCGGCATCATTCATGATATCGGCCTCATCGTTGAAAATCAGATGGTCGGGGAGCAGCTGCGTGAAGCCTGCAAGGCATACCGGGAGGGAAAGGGAACCCTCATCGAGTGTGAGCGTAATGCCATCGGCGCCGATCATGCCGAGGTCGGCTATCTTCTGACTCAGGCATGGGGTCTGCCCCAGGAAGTGCTCAGCGCCATCAAGTTGCATCACCTTGCCAAGCCGGTGAAAGATGTTTCCGGAACCGGCAGTATTCTCCAGCTGGCGGAATTCATGGCGGGAAAAATGAAGTACTGGGCTATTCCTGGGCCCACCGAACAACTGCCCCCCGAGCTGACGGAGCATGTGAAGGAGCGGGTGGCGGATTACAAGATTATCATCAGGGATCTGCCTGGGGAAATGGCCAAGGCCAAAGAGCTGTACGAAGCGAGCGAGTGAAGCGCTGATGACCGAGCCCACGTTTGACTCCATATTCGATGATCTGATTGACGTCAATGAGGAACTGCAAAGTTTTCTGGCGATTCTCAATGCGCTGCTGCCGGAGGCTTCGGTCCTCCTGGTGAGCGAGGCAGGTACCGTGCTTGATGGGGCGCGGCCTCTGGCGCTTGTTCAGCCGGTGCGGGAACGGCTTGTCCAGGAGGCAAAAGCGGCCGATGGCTTTGTCGCGGGAAAGGCGGATAGCGGCGCCCGGTGCCATGCGGTGTATCTTGCCAAATTGTCGGCGGTGCTGATCATTTCTTGTGCTGCGGCCCCGGAAGATGATTGGCGGACAGGTTCCGCGCTCACCACTTTGTTGCAGAACACCATTGATCTTGCCCTGCACAGGCAGGAAAGGGAGATGCTTGTCGCCGATCATGAACAGTCGGTCCGGCAGATCAACATCCTCCAACAGCAGCACGGCAAGCTTATTGAGGACAACTACCGCCAGTACCGGCTCAACCAGGATCGGGAAAAAGAGTACGCCAGGAAGCTGGAAAGTGAAATAACCAAACAAACCGCCGAGTTGCGAGAGGCCAATGCGCGGCTTGAGGAAATCAGTCAGCTGAAGAGCGATTTTCTGGCCAATATGAGTCACGAACTGCGGACGCCCATGAACGCCATCATCGGCTTCAGCGAACTCCTGTCCGAAACCCCCCTTGCCGAAGAGCAGCTCGATTATACCAGAACCATCAGCCAATCCGCAGCAAGCCTGCTGAGCCTGATCAACGACATCCTTGATCTGGCAAAAATCGAGGCGGGAAAACTTGAGCTTGAACGTCTGCCCTTTGATCTTGCCGAGGTGGTCGACAACGTGGCCGCCATGTTCAAGATCCCTGCCAGGGAAAAGGGGGTTGTTGTCGCCAGCAAGATTGACAACCGTATCCCGAAAAGAATCATGGGGGACAGCAACCGCCTGCGTCAGGTTTTGATCAATCTGGCTGGAAACGCCATGAAGTTCACCGAGCAGGGCGGGATTGATATTTTGGTTGATTATGAGCGCGAAGCTGCCGGCCAGATCGTCACCCGTTTTTCGGTGCGCGACAGCGGCATAGGTATTCCCGCCGACAGGGTTGAGGCAATTTTTGAAAAATTTACCCAGGCCGACGGTTCGACCACCAGGAAATACGGGGGCACGGGCCTGGGGCTGGCCATTTGCCTCCAGCTCGTGGAACTCATGGGCGGTCGTCTCGCGGTGACAAGCGAGGTGGGCAAGGGCAGCCCTTTTATTTTGTGATTCCCCTGGAAGAGGCTCCGGCAGAGATCATCTCCTTGAAAGAGCATAAGACTGTAGGTCGTGAAAAGGCTGCCAGCGGTGGGAGGATTCTTCTGGTTGAGGATAATGCGGTCAACCAGCGGCTGGCCAGCATCCTGATCACCCGGGAAGGGTACGAGGTCGAGGTGGCCTCCGATGGGACTGAGGCCTTGGAACATCTTCGCCATCAGGTCTTTGATCTTGTTTTGATGGATGTTCAGATGCCGAATATGGACGGCATGGAGGCCACCAGAAAAATCAGGGAGATTGAGGCTGACCCGGCCCTGCGGCAGGATTATGTCGGGCTGCGCGCCCTGGAAGAGCCGTTGGCTATAGTCGGGCTCACGGCCCATGCCAGAAAAGAGGATGAGACCGCCTGTTATGATTCAGGGATGAACGGCTTTCTCACCAAGCCCATTATCAAGGCAAAACTGGCCATGATCCTCAGCGAGATGATGCCGCGGGTCTCCTGCCTGGAAAACAAAGACCCCTCGTAACAGCTCAGCAGCACCGCATCTGCTTCGCAGTCTCGCTCTGCGCTCGCTTAGCTGTCATCGGTCGGCTCGTGTGCAAAACAGCACACTTCGTCGGCCTCTTTCGCGCATCTGCGGCACTGCTGAGCTGTTACGATCCCTTCCCGATTTGTTTTGGTTCCCGGTTTTTCAGCCGTTGCTGCTTGGCCTCTGCCACCATCCCTGGCTGGCGGCCTGCAACGCGGCGATTTTTTCCCGCCACGCCCCGCCGTGGGCGGTTATCTCCGCCAGCCGTGCTGTTTCGTTCACCATGCTCAGTTCGATATGGAGCCGCTCCTCGGGCATCAGGCTGCCCAGTCTGTCCGGCCATTCGATCACGGAAAGTCCTGTCCCGTAGAGATATTCCAGCAGGCCGAGATCCTCGATTTCCGTTTCATCGCCCAATCGATAGAGATCCAGATGATAGAGGGGCAGCCGTCCCGGATATTCGTGCAGGAGGCTGAAGGTGGGGCTGGTTATATAGCAGGATTCCGGCACCTGTAGGCCCTGGCCGATGGCCTGGGTGAGGGTGGTTTTCCCGGCCCCTAGAGTTCCGGCCAGAGTGATCACCTCGCCTGGGCGGGCGGTCTCTCCGAGATAGCGACCCATGGCAAGGGTGGTGCGCAGGTCCGGCAGGGGAATGGTGATTTTCATCTTACGTACTATCCAGTTAAAGTCCAAAAAACAGGCTGAAACATTCAACCTGTAACTGATCAGCGGTGCCGCAGATGCGCGAAAGAGGCCGGCGAAGTGTGCTGTTGCACATGAGCCGGCCGATGACAACGCAGATGCGGTGCTGCTGGACAATTACCATTTTATTTGTATTTTTTGTGGCAAAAGAGGCATCGGTATTTCGGAGGATGGCCATCGGGCAGAGGCGCCTGACCTTCTGGGGCATGGCAGGCGCCGCAATGTTTCTCCGCCTCCTTTTTGTCCATGGGGTAGAATGGTAGGTGAATCTCATCCTGGGGCAGCTTGTGGGTTGATTCCGGCGGCGCCTTGAGTAAAAAAACAAGGATGGCTGCACAGCCGGCGACGAACAGAATATTGAACAGTCGGGTTTTGTTTTTTTTAGGTTCAGGATTCACGGGCAAGTCCTTCATGAGGGTTGGTTAATTCCCATTTCCAGGGCGCTGAAAGGAATAAGGCCGGTGCGCAGGCAGAAAACCATGGTCTCCAAAATAAGTTTGCCCGTCAGTTTGCCGCCGGAGGCCAGCTCGAGAAGGCGGGCATGCTGCTGGTGTTTCTTGATGAGCTGGTCCATTTTTTTGCTCTCATACCCCGCATCCAGGATGGTGCGTGCAGTCTCCTCTCCGGAAACGATGGCCGAATAGATGCCCTCGCCGGTGAGGCCCGAGGCAAGGCCTGCCGCATCGCCAATCAGAAAACGGTTGTTGAAACGCCAGCCGCGAAAGTCGAAGTTGATCAGAGCGGCCTGCGGTTGGCGGGACTTGAGTTCATGGCCGTGGGCTGCGGCCCACTGGTGCAGGCTGTTCAGCAGGAGGCCGGGTTTGCTGGTGCTGCGTCTGGCATATACGCCAATGGAGGCGGTATCTTGGTGGGGGAAAATCCAGGCATAGCCATTGCCGAAAAGATCGGTGTTGAGATGCCATTGCATCTCGGGGAAGTCCCCCGCTATCTGGTAGTTGATGCCAACCCCCATATTCTCGGTGGGAATCCCCATTTGACGCCGGACCAGGGAGCTGCTGCCATCGGCGCCCACCAGAAAATCATAGCCAAACTCTTCGCCTCCCCTGGTCACTACTCGGTCTTCGCCGATTTTCAGAACAAGTGTGCCGGTGGCGATGCTGACTCCGGCGGTTACGGCACTTTCTGCCATCCAGCGCCCGAGTCTGCCTCGGTCAACGGTGCGGATAATAGGTTTGTCGTCCTGGATCACGGTGTGTTGCCAGTTGCTATTGATCTGCTGGCGGGTGAAGGATCTTTCCCACAGGGCCTCCGGAAAGCCGAAGCCCTGGGCAGCGGCGGGCATGCCCCCGGCGCAGACCTTGGGGCCGATCTCGCTGTTGCGCTCAAGCACCAGGACCTCTTTGCCCTGCCGGGCAAGAAGCGTGGCGCAGGCTAGTCCCCCAGGGCCGCCACCCACGATGACAGTATGGAATTTTTTCATGGTCGTTGTCTCGAATCCCTTGCTGAAAACACCTCGCACACTATATGAGGATGGCTTTTCCTGTCAAGATATTAGGGCCGTTACGGAAGAAAAACCTTGTCCGGCTGTGCCGTTACGGCTCGTTATGCCGCCATAATTATTCAGAGGGTGAGGCTGTTTTTTTACAAGGGCTTAAGAGCTCTGGAATCATGGGGAGGTTCATGGTATTATCGCGGAAATTTTAAGATGCGAGAAGGCCTGGGGGATGTTCCTGTGAGGCCATATCGTTGTTACATTAGAGAAGTCCCTATTCGGGGACGCTTGTATAAGAGGATGGACGCATGAAGCTTGACCCGTTTGCTAAAGTGAAAAAAAACAGGGGCGCACTTCCCGTGCTGGTTCTGGGGGGAGCGGGGTTGCTTGCCTTGGCTCTGGTGGCCTTCTTCTGGCTGGTGGGAGAGATGGAAAAACCGCAGGTGGCGCTCAATGGGGAGGGTTCCCATCTTGGCCTGAGCAAGCAGCTCACTGTAACGGCCAGCGATGCCAAGAGCGGCCTGAGTTCCATTGAGGTTGCCCTGATCCAGGAGGGCAAGAAGGCGGTGCTGTTGGAAAAAACCTATCCCAGGGCTGGGTATCTTTCCGGTGCCGGGCCGCAGAAAATCGAGGAGACCATCGAGATTACGCCCAAGGCCCTTGGCTTTAAGGATGGCTCGGCGGAGCTGGTGGTGAAGGCGGTCGATTTCTCCTTGTGGAACTGGTTTAGGGGCAATATCACCGTGCAGTCCTCGGCGCTCACCATCGATACCAAGCCTCCGGTGATCAGCGTGATGGAGTCGCCCAAGTATATCAAGGGCGGCGGAGCCGGAGTGGTTGTCTACCGGGTCAGTGAGCCTGCGGGCAGGCATGGGGTGATGGTCAACGATATCTTCTATCCGGGATTTGCCATGCCCAAACGGGGAGAGGGGATCTATGGCGCCTGCATGGGGCTGCCCCATGATATCGCCACGATAGAAAAGGCTTTTGTGGTCGCGGCGGACCAGGCGGGAAACGAGGCCAAGGCCCCGTTCACCATGGATTTGCATGTGCGTAAGATTGTCAGTGACAAGATCGCGGTCAGCGACGCGTTTCTTTCTGCGAAGATACCGGAATTCGCCACCTATTACCCGGAGCTGAGCGGTACGCCGGTCGAGCAGTATATCAAGGTGAACAATGATATCCGGCAGGCCAATTACAAGAAGATTCAGGAGGTATGCTCTAAATTTCAGCCAGAGCGCCTTTGGGACGGTCGTTTTGGGCGGATGGAAGGGAGCCCCAAGGCAGGATACGCTGATCACCGCACCTATCTGTACAACAACGAGAAGATCGACGAGCAGGTCCATCTGGGGGTTGATATCGCCTCGCTTGAGCATGCCAATGTCGAGGCCGCCAACCGGGGAAAAGTGGTTTTTGCCGAGTATCTGGGGATTTACGGCAATACCGTTATTCTGGACCACGGCCAGGGGATCTTCAGCCTGTACTCCCACATGAGCCAGATCAATGTCCCAGTGGGCACCATGGTCGAGAAGGGGACGGTTTTGGGGCTTACCGGCACCACCGGTATGGCCGGGGGCGATCACCTCCACTTCAGCATGCTGGTCAACGGAATCTTTGTCGATCCCATTGAGTGGTGGGACGAAGAGTGGGTGAAACTTCATATGCTGAGCGTGCTCTAAGCCTTGTCCAGAATCAGGGTTCTTCCAGAAAATCTTGCCAACCAGATCGCGGCCGGCGAGGTTGTCGAACGCCCTGCCTCGGTGGTCAAGGAGCTGTTGGAGAACGCCATCGACGCTGGGGCCAGCCAGATCGGCATCCAGGTGGAAGGCGACGGCACCCGCCTGATCCGGGTGATTGACGATGGTCTTGGCATGGATCAGGATGATGTGCTGCTCTGTCTGGAGCGCCATGCCACCAGCAAGATCGCAAGCCTTGAAGAGCTTGGCTCCATCCGGTCGCTCGGGTTCCGAGGCGAGGCTGTGCCCAGCATCGCCTCGGTGGCCCGGATGCGGATCACCTCGCGCCCAGCGGCCCAAGCCCTGGGAACCCAGCTCGATCTCCGTTTCGGCAAGGTTCTCAAGGTGCATGAGATGGGGGGCAGCCCTGGCACTGCCTTCGAGGTTACGGATCTCTTCGGTAATGTCCCGGCCCGGAAAAAATTTCTTAAATCCACCAGAACGGAATTGGCCCACATCGAAGAGGTGGTGAAGAATTATGCCCTGGCCCGCCCGGAGCTGGGGTTCAGTTTCAGCGTGGATGGCCGCGAGATTCTCCATCTGCCTGCCGGGCTGGATACGCCCCGGAGCCGTGCGGAACGGATTTTTGGTAAGGCGGGCGGAACACTGGTGGAGGTGGGGCGGCAGGCCTCAGCCGGGAACGAGGCGACTGAACCCGGGGTTTCCGGTTTTCTTCTGCCGCCGGATTTCCCGTCCGCATCCCGGCTCAGGATCTTTGTTAATGGCCGGGCTATCCATGACCGGCTGATCGTTCATGCGGTGGGCGAAGGCCTCCAGAACTATCTCATGAAAGGGCGGGGACCGGGCGGGGTGATTTTTCTCACCATGCCGCTCGCAAGCGTTGATGTGAACGTCCACCCCACCAAGCAGGAGGTCCGGTTTCACAAACCGTCGGTGGTGCATCAGGCCGTGGTCGCGGCGGTTCAGGCCGCCATGGCGGATTATCAGCAGACCTTGAAGCAGGAAATATTCAAGTCTCCCCCCGTTGGTTCAGTCGGAGCCCGCCCAGCCAAGGCTTATGCGCCAATCTCTGCGCATCCGGCGCAGGCGGTGCAGGAGCCGATGTCGCTTTTTAAGTCCGCCGCCGTTGCGCCTGCTGCTCTCCGAGCTGACCCTGCCGGAGAAGGAACAAGGGATGGGATTGAGGCAGAGGAAACCCGGGCTCTGCCATTGTCGGGGGAAGAAAGCAGCGTTACGCCGCCTGGCGGATTGCGCTATCTCGGGCAGGTGCTGGACACCTATCTGCTCTGTGCTACGGAAAACGGCTTGCTTGCCATTGACCAGCACGCCGCCCATGAGCGACTGCTGTTTGAATCGCTGAAGCGGCAGTTTGCCGGCAAAAAGATCGTCCGCCAGACCCTGCTGTTCCCAAAGGTTTTGGAGTGCACCCTGGAGGAGAACCAGATTCTCCAGCAGTATGCCGAGGAGATTGCCGCCCTCGGGGTTGAGATCGAGGATTTCGGCGGAGGCAGTCAGGTGGTGAAGGCCGTGCCTGCGGTGCTTGGCCGTTCGTCGGTTGAGGAGGTGATGGCCGGGATTTTTTCTCGATTTTCCGAGGCAGGTGCGGGAAAAGGCGGAGTGCGGGCCGAGGAGGTGCTTTCCGACATGGCCTGCAAGGCAGCGATCAAGGCGGGGCAAAGCCTGACCGCCAGGGAAGCCGAAGCCCTGCTGGAGGAGATGCAGCGGGCCGACATCTTTTCCCATTGTCCCCATGGCCGACCGGTGGCCAAGAGTTTCACCCCCCATGACATCAAGAAATGGTTCTATCGCGGGTAAGTATTCAGCAGCACCGCATCTCCTTCGCAGTCTCGTTGCGCTCGCTTAGCTGTCATCGGCCGGTTCGCATACCTGGTGTATAGCGAGCCGACCTCTTTCGCGGATCTGCGGCAGCAGCGCAAGCGGCGCTGCTGAATACTTACAAAAAAAATCTCGCGCAAGCGGTTTGGAAAATGTATCCTTTTCCAAAAGCATCCAGCATATCCAAGCCCTTCGCGGCTGTAATTTTTTGATAAGGAAGACGTCATGACAACCCCTGTAACCCAAACGAATTTTGCCAATCTCCATCTGCTGCATCGCGGCAAGGTCCGGGACCTCTACGAGGTGGAAGACCATTTGTTGATGGTGGCCTCGGATCGGATCTCCGCCTTTGACGTGGTCATGGATGATCCCATCCCCGACAAGGGCGCGATCTTGACCAAGCTTTCCCTGTTCTGGTTCGATTATCTCAAGGACATTGTGCCCAATCATCTGATCACGGCAAATGTTGCGGAATATCCGGCTGCCTGCGCCCCGTACCGTGAGCAGTTGGCTGGCCGGAGCCTGTTGGTGAAAAAGGCCAAGCCCTTGCCGGTGGAGTGTATTGTCCGGGGCTATCTTTCCGGGTCGTTTTGGCAGGCCTATAAAAAAGATCCTACTGTCTGCGGCTTTGCCTTGCCTGCCGGGATGCGCGAGTCGGACAAGTTTCCCGAGCCGCTTTTTACCCCGTCCACCAAGGCGGCGCTTGGCACCCACGACGAGAACATCTCCCTGGCCGAGATGGAAAAGATCGTGGGCAAGGAACAGACCGCCCGGATCAAGGACATCTGCGTGCGTCTCTATGTGAAGGCGGCGGATTACGCCCGCAGCAGGGGAATCATCATTGCCGATACCAAGTTTGAACTGGGCATCTGCGATGGCGAGTTGATCTTGATCGACGAAGTGCTGACCCCGGATTCATCCCGGTTTTGGCCTCAAGACCAATACCAGCCCGGCGCCGGGCAGCCGAGTTTTGACAAGCAGTTTCTTCGGGACTATCTTTCCACCCTCAACTGGGGGAAGAACCCGCCGCCGCCCAAGCTGCCTCAGGAAATCATCGAGAAAACCGCTTCCCGTTATCGGGAGGCGCTGGTCAAGATAACCGGCGGAGATATTTAAAACTTACAGCTCACAGCTTACAGCTTTAAGCTGTGAGTCCTTGTGCCGCGAGGTGCCGTGATGTCGAGGCCCGTTGTCTGGGTCCTGTCCAAAACCGTTGCCCTCATACCGATGGTCTTTGTTCTGCTCGGACTTGCCGGATGCGGGTTTTCCGGGGGCAGCGCCGGCGATGGCGTCAGGGATTTTTTCACCCCGACGGATGTCAGCATCATCCGCCATCATATGCAGCAGTATCGCGGCTCCTTGCGGGATTTCACCGCACGTCTATACGCCAAGAATCCCAAGTACGAGAAAGATCAGGCCCAGCAACGGCGGAAGATCGATGCCATTTTCGGGCCGCTGGCCATTGGGGAGCAGGTGTATGCCTACAAGCCCTCCCATGAGGTCCTCACTGCGGCGTTTCAAGGGGAGGTGAGTGAGCCGGACCGGGTATATCTGCTGAGCCTTGGCCTGTGGAAAAGCATCCGGGAGGCTTACAATATTAAAGAAGAGGATCTTTTTCTGAGCGGGCTTCAGGTTTCCCTGGAGCGGTTGCAGCGGCTCCATCATAATGTCAGTCAGGTGAACTGGCGGCTGAAGACGTACAAGGACAAGAGCGGGAAGCTGCTGTTCCTCACCAATGAGGCCGGGGAAGGCGGCTACCTCAATATGGGCTATGAGGTTATCATGACCCAGATCCTCACCCGCATTGAGGACGACATCATCATGCGGGGAGGGCTGCCGCAGCAATATATCTTCAAGATGTCCACTCTGTTTGTCGGCATCATCATCTGATCGCGGGCAACTGTCCAGCAGCACTGCATCTGCGTTGTCATCGGCCTGCTCATGTGCAATAGCACACTTCGCAGGCCTCTTCCTAGCATCTGCGGCAGCAGCGAAGCGGCGCTGCTGAACAGTTGCGTTGTTTTTGTTGAAGGACCTTTTTGGCTCCGAGCTGGATAGTTGCAGGGCGGCACGCTCTACAGCCCGGACTCCTTCAGCCTGTCCAGCAGCTCTTTTTGTTCCTCCGACAAGTCCTTTGGCACCGCCACCAAGATCTTCACCAGCAGGTCTCCCCGTGCTCCTCCCTGGCTGTCCGGCAACCCGTGTTTGCGCAGGCGCAATTTGGCCTGGGGCTGGCAGCCCGGCGGAACCTTGACCTTGAGTTGTTTCCCTTCCAGGGTCGGGACTTCCACCTCAGCACCCAACACAGCAGAGCTGTAGGGTATTTGCAGGTCCATGCTGAGATGGGAGCCATCCCGCACATAGGTCTGGTGTGGTTCGACTTTGATCAGCAGATACAGGTCGCCCGACGGCCCGCCCATGGGAGAAGGGGAGCCCTTGCCGGAGATGCGCAGTTTTTTGCCGGTTTCGATTCCGGCGGGGATCTTTACGGAAACCTTCTCCGCCGCCGCGCCGCGGCCAAGGGAGATGGTTTTTTCCGCGCCGCTCAACACTTCTTCGAGGGTGATGGGCAGTTCCAGGGAAAGATCATTGCCCTTCACCTGTTGCTGCTGGCGGAAATCCTGAAAGCCATGGCTCGCCCGCCCGCCTGCTCCTGGTTGGCGAAACATCTCCTCGAAACCGCCCCCCCCGCCGGAACTCCGAAAAGAGGCGCGGCCCCCGCCGAAGTTGATGCCGAACTCCCGCAGGATATCGCCTAAGTCGGCGTTGCGGAAGATATCTTCCTGGGAATAGCGCTGTTGGAACCCGGCGGAGCCGACGGTGTCGTATTGCTGCCGTTTTTCCTTGTCGGAGAGAACGGCGTACGCCTCGCTGATTTTTTTAAACTGCTCCTCCGCGTCTTTATTTCCCTTATTGCGGTCCGGGTGATGTTTGAGGGCAAGTTTGCGGTAGGCTTTTTTGATTTCCTCAGGCGATGCGCTCTTTTCCACACCGAGTAATTTATAATAATCCATATCTGGTCTGCCTGTCTGTCCTGGCTTTTGTCATTTAATTGTTTTGGTAATTGGCAAACTCTGTATTCCGGCAGCCTGCGCACGATGCAGGAGAGGCGGTGAGGAATCGCCCAAGTTACTTTCTAGTTGCCCGGAAAACCATTCGTTACGATGCACAGATAGTAAGTATGTTTGCCGTTTTGGGCAAGCAGTGTTTTTTTAAGTCAGTCGGCCCCCGGCAAGGCCGGAGAGAACACCCATAAGCATTGTACCCCAATTTTGAACCTTCTAACCTATATAAGTTGCATTTACACCTCGCATCTGCGCTATAATATTTTTGTTAGGCCGACTTATAATCGAAAAAAGGCCTTAATATCCCGGAATGATGTCAGTTCCGCCCGATACAGGGATGGCGCGCCGGCCTTTTTTGACGGAGCTTGGAAGCGCAACTGATTTGGAAAGGTGACGGACTGATTTGGCCAGGCGCCAGGAGCAGAAGCTGAACGAACCCCGTTCGTGAAGCAAAGGGGGGAAGTGAACGCTACCCCGTGCACGCTTCGGATAACGAACAACCGGGCGGCCCGCGGAATCTTGAGCCCGGGAGGAGAATTTTCCCGGAAGGCGGAAGAACCACGAGGGAGGCTGGATCTGTGAACAATGTTGAGCAACTCCTTGTCTTTACCCTTGACGGTCAGTATTACGCCCTCCGGCTCGACGCGGTCGAGCGGGTGGTGCGCGCAGTCGAGATAACCCCGCTTCCGGACGCGCCGGAGATCGTTCGCGGGATAATCAATGTGCAGGGACGCATCGTTCCGGTCATCGACCTGCGCAGGTGTTTCCGTTTCCCCGAAAGAGAAATCCGTCTGAGCGACCAGTTCGTTATTTCCTCCGTATCGCAACGGACGGTCGCGTTCGTAGTGGATGCGGTCCATGGTGTGGCCCGTTGTCCTGAGGAGGCGGTTGTTCCCGTGGCGGAGATTCTTCCTGGTATCGGAGCGGTCGAAGGGGTGATGAAACTCACGGACGGCATGGTCCTCATCCCCGATATTGACAAGGTGCTCTCCCCGGACGAAGAGGCGCGGCTTGACCAGGGGCTGACAGAACTCGGCGTCCTCGGCACGGGAGTCGGGGACGAACCACCGGAGCGGGAAAATGGGTGTTAGCGAGCCCCAGACAATGAATCCCCCGGCAGATTTGGCGGATGACGTGCTGGCGCGGTTCAGCGCCTTCATTGCCGTGCACACGGGGCTGCACTTTCCGCGCAAGCAGTGGAGCGCCCTTGAACGGGGAATGGCACACGCCGCGCGGGAATTCGGTTTCGATGAGCCGGAATCATGCATCCGTTGGATCATGTCGTCGCCCCTCTCGCGGGAGCAGATCGAGATCCTGGCGCGGCATCTTACCGTGGGGGAGACGTATTTTCTGCGGGAGAAAAGGAGCCTGGAGGTCTTCGAGACGGAGATAGTGCCGGAACTGATCCGCACGCGGCGGGAAGATGAGCGGCATCTGCGGATATGGTGCGCGGGGTGCTCGACGGGCGAGGAGCCCTTCTCCGTCGCCATCCTCCTCAAGGCCATGGGCGCGGCTTTGCAGGGCTGGAATATCTCGATCCTCGGCACGGACATCAATCCCCAGGCGTTGGGCAGGGGGGCGGAAGGGGTCTATGGCGAGTGGTCGTTTCGCAGTCCTCCGCACGGCTTCCGGGATACATACTTCCGTCGGACCGGGGAGGGACGTTTTGCGATCCTCCCCCAGATCAGAAAGATGGTGGGTTTTTCCTATCTCAACCTGGCGGAGGACGTCTATCCCTCGCTTCTGAACAACACCAACGCCATGGACGTGATCTTCTGCCGCAACGTGCTCATGTACTTCACCCCGGATCGCGCCAGAATGGTCGTCGAGCGGTTGCACCGGTCCCTGGTCGACGGGGGCTGGCTCGTTGTCAGCCCCTGCGAGGCCTCCCAGCTCCTCTTTTCGCAGTTCAAGGCGGTTAATTTTTCCGATGCGATTCTGTATCGAAAAGAGGGCGCGGGGGGGCAGGGCGCGGTTCCGAGGGATCGGGGCTCGGCCAAACCCGGCCAGTTCGTTCCCATACCCTTGCCTGCCGGCATCCAACCCTCGCCTTCGCTCCGCCAAGTCCCGATCTCTCGCCCTCCGTCCCCTGCCCCTGCCCCTCGCCCTCTGTCCCCATACGAAGCAGCTTTGGCGCTCTATGAACAGGGCTGCTATCCGGAAGCGGAGGAAAAGCTCGCCGTCTTCCTTGCTGCCAATCTGGGAGATGCCGAGGCGACCGTTCTTCAGTGCCGCATCCGCGCCAATCAAGGGAAACTGGCCGAGGCGCGGGAGCTGCTCGAACAGGCGATCAGCGCCGACCGGCTCAAGGCGGGGCTGCATTACCTCCGGGCCATGATTCTCCAGGAGCAGGGCGCCATCGACGAGGCGATCACCTCGCTGAAACGGGCGCTCTACCTCGACCAGGATCTGGTGCTCGCCCATTTTTCCCTGGGCAACCTTGCCCTGCGGCAGGGGAAGATGAAGGAAGCGCGGAAACACTTTGCCAACACCCTCTCGCTCCTCGACCGGTATGACCCTGCCGATATCCTCCCCGAATCCGAGGGGTTGCCGGCAGGGAGGCTCAGCGAGATCATGCGAACAACAGCGATCAGCACATAGACCCGAGGGGTAACGCCGATGCAAGAGAAGAAAACGGAAGCAGCATCGAAAAAGGCCTCATCGCCAGGGAAAGGCATGCCTGAAAACCGGCATAGGTTTTGGCAGGCTCCCCAGGGAGGGCGGACGCCAAGCCCCGAGGAACAGCGGCTGATCTTCAGGGAGAGGGCCCTGGCCCTGGCCAGGGAGCCGGAAAAGGAAGAGGCGGCAAGCGAGCGTCTCGAAGTCGTCGAGTTTCTCCTTGCCTACGAGCGGTACGGGATTGAGTCTTCCTACATCCGCGAGGTCTATCCGCTCAAGGACCTCACCCCCCTCCCCGGCACGCCGTCTTTTGTCCTCGGCATCATGAACGTGCGGGGAAAGATCCTCTCGGTCATCGACATCCGCAAATTTTTCGACCTGCCGCAAAAGGGGCTGACCGACCTCAATAAGGTCATCATCATGCATGACGAGGCCATGGAATTCGGCATCCTGGCGGATGCCATCCTTGGGGTGCGGCTGATTCCGGTGAGGGAGCTGCAACCGTCGCTTCCCACCCTGACGGAGGTCCGCGCCGATTACCTCAAGGGGGTGACCGAAGAGCGGCTGGTGGTGCTGGACGGAGGGGCAATCCTCTCCGACCGGCGGATTGTTGTGCATGAGGAAGCATCTGGTGGAGCAGTGTAAAGGCTGAATTTTGAAAACTGAAAACTCATAACCGGTCTTCAGGGGGGGGTATCGTATGAAGTGGTTTCTGAACATATCCACACGCGCCAAGCTCTTTTTCGGCTTTGGATCAATGATCGTCTTGCTGGTGGTGGTGGCCGCGATTGCCTATCAGGGGATCATGGAGGTCGTGGCCACGCAGAAAAAGCTCTATGAGGAGGGGTTCGACGTCGCCCTGCGTATCCAGGAGGTTCGCGCCAACCAGAACGGCATCCGGGAAGGGATGCTGACCATTATTCTGTCGCAAGAGGGGCCCGGCCTGAAGGAGAGGATTCAGGACGTGACGAGCCGGGCGGAGGCGATCCAGGAGGCGATGCCGGTGATCCGCCGGGGTCTTGGAAACGAGCCGCAGCTTCTCGCCCTGCTCACGGAATTCCATGCCATCCTGAATGCCTTTGAAGAGATAAGGATCAAGGAGATAGTCCCCCTGCTTCTGGCGGGAAAGAATGAGGAGGCGAAAGATCTCGCCCTCGGCGGTCAGGCGGAACGCAACCGGCGGATGCGCGCTTTGGCCAACAAGCTTGTCGATGAATCCGTGAAACGTGCCCAAGAGCAATTGAAGGAATCCGAGAAAAGGGCGGGTTTCCTGGTCAGCATTTTCCTGGGGGCAGGGATTGCCGCCTTGCTCATCGGCATTGCCCTGGCGCTTTTTCTGACCCGTATCATCGCAATCCCCCTGAACCGGATCAGCGGGATCGCCGAACGGGTCGCCGCCGGTGATCTGACCGTCACCATGCCGTCTGAAAAACGCCAGGACGAGGTGGGCGCCCTGGCGGAGACATTCCGCGTCATGCTGGAGAAACTCGGCGGGATGCTGCGCGAAATCGGCGAGGGGGTTGCCGTTCTCGCCTCCTCTTCCAGCGAGATCATGGCCTCCACGGCTCAGGTCGCCTCCGGCGCGGCCGAGACCGCCTCATCGGTGAGCGAGACAACCAGCACCGTCGAAGAGGTGAAACAGACCGCCCAGGTTGCCAGCGTAAAGGCGCGGAACGTCTCCGAGGCTGCCCAGAATGCGATCCAGGTCTCCCGGGGCGGGAGAAAGGCGGTGGAGGAATCGATCTCCGGCATGAACCGGATCCAGGAACAGGTGGCAGCCATTGCCGAGAGCATCGGGAAGCTTTCCGAGCAGAGCCAGACCATCGGCGAGATCATCACCACGGTCAACGACCTGGCCGAGCAGTCGAACCTGCTGGCGGTCAATGCCGCCATCGAGGCGGCCAAGGCCGGGGAGCAAGGAAAGGGGTTCGCCGTTGTGGCCCAGGAGGTGCGGAGCCTGGCGGAACAATCGAAAGAGGCCACCGCCCAGGTGCGGACGATCCTTAACGACATCCAGAAGGCGACCAACGCGGCGGTGCTGGCCACCGAGCAGGGGGCGAAGGCGGTCGAAGCCGGGGTGAAACAGTCGCGGGAGGCGGGGGAGGCGATCCGGCAGATGGGGGAGAGCATCGAGGAGTCGGCCCAGGCGGCGCTCCAGATCGCGGCCTCGAGCCAGCAGCAGCTCACCGGCATGGACCAGGTGGCCCTGGCGATGGAGAACATCAAGCAGGCCAGCGAGCAGAACGTTGCCGGAAGCAAGCAGGTGGAGGCCACCGTGCAGAACCTCCACGAGCTGGGGCAGAAGCTGAAAGGGCTGATGGAACAGTATAAGGTGTAGTTTTAGGGAGGATTTGCCTTGCGTCTCCTCATGACCCCAGGAGGGATATCCATGCTTCGGAACATGAACATTGGCCGGCGGCTGTTTCTCGGATTCGGCGTGGTCGTTTTTTTTCTCGTGGCGGTCGGGGTGATCGCCATCCTGAAGATCGGAACGATCCAGCAGCTCCAGCAGACTTTTTACGAGCATCCGTTTACCGTCGTCCAGGCCCTGGCTTCCGCCCATATCCATATCGCGGAAATGCAGCGGAGCACAAAGGATGCGCTGCTCGCGGAAAATGGTCAGGAGCGTGAAGCCGCCATCGCCCTGATCGCCGAGAGCGAAAGGGCCGCCCAGAAAAATCTCAAGCTGGTGCGGGAGCGTTTCCTTGGCGACAGGCGGATCGTGGACGAAATCGTCAAGAACCTCGATGTGTGGAAAGAGAAACGCGCTAGGACCATCGCCCTGCTAGAGGCGGACCTGAAGGCCCAGGCCGTCGTCTACCACAAGGAACAGACCAGGGGGATCATCTCGACGATAGAGAGCGAGATGCATGACATCGAAAAGTTCGCCCTGAACAAGGCCGCCAGCCTGTCCCAGAGTTCCGCCGAGATCAGGGAGCAGACCGCAAACTTCACCTATGTTCTGCTCACGGCGGCGGTCATATTGGCCGTGCTCATTGCCCTGGTAATCACGCGCGGGATAACAAAACCCCTCAACCGAGCGGTCGAGGTGGCGGACAGATTGGCGCTGGGGGATGTTGCTGTCGGGATAGGAACACCCTCCAATGACGAGACGGGACGCTTGCTGCGTTCGATGGAGAAGATGCTCCAGCAGTTCAGGAGCACGGCCGAGGCCGCGAGCCGGATAGCGGCCGGCGACCTCTCCGTCGCCATAATCCCCAGGTCGGAGCAGGACGTCATGGGGAACGCCCTGAAGAACATGGTGGAGGGACTCCGGGAGATAACCAGGGAGTTGATCGAGGGGACGAATGTCCTGTCCTCGGCGGCCAGCGAGATCATGGCCTCCACGACCCAGGTCGCCGCCGGAACCACGGAGACCGCGGCGGCGGTGAGCGAAACCACCACCACCGTCGAGGAGGTGAAGCAGACCGCCCAGGTTGCCAGCGCAAAGGCGCGGAGCGTCTCCGAAGTCGCCCAGAAGGCGGTTCAGGTGGCCGAGGGGGGAAGAAAGGCGGTGGAGGAATCGATCACCGGCATGAGCCGGATACAGGAGCAGATGGAAGCCATTGCCGAGAGCATCGTCAAGCTCTCCGAGCAGAGCCAGACCATCGGCGAGATCATCACCACGGTCAACGACCTGGCCGAGCAGTCGAACCTGCTGGCGGTCAATGCCGCCATCGAGGCGGCCAAGGCCGGGGAGCAAGGAAAGGGGTTCGCCGTTGTGGCCCAGGAGGTGCGGAGCCTGGCGGAACAATCGAAAGAGGCCACCGCCCAGGTGCGGACGATCCTTAACGACATCCAGAAGGCGACCAACGCGGCGGTGCTGGCCACCGAGCAGGGGGCGAAGGCGGTCGAAGCCGGGGTGAAACAGTCGCGGGAGGCGGGGGAGGCGATCCGGCAGATGGGGGAGAGCATTGAAGAGTCGGCCCAGGCCGCGCTCCAGATCGCGGCCTCGAACCAGCAGCAGCTCACCGGCATGGACCAGGTTGTCCTGGCGATGGAAAACATCAAGCAGGCGAGCGAGCAGAACGTCGCCGGAAGCAAGCAGGTGGAGGCTACCGTGCAGAACCTCCACGAGCTGGGGCAGAAACTCAAGCAACTGGTGAAACGGTATAAGGTGTAGCTCCGCGTTGCCAGTGAACACCCGAACACCCGGAACAGATTTTGAGGAGGGAGGGAAAATGAACGAATCCGGCCGCCACCCCGAATTAACGAATATCTTTCTTTTGGGAGTCATTCTCCCTGTTACCGGCAGCATGATCAGCCATCAGTATCTGGCCGATTGGGATCTCGCCAATATCCCTCTCCATTCCGCAATCGAGGCCCTGGGCACCTTCGCGGCCCTCTCCCTGGCCGCGCTGATTCTGACGCTGGAGAAAAACAGGGAGGACTCCGCCCACTACTTCTGGATTGCGTGCGGATTGATCGCCATGGGGATTCTGGACGGATTCCACGCCTCGGTTTCTCCCGGCGTTTCGTTTGTCTGGACGCACAGTCTGTCAACCCTGGCCGGAGGTTTTTTCTTTGCCCTTGTCTGTCTGGCCGGGATAGACGCCAAGGCGCGTCCGCTACACACCTTTCCCTTGCTGGTGGCGGCCGGCGCCCTTGTCGCCGGAGGATTCCTGATTGCGAACCCCGAGGCCCTGCCAGCCGTGATGGTCCAGGGGGACTTCTCCTCCCCGGTGAAATTGGCCAATATCCTGGGAGGGGTCTTCTTCCTTGCGGCAGCGGTGCAATTCATCGCCCGTTACCGGACCAGCGGCAGTTCCGATGATTTTTTGTTTTCGACGCTCTGCCTCCTTTTCGCTTTCTCAGGCTTGTTGTTCCAGTTTTCACAACTGTGGGGCGTCGACTGGTGGTTCTGGCATCTGCTGAGAGTGGCCGCCTTCTTTGTCGCCATCCTGATCGTTTTTCAATGGTTCAATCTGGGAGAAAGGCTCAAGAAAATATTACGGGAGATCTCCGAGGGCATAACCGTGCTTGCCTCTGCAACCAGCGAGATCATGGCCTCCACGGTCCAGGTCGCCTCGGGCGCAACCGAGACGGCGGTGGCGGTGAGCGAAACCTCCAGCACCGTCGAAGAGGTGAAGCAGACCGCCCAGGTCGCCAGCGCAAAGGCTAGAAGCGTCTCAGAGGCCGCCCAGAAGGCGGTGCAGACGGCGCAGAGCGGCAGGAGGGCGGTGGAGGAGTCGGTCGCCGGGATGGGCCGAATCCAGGAACAGGTGGACGCCATAGCCGAGAGCATCATCAAGCTCTCCGAGCAGAGCCAGACCATCGGCGAGATCATCACCACGGTCAACGACCTGGCCG
>CAYTVV010000023.1:0-33623 GCA_964441875.1 uncultured Desulfurivibrio sp.
AGGCCAAAGGCCATGCCGCCGTGGGGCGGCGCGCCAAGCTCAAGCGCCTTGACCAAAAAGTCGAATTTGTCGGTGACCTCTTCTTCTGAAATCCCCAGTGCGGCAAAGACTTTTTCCTGCATCTCCTTCTGGTGGATACGGATGCTGCCGCCGCCGATTTCGGTGCCGTTAAGCACCAAGTCGTAGGCCCGGCTCCGCATCTTACCCGGCTCGGTATCCATGAGGGGGATGTCTTCCTCGTTGGGCGCGGTAAAGGGGTGATGCACGGCCGTATGCCGCTTCTGCTCATGATCGTACTCCAGGAGCGGGAAGTCGCAGACCCAGAGAAAATTAAACTGCTTCTTGTCGATCAGGTTGAGGCGGCGGGCCATTTCAAGCCGCAGCTCGGACAGGGCCTGGTGCACCACATTGGGCTGGTCGGCGACGAAAAAGAGCAGATCGTCGGTTTCAGCGCCCAAGGTTTTAGCCATCCCAGCCCGCTCCTCGTCGGAGAAGAACTTGGCAATAGGGGACTGCCATTCGCCGTCGGGTTTCACCTTGACCCAGGCCAGCCCCTTGGCCCCGAAATTGGCCACGTAGGCGGTGAGATCGTCCAGATCCTTGCGGGAGAAATGGGCGCAGCCCTTGGCGTTGATGGCCTTGACCATGCCGCCCTTTTCCACCACGGTGCGGAACACCTGGAAACCGCAGTTGCGCACCTCTTCGGTGAGGCTGATCAGCTCAAAGCCGAAGCGGGTGTCCGGTTTGTCACAGCCATAGCGGTCCATGGCCTCGGCATAGGTCATGCGCGGGAAGGGCAGGCTGAGGTCCAGGCCGATGGTTTCTTTGAACAGGAGCCGCATCAACCCTTCGCCCACCGCGTAGATATCCTCCTCCTCGACAAAGGACAGCTCCATATCCACCTGGGTGAACTCGGGCTGCCGGTCGGCGCGCAGATCCTCGTCGCGGAAGCAGCGGACGATCTGGTAGTAGCGGTCCATGCCCGCCACCATCAGAAGCTGTTTGAACAGCTGAGGCGACTGGGGCAGGGCGAAGAATTTGCCCTGGTTGACCCGGCTCGGCACCAAGTAATCCCTGGCCCCTTCCGGGGTGGAGCGGGTGAGCACCGGGGTCTCGATCTCAAGAAAATTCTCGCCGTTGAGATAGGTGCGGATGGCCTGGGAGGCTTTGTGGCGCATGATCAGGCTTTCGGCCATGCGGGGACGCCGCAGGTCGATGTAGCGGTACTTGAGGCGCAGGGTCTCGGAGATCTCGGTTTCCTCGTCCAGCGGAAAGGGCGGGGTTTTGCTCTGGTTGAGGATGCGCAGCTCTGTTACCCGTATCTCGATTTCGCCGGTGCCCAGCTTGGGGTTGACCATGCCCTCGGGCCTGGCTTCGACCATGCCCCGGATGGCCAGCACCCATTCGCTTCTGATGCCGTGCGCTTTGGCATGCACCTCGGCGTTGATCTCGGGGTTGAACACCACCTGGGTGAGGCCCCAGCGGTCCCGCAGGTCGATGAAGATAACCCCGCCATGGTCGCGGCGTCGCAGCACCCAACCCATGAGGACGATCTCCTTGCCGACATCGGCGTGGGTCAGGGCATTGCAATTGTGGGTGCGTTTGAGTCCTCCCATGGATTCCATAGGACTGCTCCTTTTTGGTAGTGAAAAATGAAGAAAGTTTTTAACGCAAAGGCGCAGAGGCGCGGGTGTGCGTAACCAAGAAATTACCTATTGCCGTTCTTGCAAAAGTCTTATTTGTGGTTCGACAGGCTCACCATGAACGAAATAGGTCAATGATTTTAAGATAACTTCCGTTCGCCCTGAGCCTGTCGAAGGGTGTTGTTAGATTTTTCCCAGGGGCTTCGGCTTTTCTTTTTTGGCGACCGCCGCAATCAACATCGTGCACAAGGCCTCTTGCGTCCCCGCTAGCGGCACCTGCCGCTGCTCCTTGCTGCTCATGTCCCGCAACACCGCCTCGCCCTTGACAAGCTCTTCCTCGCCCAAAATGAGGACGAAGCGTGCTTTGGCCCGATCCGCCTGCTTCATCTGGCTTTTCAGGCTCTTGCTCTCAAGGTCCATGGCCACCTGCAACCCTTTGTGCCGCAACAGATGCACCAGGGGAAATGCCCGGATTGTGGCCTCCTCGCCCAAGGCGGCGACAAAAAGGTCTGTGGCGGTCTCAGGGCAGGCGTCTGCGTTCTGCTGAGTCAGCAGGAGGGTCAGGCGTTCCATGCCCATGGCAAAGCCGATACCGGGCATGTTCTTGGCCCCGCCCAACTGTTCCACCAAGCCGTCATAGCGCCCTCCCGCTCCCACTGCGCTCTGGGCGCCCAAGGCATCGGTGATCAGCTCAAAGGTGGTGCGGGTGTAATAATCCAGGCCGCGGACCATGAAGGGGTTCACCGTATAGGGAACCGCCAGGAGATCAAGGCTTGCTTTCGTTTGGGTGAAATGGTCGGCGCAGCCTGGGCAAAGATGGTCGATAATGGCTGGCGCGGCCACATACTGCTCCTGGCAATGGCTGCTCTTGCAATCCAACACCCGGAGCGGATTTGATAGACTGCGCCGCTGGCAATCTTCACAGATATGCTCCTTGCGGGCGGCGAGGAAATCCACCAGGGCTTCCTTGTAGGCGGGCCGACAGGCCGGGCAGCCCAGGGAGTTGATTTGTAGGCTTGTGGTCAGACCAAGCTCTTCAAGGATCAGCCAGGCCATGGCGATCAACTCGGCATCCAGCCGGGGATGATCCAGGCCCAGCACCTCGACGCTCATCTGGTGAAACTGGCGCAACCTCCCCTTCTGCGGGCGTTCGTGCCGGAACATGGGGCCGATGGTATAGAGACGCTGCACCGGGAGTTTGGCCTGCAAGCCATGTTCGATAAAGGCCCGCAGCACCGAGGCGGTGCCTTCCGGCCGCATGGTGATCGAATCGCCGTTGCGGTCGGCAAAGGAGTACATCTCTTTTTCAACAATGTCGGTGGCTTCGCCGATGGATCTGGCGAACAGCTCGGTTTTTTCCAGGATCGGCACTCGGATCTCGGTGAAGCCGAAGCGGTGGAAGATATCCCTGGCCGTAGCCTCGATATGCTGCCAGGTCCCAACCTCATCGGGGAGAATATCCTTAAAGCCTTTCAGGGCTTGAATAGTCATCGCTTGCCTCACCTGCACGAAGATAAAAATACCCGAGCGTTTTCCGTCGGGAAAAATAGGTCAACCAGAGAAAATGGCCGAAAAACAGGTATTCTTATCCCACCTCTTGGCAATTGTCAAGAAATGAGGGGTGATGGGAGGGGGTGTTACATAACAGGAAGAAACCAGACGCCCTATGGTGCCAGGGATGAAACGAGGCGAAATCCATCTGTTTGTGCGGCTTGCCGGTCAAAGGTGGCGGTTTCTATGCAGTCGGCGGCGCGATTGCCGCAGGCGATGAGGCAATCGGCAAAATCCGCAGGGGTTTTGCGGTAGAGATTGAGCGGGGTAAATTAGGGTAAATTAGGGTAAATTAGGGACACTCCCCAGTTTCCTTCCGTGGTCGTCCCACTTTCTGCGGTTTCAGCGATTGATTTAGCTGAAATTCCAGCCTTTCGATAAAGGTCTCTGATCCGAACGGGCGTCCGGTGCGGGTCGCTTTGCGGATCGCATTATCCATTCCGTCATTCTCGGTCAGGACAAACTTGGCATAAGCGACTCTTTCCGATGGGGGGAGCCAGGTGGTCGAGCTCAGCACCGCATCGTTCGCTTTTGTTAAATGCGCTTTGGCGCTGGACCATCGATAATCTTCGGGTCTTTTTGCTAGCCCCACCTTCAACGGATTGCGCTCGATATAACGAGCCACTGCCCAAAGATACTGCTCGTTTTCCACCACGCATGAGAAAAAGCGGTTTTGCCAGACGCGACCGGACTGGGTCCGCTTGTGGTTAAGATACTGGGTATAGACTTGGTTGGTCAGGCCGATGCCCCTTGCCAGTGCTGTTTCTGTTTCCGGCACGGCGAGCAGGTGGATGTGGTTGTCCATAAGGCAATAGGCCCAAATCTGTAGGGAATGCTTGTGCGCGTACCCGGTCAGCAGTTTCAGGTATGTCTGCCGGTCTTCGTCATCGAAAAAGACTGTGGCGCGGTTGTTGCCGCGCTGGGTGATATGGTGTGGATAGCTTGGGGCGATGATGCGAGCGATTCTGGGCATGGCGTTATGGTATCGCAGAGAAAAAGGCGTGGCAATGAAAAAATTGGGGAGTGTCCCTAATTTCCTCATCAGCCCTCGGCGAAACAACGAAAAAAGCCCTGCCGGAATTTCCGGCAGGGCTTGATGTGAACAGCTTCCAACTAAGGCGTTATGCGCAAGGCATAAGCAGCATTAGAAGGTCATGGTCAGCGAGTGGGTCAGGATGTAGATGTTCTTAGCATTGTCGACACCGGTGTCAGCAGAGTTGAAGAAATCGCCGGTATCGAGGTAGCCGAAATGTGCCTCGTAGGTCAGGTTGTCGAGCAGCTTGTAGGCCGCGCCCACGTTGTACTCCCAGCCGTACGCGTCGTCACGAAGCGGCCGAGTTGCCGTTTCTGCTTCGTCTGCCTTGGCCCAGCCGATTGCGCCATGCAGGCTCAATTGGTTGGAAACCGCATAGTCGGCTGCGGCAACAATGGCGTGTACGCCAGCCGTGCTCATGGTTGAGGTCTGGCCGTTGAAGATGTCGTTGTTCAGCATGCCGGTGTGGCGACCGGTGAGGATGTACAGGGGTTCGAACAGGTCGCCGGTGCCGGTGGAGCCGAGGGCGTTTTCAATGTCGCCGTTGTTTGCGGTCTCGTTTTTATCCTGGCCCTGAGCGTAGAAATACATGAGGCTGGGGGTCAGGGCGTCGAACTTGCCGCCCACCTGCAACATGCCAGACCATGAATCATAATCACGGTCAACGGAGCTAGCGAGTTGATAATCTTTTTCGCCGAAGTTATGGGTCAACTCACCGTTAACAAAGTAATTGTCCATCTTGTACTTTGCATAGGCGGTCACGGTCTGCTTTACATCGCTCAGAGCAGCATTGTTGGTCCATGTGCCATCAGGCTGCAATGTCATGTCGGTCTGGTTGTTGGTGAACTGGTAGTGAAGGCCGGAGTCCAATGCGTCGGTTTTGTAGTACACACGGGCTACATAGGAGGTGTTGTCCGAATCGGAAGCCATGCCAGTCGCAGATGCGAGGGTATCGTTGGCGGTGTTGCTGTTGGTGGTCTTCTGGATGTAGAACAGGGTGGACCAAGGTCCATCCGCCAGGAAGGAAGGGTACAGCATGACCCGGTCACCGCGCTGGTCGAAATCCTGGAAGTTGGTACCGTAGGTGCCAGCCGGGGTGCGACCGAAACGCATATTGCCGATGGGGGAGGCATAGTCCATGTACAACTGGTGTACATAAACATTGCTCATGCCGTTTTCGGACATTTTATTGCCAACGGTGTCTTCCTGATTGCCCCAGAAGGAGCGGTCTGCCAGGCGGATAACAGAGGCCATGGAAACCTTGTCGTTCACCTTCATGGTGGGCTTGATCTCGAAGGTGTGCATGAAATACGCATCAGAGACTGCGTCTTCGTTGGCAAGAACGGTGGGGTCTACACCGCCATTAGTGGTGGTGGCAGGTGTAGCTGCGGTGGCGGGGGCAACGCTGGAAAGATACGCGCCTTCAACCATGTACTTGCCGCTCATTTTGAACTCAACGGCTGCTGCAGTGGAGGCCAGTCCCGCGACCAGACCCAGTGCTGCTACTGTGGATAATACTTTTTTCATTTCTTATCTCCTTTGATAAGTCTTAATAAAAAAACAACTTATGCTTCTTAAAGCAAATTTAGAGAGGGAATGTCAAGTTTTTTTTACTGTAGTGTAATTTTTTTTACTGCGCCACTGCCGCTGTTTTACTGCTCCTGCTTCTTGGTGAAATCCAACTGATAGATGAGCATGGTGGAGGTCTGATCGGCGAACAGATCACTTGCGCCGCTGCCCAGGACCAGGCCGACCAGCAGTTCCGCGCTCTTCTTATCCGCAGCGGGGCGGAGCAGGTAGTCCACGATGTAGCCGTCGATCTTCTTGGTGCGCCACAGCTCGGACAGGGCGATGCCGTTCCAGCTCAGGGCGTGGATTTCGCCGGAGGGGTAGTTCTTCATGTTTTCAAAAAGCCGCGACGAGGTGGACAGGTTCTTGTTGATGATGATGTCCTGCTGGCCATCGCCATTTACGTCGTACACGATGATGCGCGAGGGGATGTAGATGCGGCTTGAGCCTTCCTGGGCGCTGCCTTTGCCTGCGCCGAAGCCTTCGGTGCCGCCGATAAAACGGGTGGTGCCGCCGTAAAACTCGTCGCTTTTCCAGAGGACGGTGCCGCCGGCGCGCAGTACCTGGAGGCGGTCGTACTGGTCGATGGCGATGATCTCCCGGCTGCCGTCGTTGTCCAGGTCGGCAATGGTGAATTCAAACAGGTTGACGCTGGCCGGGACATCCATGCGGCTGCCAGATTTCAGGGCGGCATTGGTCACGTCGAGTCGGAAGATGCCGGGGGCCACGGCCTTGCTGGCGTCGGCTTGCTGACCGGCCAGCACCATGCCTTCTCCCGGCACGGGCATGGCCCGGACATACCACCGGGCACCCTGAAAGATGTAGTTGGCTTTGTCCGCGCCCTGCCACTCAAAGGCGAAGGAGCTTGGGCCCTTGTTGTCTGCCGCGCTCACATAGATTTCCGGCTTGCCGTTTTTGTTGAGATCAGCCACGGTGATGGCGTGGATGCGGTATCCGGGCTTGCCGGGAATCTGGCCGACCTTGCTCAGGCGATTGTTGTCGCGCTTGAAGATCTGAACCGAATCGTTGTCGGCAAAAATGACCTCATCCTGGCCGTCGCCGTCAAGATCGGCCATCTCCATGAACTGGAGGGACAGTTTCATGTTCTGGGTTTTCTGGAACTCGCTGGTGATGCCCTTGGGGTAGATGAAGGGCGAGCCGCCTCCCGCGCCGGTGCGGCCGGCAAAGGCGCGGTCTGGATGGGCGGTGGCATACTGGGGCTGGGCCTGGGCGGTTGGCTGTCCAGCCGCCAGGGGCTGGGTCAGGGCCGAAGCCGGGCGTTTCTGGGCGAAGATTTTCTCGCTTATATCCCAGGCCAGGGAGTCGATGCTTTGGATGATCTCGCTTTCATTCTTGGCCGTGGCATAAAAATTACGCGGCGCACCCTTGGCGACCTCAAAGACCTTGGCGTCCAGCGAGAGACTGCTGCCCATGGAGGTGAGGCTGCCGACCACCAGATAATCGGCCTGGAGGGTCTTGGCCAGCTTGAGAAATGCCTCTGTCTGGGTTGGGGTTCCTGCGCCGGCAAGGGCTTTGTCCACCACGGCCTTGTCGATCACGGTGAGGCCGACTTCCGAGGCAATGCGGCTGGCAAGCATGTCGCGGATGCCGTTGGTGAGATAGCTCATGTCCTGGGGGGCATTGGCCTTGAAGGGCAGGAAGGCGATGCGCCCGGTTTGTGCGGCCCCGGCTGATGGTAGCGCAAGATGCATGGCGAAGAGCAGTGCGGCGAGCAAGGCCGGGAAGACTGTGCGCTTGATTTGTTTGAGCATGACCGGTTTCCTTATTGAAAAGAAGAGTGATTTTCCGTAGAGTTTAAAGCCTGAAGCTTACTCCGAAGAAACGCGTGAGGGCAAGAGTTTTTTGTATTTATGCGCGGCTGAAGCTGCCCATACGGGCAAAGTGAAAGGGCAAACATGAAAACCACCGTCTATCTTATCCGGCATGGCCTGACTGCGGCAAACAAGAACGATGTTTTTGCCGGGCGGACCCAGGAGCCTTTGCATCCCGAGGGCGTGGCTCAACTTGCGGATGTTGGGCGGATGCTGGCCGGTCGCGGCATTGACAGGATATTTTGCGGTCCTCTGGCGCGGACCAGGCAGTCGGCCGGGATTGTCGGAGAGTTGCTTGGTGTGCCGACTGAGGCGGACGAGGCCTTGACCGAGATCAGCATCCCCCACTGGGACGGGTTGACTAAGGAGGCGATTCGGGTGAGGTTTGGATTTGAATATCCAACCTGGCTTGATGATCCGGCCGGATTTTATGTGCCGGGTTGCGAGACGATTGCCGAAGTGCAGGGGAGGGCAGTGGCTTTTTTGGAGAAACTTTTCCGTGAGCATCCCGGCCAGAATTTACTGGTGGTAAGTCATTTGATCGTGGTCCGGGCGTTGCTTCTGCATTATCTCGGGCGGCCCATTGCGGATTTTCGGGCGATTAAGGTTGGGAATGCGCAGGTGGCGACTTTGGTGCGGAATGATTTGAGTGGGGTGACGGTGGAGTTGTGAAGGGGGCTTTTGATTATCTTTCGACGGGCTCAGGATGAACGGATTTTTTTCTTTATTGATTGATTTTTCCGTTCGCCCTGAGCCCGTCGAAGGGGTTGCCTGCTGGAAGCATCAAAAAGACATTAAGCAAGAGGTTCGATATGTTTTGGGTGTACATCCTTCGTTGCGCTGACGGAAGCTATTACACCGGGCACACCGACAATCTTCAAAATCGCATCGATCAACATCAGGCCGGAGAATGCGAAGGGTATACCGCATCGCGCCGTCCGGTGGAGCTTGCGTGGGCGCAGGAATGTGTCACGCGGGAAGAAGCTTTGTCGGCGGAAAGGCAAATTAAGGGCTGGAGCCGCAAGAAGAAAGAAGCCATGATGCGCGGTGATTGGCGGGAGGTTTCTCGGTTGGGGAGAAATACAACAGCAAATCCTTCGACGGGCTCAGGATGAACGGACTTTTTTTATCGATTGATTTTTTTCCGTTCGTGATGAGCCCGTCGAACCACAGATGTGATTTTTCCCTTGCTGTCAATCCGGAATGGTTTGGTGGCTCTTTTTGCCGATAAAAATCAAGGCACAATCAACCCGCCAATTACCTCGCTGATCCCATCAAGCTTATTCTCCATCACATAACGTCCAAGGCCTTCGACTATATCCTGGCTGGCGCGGGGATTGACAAAATTTGCGGTGCCGATCTCGATGGCCGTGGCGCCTGCCAGGAGAAATTCCAGGGCATCTTCCGTGGTGGTGATGCCGCCGATGCCGATCACCGGAATTTTCACTGTCTGGGCGACCTGCCAGACCATGCGCAGGGCGATGGGCTTGATCGCCGGGCCGGACAGCCCTCCCACGACATTGGCCAGTCTCGGCCTGCGGCTTTTGACATCAATGGCCATGCCCAGCAGGGTGTTGATCAGGGAAATGGCCTGTGCTCCGCCCGCCTCAACGGCCAGGGCGATCTGGGCTATGTCTGTGACATTTGGGGAAAGTTTGACGATCACCGGCAGGGTGGTGTGCGCACACACCGCACGGGTAACGGCCTCGGCCATTGCCGGGTCGGTGCCAAAGGCAACCCCGCCTTTTTTCACATTGGGGCAGGAGATATTGACCTCCAGGGCGCTGATCCCTTCAATCTCGCTGAGCCGTTGGCCCAGGGTCTGATACTCTTCCAGGCTGTCTCCCAGGATATTGACGATAACCCGGGTGCCGATCCCCCGCAGATAGGGCATCTTTTCGGTAATAAAGCGATCAAGCCCTACGTTTTCAAGGCCGATGGCGTTGAGCATGCCGCCGGCCGTTTCCACGATGCGGGGTGGGGGATTTCCCCGGCGCGGTTCCAGGGATATTCCCTTGACTACCACGCCGCCCAGATGGTGGAGATTGACGTAGGGCGCGAATTCCTTGCCATAGCCAAAGGTGCCGGAGGCTGTGAGCACGGGATTCTTGAAAACCAGGCCGCCGATGGTGACGCGCAGATCTGCTTCGCTCATAGCCAGGCCACCTCCTCCGCCTTGAAAACCGGGCCGTCCTTGCAGACATGGAGATAGGGGCCGGACAGATCGGCCCGAGGTATCGCGCAGCCGAGGCAGGCGGAGATTCCACAGGCCATCATGGTTTCCAGGGATACCTGACACCCCCAGCCCTGTTTTCGGCATTGGCTAACCACGGCCTTCATCATCGGGTGTGGGCCACAGGTGCATACCGCCCACTGGTGGTCTGGGGTAAGGTGCTGCGCAAGAAGATCGGCCACAAAGCCATGGTGGCCAAGGCTACCGTCATCGGTGGCAAGATGGGTTTCCGTTATGCCGATATCCATGAAATCACGGGGCAGGGGACCAAGTTCGGCTGCGGTTCGGGCGCCAAGCAGAACGACACATTTCGGTGGTTTGTTCGTGCGCAGGATTTCCCTGGCAAGAAAATAGAGGGGGGCAATGCCCATCCCTCCGCCAACCAGACAGATCGCCTGCTTGCCGGCAAGGTCAAAGCCGTGCCCCAGTGGCCCGGTCAGGTTCAGCTTCTGGCCGGGAGTCATCCCCGCGAGCAGCCGGGTGCCCTTGCCCACAACCTTATACATCAGCTGCACCTGCTCGTCGGCAACGGTCTGATGTATGGACAGGGGCCGCCGAAGAAGCGGATCGTAGCAGGATGTGGTCTGCACCATGACGAATTGGCCGGGCCGGGCGCTGCTTGCTATTTCCGGGGCCTTCAGGGTCAGGCGGAAAATTTCCGGCGTGAGTTGTTCCTGGCGGACAATCTCGGCCTGTTCTTCACATTGATTCATGATTAACTATCTGAAAATAAAGGTTATTTAGTTTTTTGCCCTGGAAGGATCAGTGCTAATACCCGCTCGAGATCATCGTGGGAATAGTACTCGATTTCCAATTTTCCCCGGGTTCCGCTTTGGACGATCCGTGCTTTTGTGTCCAGGTAATTGACCAGCCCGTTGGCCAGCGACTTGCAATA
The DNA here is from genome assembly GCA_964441875.1 of uncultured Desulfurivibrio sp. Classification (GTDB taxonomy): domain Bacteria; phylum Desulfobacterota; class Desulfobulbia; order Desulfobulbales; family Desulfurivibrionaceae; genus Thiovibrio. The sequence goes on from CAYTVV010000023.1 coordinate 10,757, forward strand.
GGAATCCGGTAATTCATTGCTCGACTTCCGAGGCTGACGTTTTACCCCGCTGCCGGGCGCGGCCATTTTTTTATGTTTTTTGGCCAAGGCCTCTGCCTGTCGGACATTGAGGCCCTGCTCGACAATCTCGTTTCGAACCTCGCGCATGGATGCCTCATCGCCAACACTGAGCAGTACCCGCGCATGCCCCATGCTCAAGACGCCTTGTGCCAGATCCTGTTTGGCAAAGTCGGGAAGCTGGTTGATCCGCAGGGCATTGGCCACGGTTGAGCGCTCCTTGCCAACCCGTTTCGCCACCTCTTCCTGGGTCAGATGGAATTCCTTTACCAGGCGGAGGTAGGCTTCTGCCTCTTCCAGGGGGTTCAGATCCTGCCGCTGGATGTTTTCGATGAGCGCCAGTTCAAGGCGATCAAGCGGGGAGACATCTTTTACCAGGACAGGCACTTCATCAAGCCCGGCCATTTTAGCTGCCCGCCAGCGGCGTTCTCCGGCGATGATTTGGTAGCGGCCCTCGGCGCCGTGCTCGCACACCACCAGGGGCAGCAAAATGCCTTTTTCGAGGATCGAGGCTGAAAGTTGAGCCAGGGCTGTATCATTAATATCCTTTCGTGGCTGCTCCGGGTTTGCCTCAATGAAGTCGATGGGGCATAAAAAGTATTCACGTCCATCGGACCCGCCGGAAGGCAGTAGGGCGTCAAGACCTTTACCGAGGGCCAGGGTTGTTTTTTTGATCATGATTTTACTCCTTCTTTTACTGCAACCTTTGGCTGCTTGCGCAGAAACTCTTTCCCGAGCTGCAAATAGCTGAGTGCTCCGCTTGAGCGTTTGTCGTAGACGATCGCCGCTTGTCCGTGGCTCGGGGCCTCGCTGAGGCGAATATTGCGTGGGATCACCGTGTCATACACCCGGCCCTGGAAATGATTTTTTACCTCGGTGACCACTTGGTGGGTCAGCTTGTTTCGGCCATCGTACATGGTCAGAAGCAGGCCTTCTATGGCGAGGGACCGGTTGTAGGAGTTTTTCACCAGACGGATGGTTCGGACCAATTGGCTCAAACCCTCAAGGGCAAAATATTCACATTGCAGGGGAATGAGAACCGTGTCCGCTGCGGTGAGGGCGTTGATGGTCAGTAGGCCAAGGGAGGGTGGGCAGTCGATGAAGATGTAGTCATAATCTCCGCGAACCGAGGAGAGGACATTGTCCAGGTAACGCTCGCGTTTCACCGCCGTCATCAGCTCAACCTCGACCCCGATCAGGTCGATATGGGTAGGAAGAACAAAAAGCTTTTTCAGCTCCGGCGCCGGCTGTACGACCTCTGCGGTTTCGGCCTCTCCCATATAGCAATGGTAGAGATGGGTGCCGCCGTTGGCGCGACTGACCCCCAGGCCGCTGGAGGTGTTTCCTTGCGGGTCGGAGTCCACCACCAGGACCTTTTTGCCCAGCAACGACACCGAAGCAGCCAGATTTATCGCCGTGGTCGTCTTGCCCACACCGCCCTTTTGGTTGGCCAGGGCCACAATCTTTGCGCCATTTCCCATGCTGAAAACCTCCGCAGTGTGTCAGTTTCTAACCGAATTTCGCTGGATTTTCCGTTACTGGTCAGGGGCGGGGACAAAAAAACGGCCACACCACCACATTGAATGCCATACTAACATACTCCGCACGGGGAGGCCCTTGTTTTCTGCACGGAATGTCGATGATTTCCGGTGATTGTTTCACGTGGAACAAATTGAATTTCTTGTTTAATTCAGGGTAGTTGTCTGTTTCGTCTTTTGATTTTCGTGGTTTTGTGGCGTGCGTGGCGCTGGTTTTTTTGGCGAGGGCTGGTGGGGTTTTCGATGAAACAAGCATTGGCGGCTGATTTTTGTGTGTGATCGATGCGAATGGCAATACTCATGGGGTGCGTAGGACGTGTTTCACGTGAAACATGTAATAATTTTTGTTTTAATTTTGGGTGGTTACGATGGAAACAACCAGTTCGACGGTGCGTTTCATGTCGCGCAGGTCTATGGATTCTTCGGTGCTGTGCACATGGTCCATGCCGATTCCGATGATGGCGGTTTGCAGGCCTTTCCCGGTGAAAATGTTGGCGTCGCTGCCGCCGCCGGCCCGCTCGTAGCGGATTTTCCGCTGGAGGCGGGCGGCGGCTTTCTCAACCCGTTGCAGGACAGAGGCGTTGCGTTCGATATGCATGGCTGGGTATTCATGGGTGAGGTGGAAATCAAGACGGGGCCGGACCTCTGTGCCGAGCTGCGCACCAAGGCCTGGAGACCAGCCATCAATGGTGGCCTGAACCGTATCTTGGATCTGTTGGGAAAACGCCGCGAGTTTTTCCGGAGAGTGGCTCCGGACTTCCCCTTCCACCAGGACGCTTTCGGGAATGATGTTTGTCGCCGTGCCTCCGGTGATGCGGCCGATATTGGCAGTGCTTTCTTCGTCAAGACGGCCCAGGGGCAGGTCGGCAAGGCAACGGGCCGCAAGCTGGATGGCGTTGATGCCCCGCTCCGGGTGCAGGCCGGCGTGGGCGGCCGCGCCGGTGATGGTGAAGTGGAAATGATTGGCCGCCGGGGCGCCGATAATGAGCAGATCTACCCCGCTGCTGTCCAGGGCGTAGCCTTCCCTGGCCCGGAGCAGGGAGAGGTCCAGGGCCTTGGCCCCGCGCAGGCCAATCTCTTCACAGGTTGTAAAGACGAGGTCGAAGGGGAGATGTGGGAGGCCTGCTTCTTTGATGGCTCGAATGGACTCAATGAGTATTGCGATGCCGGCCTTGTCGTCCCCGCCGAGGATGGTCTCGCCTGCGCTGGAAAATCGGGTTCCCTCCCGCACGACCGTCACGCCCCTGGAAGGTTCCACTGTGTCCAGGTGGCAATTGAAAAAGATCGGTTCCCCTGGGAGGTCGCCGGGGAATTGGATAATCAGATTGTTGGCGTTGGAACCGGTTGCGTTGGCCGAGTGGTCCTCGGCGATGCTGGCTTCGGGAAACTCCTGCGCGAAGAGGTCTTTGAGAAACAGGGCCAGGACGGCTTCTTCGCCGGAAGGACTGTCGATGGTACACATGGCGGTGAAAATATGGGCAAGCCGTTCGCTGTTGATATTCATATATGCACCTCTGATTATTTGTTGCAAAACAGAATGAAATTATCTATTAATAGGAATAATTCTCAGAAGCAAGTGCATCTGAAAAGTTTAAAAAAATCGTATTGGCAAAAGCTGTCAGGGCTGATTATTCCAAGAATAATGCACCTGCCGCGCCCAGGCGAGGAAATTATCTTGGGAAACCAAAGGGGCAGGAGGGGCGGATGTCGGCGCAACGCCGTGGGGCGCCGTTTAAGGCAAATTATCTGGCAAGACGAACATCTCGTCTTGCAAAACATAACCGTTCAACAAAGTACCGGAGGTGGCAGTATGGCAATATTCAAATGTGAAAAATGCGGGGCAACCAAAGAGGGCAGGTGCAAACCCAAGAAATGCACCGATTGCGGCGGCAGCGATTGCATGATCAAAAAAGAGGAGAAAGCCTCGGGTTGCGGGTGTGGGTGCAAGGCAAAAAAATAGCCCTGCGGTAAGACAGGGTTCTGTAAAGGCTTCCGCTTGATGACGCGGGGGCCTTTTTTGTTTCCAGGAATTGCATGAAGACGATGCTGTGAAAACGGTCATTGCGGTAAGCCGCGCCCCCGTTATAAGATAGTGGAGAGGTCGGGCACAACCGAGTCGCGTCTGTGCCGCAGGCAGGGCAAGAGGGCTAGGCAAAGAGGGCAGGAGATGAACGAAGCAGAAGCGCAGGCGACCCATACCATTGTTTTTGAGCCCAGCGGCCGCAAGGTGCAGGCAGGGTCAGGCATGTCGATCATCAAGGCGGCCCGAGAGGCAGGTATTCATATCAACGCTTCCTGCGGCGGTAGCGGGGTGTGCGGCAAATGCAAGGTCATCATTGAAGAGGGCGCGGTTGACGGGGGGCTGAGCGAAAAATTCAGCCCCCAGGAGAGAGAGTCCGGCTATCGCCAGGCCTGCACGGCAACAATTACCGGTGCGGCGGTCATCCGGGTGCCGGAATCCTCGGGGCTAAAAAGCGGGGGCTTGGGAACCGCTGTGCCGCTGAGGCATCGTGCCCGGATGCATGTGTACGACATCGAGGATCTCCGTGAGCAGGGTATTTTTATCCCGCCGGTGGTGAAGATCTGCCTGGATGTTTCCCCACCAACCGCTGCGGACAACATGGCCGATGCCGGGCGGGTTATTCATCTGCTCAGCAGCCAGTACGACGAACACCGGGTGGTGTTCAACCTGGCGGTTTTGCGCAAGCTGCGCAAGGCCCTGCGGGAAGACAATTTTCGGATCACCGTGACCTGTGCTCGCCCGGTGAATGCCCAGGGAAAATCCTATCTCACCAACATCCAGGGCGGAGATTGGTCCCAGCGCAGTTTCGGTCTTGCCTTTGATATCGGCACCACCTCGGTCTACGGGGTGCTGATGGACCTGAGTTCCGGCAAGGTTCTGGCTCGGGCCGGGGAATACAACGGCCAGCTCGGCTATGGCGAGGACGTCATTTCCCGGATCATCGTCGCGGAAAAAAAGGAAGGCCTGGCCAAGATGCAGGAGCTGGTGGCCACCACCATCAACAGTATCCTCGACACCTTGCTGGGCATGGCCAGGCCAGCGGACAACGGAGAAAAAGGCAGCATCAGCCGTGAGGAGATCACCTCCATCACCCTGGCGGGCAATACCACCATGACCCATCTGCTCCTGGGCCTGGAGCCGGACAACATCCGTCGCGCCCCCTATGTGCCGGTCACCACCTTCCTGCCGCCGATCCGGGCCACCGACCTGGGCATCAAGCTGCCGCACTCCGCCGTGGCCCTGGTCTACCCGTCCATTTCCAGTTATGTGGGGGGGGATATCGTCGCTGGGGTCATGGGTTCTGGCATGTACCGCACCGAACTGGTTACCCTCTACATCGATATCGGCACCAACGCGGAGATTGTCGTGGGCAACCGGGAATGGCTGGTGTGCGCGGCCTGCTCCGCCGGCCCTGCCTTTGAGGGTGGCGGCATCACGCACGGGATGCGGGCGGCCCTCGGAGCCATCGAGGATTTCAGCCTCAACCCGCAGACTCTGGAGCCGATGAACATCACCCTGGGCAACAAACCGCCGGTGGGAATCTGCGGCTCAGGCCTGCTGGCCATCATCGCCACCCTTTTTGAGCATGGGGTAGTGGGCAGAAGCGGCAAGTTTCGCCGGGATCTTGGCACGGATCGAATCCGGGAGGGGCGCAGCGGCCATGAGTATGTCCTGGTCTGGCGGGAAGAGGCGGGCACGGAACACGATATCGTCATCAACGAGGTGGATATCGAAAACTTCATCCGGGCCAAGGCGGCGATCTATGCCGGGATTACAACCCTGGTGGAGCAGGTTGGTTTGGCCATCACCGATATCGAGCAGGTTATCCTGGCTGGGGCATTCGGCAGCTATATCGACCTGGATTCGGCCATGACCGTGGGGCTATTGCCGCAGGTGGATGCCGACCGGGTGCTCTATGTGGGGAACGGGTCGCTCATGGGCGCCTGGATGAGCGAGATGAGCAACCATATCAGGCAGGATGTGGTGGAGGTGGTGCGGAAGATGACCAGCTTCGAGCTTTCGGAGATGGCGTATTTTCAGGAGCAGTATGTCGCCTCACATTTTTTGCCCCATACGGATCTCGGCCTCTTCCCTCGGGTGGCGGAGAGGCTTGCCGAGACCCGGAGGAAGGACTAGTACCTGTCTTGTAACTCTTAATATTGCTGAAAAACTCCCCTCCCCTCGGAGTCTACGCTTACCTGCGGGAGGGGTTGGGGGTGGAGGTAGCTACAACCTGCTGATATAATGGCAACTTCCTCCTCTCCCTAACCCTCCCCCGCAAGGGGGGAGGGAATTAATTTGGTGTCGATTAAAAAGTTACAAAGTACTAGGCGGCCAGCTCCGCCACGTTGCCGTTTAAGGACACCTCCATGGCCCTGGCCGGGCACACGGAAACACACAGGCCGCAGGCGGTGCATTTTTCCTCGTCGAAGAGAACCGCCATGTCGGGCCGGTGAAGCGAGAGGGCGCCGGTGGGGCAGACGCCGGTGCAGGCCCCGCATTGGTAGCATTTTTCATCGTCGCGGCGGATATTTCCGGCCATGCTTTTTACCGTTACCCCCATCTCGTTGAGATAGGCGATGCCCTTCTTGACATTGGCCTTGTGGCCGAGGAATTCGAGCACCATGACCCCTTCCTGCTGGAGCAGGATGGTGGCCTTGAGGATGTTGAACTCCAGGTCGTATTTCTTGACCAAATTGCTGATGATCGGCTGGTCGATGACTTCCTTGGGGAACTTCAGGACATAGATGCGGGTATTCATGGCTGCGTCTCCAGATGGGCGGAAAGCTGCTGCAACACAGCCTCCACCGGCAGATCGGTTGACAGGGTTATGAGCTGATCCGGGGCAAGTTCCGTGGGGGCCTCGAACCGCTCTTTCTGTTTCAAATAGATTTCCCAGCGCCCATCCGACACCGCCTGCGGGTCAAGAGCCCTCTTGGCCATGCGCCGCTTCATTTCTTCTTCCGGACAGACACAGAGAACACAGTATAGCCGAACCCCCAGGCGCTGCGCAAGCATCTGGACCCGGTCGCGGTCGGCTTTTCGTTGGTACGAGGCATCCAGCACCACGCCCCGGCTCTGGGCAAGATCGTGCTCTGCCCGTTCGAGCAGGGCCGTGTAGGTTTTGGCGGTGAACTCGCTGGTGTAAATCCCCTGGTCCGCGGTTTCGCGCTGGTGTGTTTGGGGGGAGAGTCCGGCCAGCTCCTTGCGCACCACGTCGGAGTTGTAGTAGCTCAGGCCGTTTCGTTCAGCCCAGGCTTGGGCCACGGTGCTCTTGCCGGTGGCGATCAGGCCGAAAAAGATAAACAGATCAGGACGCGGCATAGCGCTCAGCCAGGGCGAAGTATTTTTTTGCTTGGGCTAGGCAGTTTTCGGCGGTGGTGGGATCAACCTCCGGGGCATGGGCGGTGAACAGGCCGATTTTGCCGCGCACGTAGGCCCGGTAGCATTTATAAAAGTTGAGCATGGGCAGCAGGGTGGTGTCGCCCGCAGCCTGGCAGAATTGGTCGATAAAATAGCCGGAAAGCTCGGGCAGGCCGTGGAAGTCGAGGTCCATGGCCAGGAAGGCCACGTCGCTGGCCACGTCGCAGTAGCGGAAGCGCTGATTGAATTCGATGCAGTCGTAGATGTAGATCTCGTCTGCCAGGCAGATGTTGGCGGAATACAGGTCGCCGTGGCAATCCCGGACCCGGCCAGCACGGACACGGGCGGCAAAGAGTTCTTCTTTACCGAGAAAAGCGCGGGCATAGCCGCTGATCGCTTCGAACTGCGCCTGGCTCAAGGCGGCGCAACCGATGAAGCCCTGGGTCTGCTCAAAATTTTCCAGCACGTTGACGCTCACGGCTTGGGCGGTGCCGAATTTTTCAATGGCAGGCCCGGTCTCGGCCTTGGCGTAAAAGGGCACCAGGATGGCGATGATCCGGTCGAGGATCTCCTTGCTGAGCCCGCCCTGGGCGATGACCTTGGCCATCATCCGCTCTTCCGGCATCCGCGCCATTTTCACCGCGTATTCCACCGGGGTTCCGGGGCCGTCCAGGGAAAAGGCCTCGCCTTGCTGGCTGATCGTCACCAGCCCGAGGTAGAGGGAGGGGCAGAGGCGCCGGTTTAAGAGCAGCTCCTCTTCGCAGAAATGCTTGCGTTTTTCCAGGGTGGTGAAGTTGAGAAAGCCGAAATCCACGGGCTTCTTGATCTTGTAGACAAAGTCGCCTGCCAGGAGCACATAGGAAATATGGGTTTGCACCAGGGTTATTTCCGGCGCGGGGTGCGGGTATGCCTCAGGCCTCATCAGGGCCTGGATAAAGGGCGGCAAGGTTGAATCAGCCATGAAAGCCTCCGGTTTATGTTCTGGATGCCGAGATTCGGCAGGAATATCACACAGACAGCACAATCAAGGCGCTGATCATAACAGAATCATTTCTGTCCGTAAACCATGGAGCAACGCGTCAAGATGGGGCTGCCACCCAGAGATGGCGGCTTCTTGAAAATAGCCTCATCTTTTCTTTCGACAATGCCGAGAAGAAAAGTGAAAGCATCAATAGCCAACCATCCGATAGGGGAAGAGAAAAATGGCACAGACGAGCAGGGAGATCCTCATCGTGGATGATACGGCGGTGCTCCGCAATATCATGAAGATGCAGCTGCAACGGATGGGTTTTTCCCAGATTCATGAAGCCCAGGATGGCCGCGCCGCCATGAAAATTCTGCACGCCCAGAGGATAGATCTTGTCATCTCCGACTGGAACATGCCGGTGATGAACGGTTTTGAGCTGTTGCGGGAAATGCGCGCCAGCGAGATTTTCAAAGACATCCCGTTTATCATGGTGACGGCGGAGGCCACCGAAGCCAGGATCAGCATGGCGATGCAGCTGAAGGTGGACGAGCTGATTTTAAAGCCTTTCACCCTGGAGATTCTCGAGCGAAAAATCCTCCGGGTTATTCAATGAGCCAGGCTCTGCTACAATAGTTTCGGCGGGATCGGGTCCAGATTCCGCAAGCTCTCTAGAAGCGTATCCAGCGCAAAACCGGTGCAGGCTTGCCGGTTTTTTTCCAGGGCCGTCACGGCCCGATTGGCCATTTTGGCCCCTGCCTCGAAATAGCCGTATTCCCCCTTGATATAAAAGCCCGCCGCCCGAATCATGGCCTGGAGAAGCTCTTTTTCCGCGCCCTGCGCCCCATGCCAGGCCTGCTCCAGAATTTCGTGGACCTCGAAAAAAAGCCTCAAATCCCAAAAGACCAACGCCCTGGCCAGGGCACCCTCCACGCCGGTGCGGGCGATCATCGCAAGGGCTTTGGCGTACCCTGCCAGTCGCGCCTCGATATAAGCGACATAGGGAGCAGCCAGGCCTTGTTGCAGATAGCGTTCGGCAACGGCACGGACTGGGGCGAGGTCGTTTTTGGCCAGCGCCAAAGGCAGGGCCGCGGACAGTTCATTTCTGATATCGCGGCTCAGGCGATCCTGAAACGGTTCGAAACGAGGGATGGTCATGGGCAACTATTTGTAGAGGTCCGGGTAGAGCTTTTTGAGGCAGTCCGGGCAGATGCTGTGGGTGAAATCGGCCGAGGTCTTGGCGGAGATGAATTTTTCCACGGTGTTCCACGAGGCCGGATCATGGGGGTCGCCATCGGCGTTGCGGATTTTTTTGCAGGAGGCGCAGATGGGCAGCAGGCCGTGCAGGGTGTTTTTTATCTCAAGCAGCATTCTGATCTGGATGTGCAGGCCAAGGAGGACGAAGATGGCGCCAAAGAGAAAAACGAGGCCAACGAGGAGCTCGCCGACAAAGGGCAGGCGAAAGAAAAAGACCCCGGCCACCACGCAGTAACCCAACAGGAAAAAGAGCATCAGCCCGCGATGCAGGCGCAGGGAGCGGATGATCTCGGGTTTGCTGCGCTCGGGGATAAAGGGGGTGAGAATGTGCAGTTCCCTGGCCTTGACAAGGCTGATGAGCATGACAACTGCTCCGATCAGGATCATGACAGTGCTTAGGATGTGCTGCATGGGCGGGGTACTCCTCGTGATTGGCGGTACGTGCCTCAAGTATAGGCATTTTTTGTTCAGGAGGCCATTTTTTTTCTAAAGAGGCCGTTGGTCTCACAGGCAACGGGCGCAGGGTCAAGGGTGAGGGTGATGAGGCTGTTCGGGTTCGCCTGACTGAGTTGGACTCCGTTCTGTCCGGTTAGCGAAAGCACGGTGTGGGCGGTGTTGTTGAGGCCGTAGCCCAGGTATTCCAGGCGGTCGCCCACCACGATGGGGTTGCGGGTCTCGATAACCGGCTGGGGCCCTGCCTGGCGCACGATACCCACCGGGGCATAATCGTAACTGATCAGGGGTCCGTCGTAGAGCATGTCGGCGGTGGTGGGCGGCAGGTCGAAGAAGTTTTCCGAGTAGCCCCGTGAACCGATCTTCAGCAGTTCCTCCCGGAAAACCTCGGGTAGGGCGGCGTCAAGGCCCTCTTGCTTCCAGTAGTCAAGGGCTGCCCGGTAGAGGCGGGTTATGGCCCCGACATAGTAGACGCTTTTCATCCTCCCTTCGATCTTGAGGCTGTCCGCCCCGGCCCGGATCAGCTCGGGCAGCCGGTTGAGCAGGCAGAGGTCCTTGGCGTTGAAGATATAGGTGCCGCGGCTGTCTTCCTCCACCGGGAAGAACTGACCCGGCCGTTTTTCCTCTTCCAGCCGGTAGTGGTAGCGGCAGGGGTGGGCGCAGTTGCCCTGGTTGGCGTCGCGGCCGGTGAGATAGAGGCTGAGGAGGCAGCGGCCCGAGTAAGAGATGCACAGCGCCCCGTGCACGAAAATCTCCAGTTCCGTCTCGGTGGCCTGGCGGATTTCGGTGATTTCGGCCAGGGAAAGCTCCCGGGCCAGATTGAGCCGTTTGACTCCTTGGCTCGCCCAGAAACGGACGCTTTCGAGATTGGTGACATTGGCCTGGGTGCTGAGATGGATCGGCACTTCCGGCGCCACTCTCCGGGCAACGGCGAGGATGCCGGGGTCGGAGATAATCAGGCCGTCCACCTTGGCCTCGCGCAGAGCGGCCAGATAATCGGGCAGCCCGGCAAGATCGTCATTGTGGGCAAAGATGTTGAGGGTGGTGTATACTTGCACACCGCGCTCGTGGGCATAGGCCACGGCCTGGGCGATTTCCTCCTCGCCGAAATTGGTGGCATGGGCCCGGAGGCTGAATTTTTTGCCGCCAAGATACACGGCATCCGCGCCGTAGTGGATGGCGGCCTGCATCTTTTCAAAATTGCCCGCCGGGGCAAGGAGTTCCGGGAGTTTCATCGACAAGCCTTTTCGTGCTGGGGATCGGATGGCAGAACGTTTCGACACTGTATACCAGAAAAAGATTGTTGTCGCCATGAGCGGCGGCGTTGATTCCTCGGTGGCCGCTGCCCTGTTGCAACGGCAGGGGGCGCAGGTGCAGGGGGTGTTCATGGCCCTGGCCCAGCCCGATCTTGCGGAGCAGGTGGACCGGGTTCGGGCGGTGGCCGATTTCTTGCGGATTCCTCTGACCGTGGTGGATCTGGCCGAGGTCTTCCAGCACGAGGTGGTGGACTATTTCTGCGCCAGCTATTTTGCCGGAAAAACCCCCAACCCCTGCGTGGTCTGCAACCGACTCATCAAATGCGGCCGTCTGCTGGATGAGGCGCGGGAGAACCTTGGCGCGGAGCTGCTGGCCACGGGGCACTATGCCCGGATCAGCGGGGATGGGACAACCGGCTATCGGTTGCTCAAAGGGACTGATCCAAAAAAGGACCAGTCCTATTTTCTCGGGATGCTCACCCAGGCACAGTTGGCGCGGCTTTGTTTTCCCCTGGGCGGCTTGCGCAAAAAAGAGGTTTACGAGCTTGCCGCCGAGTTTGGCCTGGCTTTTGGCCAGACGGCGGAGAGCCAGGATATCTGTTTTTTGAAAGACCAATCGGTGGGGGATTTTCTAGTCGCCCATTCTCCGGGGCAAGAACGGCCAGGCCCGATGCTGACCTTGCAGGGCGAAGAGCTTGGCCGACATGCAGGCATCCATCAGTACACCATCGGCCAGCGCCGGGGCCTGGGCTTGCCGGATGCCACCCCCTGGTATGTGGTGGGGCTTGATCCGGATCGGGACGCGGTGGTGGTCGGCAAGGACCAGGACCTCTGGCAGCAGGAGGTGCGGTTGCCCACCGTGCATTGGCTGAGCGGCCAGGCCCCGGTCTTGCCCCTGGTGTGCGAGGTAAAAATCCGCTCTCGGCATCCAGCCTGTGAGGCAGAAATCGCCGAGCACGATGGCGGGGTGCGGCTGACCTTTGCCCAACCCCAGCGGGCGGTGACTCCGGGCCAGTTTGCGGTTTTTTACGAAGGAGAGGTGGTTCTCGGCTGCGGTGAGATTGCAAAATAATGGTAACTATCCAGCTTGATGCCGGAATTGGACTTGAGATATGCAGAATGGAACTGTTCAGCAGCGCCGCTTCACTGCTGCCACAGATGCGCGAAAGAGGACTGCGAAGTGTGCTATTGCACATGAGCAGGCCGATGACAGCAGCGCAGCGGCGAAGCAGATGTGGTGCTGCTGGATAGTTACAAATGACGTGAAATTTGTGTTTGGCAGATGCAGCGGAAAAACGATACACTGGTCGTGATGCCGCGTTTGCTAAGCCATTGTCTCCCGTGTTCGCAAACATCATTGATCACCTGGAGCCCGCCAAGGAGCATTATGAACCCATTCGTCTCCAAAACTAAGATCGTGGCCACCATAGGGCCGGCCTCCTTTTCGGCTGCCGTGCAACGTCGCCTGATGGCCGCAGGGGTCGATGGCTTTCGTCTGAATCTTTCCCACGGAGATCATGAGGAACATGCCGGGGTGATCGCCAATCTACGAAAAATCAGTGCGGAAATGGGCCGACCGGTGGCCATTGTCGTTGATCTGCCTGGGCCGAAGATGCGCCTGGGCAAGGTGCCCAAGCCGATTACCGTGCGGCGTGGCGCCAAGGTGCGTTTTGTCCCGGAAGGGGTTTCCCGGCCGGGGCCGGGCATCTTTTTGCCCCATGAAATTTCCGGTCTGGCCCAAGGGCTGCGGCCAGGTTCGATCATCTTTATCGGCGACGGCATGATGCAGTTCAAGGTCAAGTCCATCCAGGGAGAGATCGTCGAAACCGAAGCCATGGTGGCCGGGGTGGTCCGTTCCAACAAGGGGGTCAACATCCCTGGCTATACCGCGCCATCCGGGGTGCTAACCGATGCGGATAAGCGCGGCATCGCCTTTGCTATCAAAAACAAGGCGGATGTGATCTGCATCTCCTTTGTCGGCGGGCCGGAGGATATGCTGGCCGCCCGGGCGCTTTTGCCGCAAAGTGGGAAGTACCGTCCCTGCCTGCTGGCCAAGATCGAGCGGCGGCAGGCCGTGGCCCATCTGGACGGGATTCTGGCGGTGTCCGATGCGGTGATGGTGGCTCGGGGCGATCTCGGCATCGAGCTGCCCATCGAAGAGATTCCAGGCCTTCAGAAGGATATCATCCATCGGGCCAACATGGCGGCAAAGCCGGTGATCGTCGCCACCCAGATGCTGCTGTCCATGGTGGACCACGCCCGGCCCACCCGGGCCGAGGTCACCGATGTGGCCAATGCTATCCTCGATGGCGCCGATGCCATCATGTTTTCCGAGGAAACCGCCATCGGCCATGATCCGGTGGCGGTGGTCCGCATTGCCAAAAAAATTGCCCGGCAGACCGAACGGCGCTTGGTCAAGAGCGGAGCCATCGCCCTGGAGGTCCGGGCGGCGATCCGCTCCGAAGACAGCATCGATGATCTGGTCAGCAGCGCTGCCTGTGATGTCCTGGAGAACCGCACCGTGGACCTGGCCATAACCCCCACCGCCACCGGGACCACGGCCCGGCGTATCGCCAGACTGCGGCCACGTCCATGGATCGTGGCGATCACCGACAATCCTACGGTTCGCAACATCCTTGCCCTTTCTTCCGGGGTTTTTCCTCTGGAGGTACCGTCCGTTGCCATCACGGACTTCGAATTGGCCAAGCGGATCAAGGACGCCGGCCTGCTCCGACCTGGGACGCGGCGGTTGGTGATCACCGCCGGCACCCTGTTGGGGGTGGCAGGAACCACCAACAGCCTGAAGATTATCGATGTTTTCTGATGGCGTTGCAAAAAGTCCGATCTACTGCGTTGTCTCGGGTACGCGGAATGCTCAACATACCTATGTATGTCTCCGCTTCCTCGACACCGATACGCCTTGGATATCGCACTTTTGTGCTTAGCCATCTTTGGCGGAAATCAGGCTTCTTGTTGCAACTCCGTAGCAAAAACAGTATGGCACAGGCATGAATATCACGGGCCAGAACAAAAGAAAGATTGCCGTCACCACCCTCGGCTGCAAGGTCAACCAGTTTGAGTCTGCGGCCTTCCTTTCGGAGCTTGCAGAGCGGGAGGTGGAGCTGGTCCCTTTTTCCCATCCGGCAGATATTTACATCATCAATACCTGCGCGGTGACGGCCAGGGCTGGCGCCCAATCGCGCCAGCTGATCCGCCAGGCCTTGCGCGCCAACCCCGAGGCCCGGCTGATCGTGACCGGCTGCTACGCGCAGATTGCCGCCCAGGAGATCCTCGATATCGCCGACAGCCCCATCTGCATCGTGGGCAACGGCTGCAAGCACCGCCTGGTGGATGTGGCCCTGGCCGACCGGCACTGTGACTTGGAAATGCATCTGGGCGATATCGCCGGGCACAAGGAGATCTGCCCTCTCACCGTCACCAGTTTCGGGGCGGGGAGGACCAGGGCCTATCTCAAGGTGCAGGACGGTTGTAACAGTTTCTGTTCCTACTGCATCGTGCCCTATGCCCGGGGTCGTAGTCGGAGCCTTGCCCCGGACAAGGTGGTGGCCCAGGCCGAAATCTTTGCCGACCAGGGGTACAAGGAGCAGGTGCTCACCGGCATCCATCTGGGTCATTATGGCCAGGATCTCACCTCCAAGAGCAATCTGCGCGAATTGTTGGCGCAGCTTTTGGCCCAAAATCTGCCGGTGCGTTACCGCCTCAGCTCCCTTGAGCCGACGGAGATCACGGCCGAGCTCCTGAGCCTCATGGCCGAATCATCGGCAATCATGCCCTACCTGCATATTCCCTTGCAGAGCGGGGATGATCGGATTTTGCAGAAGATGAACCGCCGCTATCCCGCCGCCACCTTTGCCAAGGTCGTGGAAGACAGTGTGGCCCGCCTGCCCGATGCGGCCATCGGCGTTGATGTGTTGGTTGGGTTCCCCGGCGAGGACGAGGCCGCTTTTCGCAATACCTACAGCCTGATCGAGTCGCTGCCGGTGAGCTATCTCCATGTGTTCCCCTATTCGCGAAGGCCGGGAACCCCGGCTGCCGGCATGGCGGATCAGGTGCCCAAGGCGGACAAAGAGGAAAGGGTTGCGCTTCTCAGGGATTTGGATCATAAAAAACGGACTGCCTTTTACCGCAAGCATCTGGGCAGCACCCGGCAGATCCTGGTGGAAAGACGCAAGAAGGGGTGCCTGCTGCGGGGCTATACCGGCAATTATATCCCGGTCTCCTTTGAGGGGGATGGCATCCTGACAAATCAGCTGGTCACGGTGCGTCTGGAAGAGCTTACCGCAGATGGGGTGTTGGGCAGGGTTGTCGATTGATGATTTCTTGCCCTGTAGGGAAACAAACATTATCGTGTGACGCCTTGTTATGATTGGGGAAATAATTGCCATCGGCGATGAGCTTACCTCCGGGAGTGTGCTGAACACCACCAGCTACTTTGCCGCAAGCCATCTTTTTGCCGCAGGCCATGAGATTTTGGCCATGACCACCATCGGGGATGACCCGGAGGTCATTGGCCGCACCCTGCAACGGGCTTTGCGGCGGGCTGATTTTGTTATCGTTACCGGGGGCCTCGGCCCGACCACCGACGATTTGACCAATGCCGCTGTTTCCTCAGCCCTTGCCCGCCCTGCCACTTTTTATCCGGAAATATTCAAGAAAATCCAGGCCCATGATCAGAATATGCTGGCCGGCCAGCATATCTCCCTTGAAAAACTGGCCTGGCTGCCGGCGGGCGCCCATGCCTTGAACACGGAAGCAAGGATGGCCGGGTATTTTTTGGTTCAGGACGGCAAACCCATCTTTTTCCTGCCAGGCGTGCCCCAGGAGATGAAGGATCTGCTTTTGGAAACGGTGATCACCCGGCTGGCTGTCTGGGAAGGCGAGGAGGTCCGCCAGGTGCGCCAGAAGGTGTACAAGGTGGTGGGGCTGGCCGAGGCCGAGATCAACCGGAAGCTTGCCCATCTGGAGGGCCGTGATCCTCGGGTGCGGATCGGCTATTATCCCGTGTTTCCCGAGGTGCATGTCAGCCTGACCGTTACCGGCGCCTCCAGCCAGGAGGCCGAGGCGGTCTTTAAAAAATATGACGGGCAGGTGGCGGATTTCCTGGGCGATTGCTGCTACGGGTCCGGGGCTGATACCCTGGAAAGCGTGGTGGGGAGCCTGATGGCCGGGCGCGGCCAGACGGTGGCCGTGGCGGAATCCTGCACCGGCGGACTTATCGCCCACACCCTGATCAAGATCGCCGGGAGCTCCGCTTATTTTGTCGGAGGGGTGGTGGCTTATAGCGATGCCCTGAAGGAGCGTCTGCTTGGAGTCAACCGGGAGATCATCCTGCGGTCCGGCGCGGTCAGTGCGGACTGTGCCAGGGCCATGGCCGAAGGGATGCGACGGGTGACCCCTGTTGATTATGCCCTTGCCGTTACCGGTATTGCCGGACCCAGCGGCGGCACGGAGGACAAGCCGGTGGGCACGGTTTATTTCGGCTTGGCCAGCCCGGACAAAACCCAGACCTTTCTTTTTCGTTTTTCAGGGGAGCGCGGGCAGGTGCAGGCCCTGGCGTGCCAGGCTGGGCTTGATCTGTTGCGCCGCCACCTGCTTGGCCTTGATAGCTTGGTCTTGATAATGGCTGACGGACAGTGTAAAACGAACCGACTATAATTCATCCTAAATTTGGAGACATACAACATGGCCATTGCCGAAGATAAGAGCAAAACCCTCGATACCGCGATTTTCCAGATCCAGAAGCAGTTCGGCAAGGGCTCGATCATGCGTCTGGGCACCGACGAGCGGGAGGCCGTGGCGGTTATCTCCACCGGTAGCCTGAGTATCGATATCGCCACCGGAGTCGGCGGCGTGGCCCGCGGCCGGATTACGGAAATTTACGGGCCGGAATCTTCCGGCAAAACAACCCTGGCTTTGCATATTATCGCCGAGGCCCAGAAGGCTGGCGGCAGCGCTGCCTTCATCGATGCCGAGCATGCCCTGGATATCAGCTATGCTGAGCGCCTCGGGGTTAAGGTTGACGACCTTCTCGTTTCCCAGCCCGATTATGGCGAGCAGGCCCTGGAGATCGCCGAGATCCTTATTCGCAGTGGGGCGGTGGACGTTATTGTCGTGGATTCGGTGGCGGCCTTGGTGCCCAAGGCGGAGATCGACGGCAACGCAGGGGATTCCCATGTCGGTCTTCAGGCCCGGCTTATGTCCCAGGCCATGCGCAAGCTCACCGGGGTGCTCAAGCGCACCAATACCGCGATCATCTTTATCAACCAGATCCGGATGAAGATCGGGGTCATGTTCGGGAGCCCGGAAACCACAACGGGCGGCAACGCCCTCAAGTTTTACAGCTCGCTTCGCCTCGATATCCGGCGGAAGGAAGCCATTAAAGACGGGCAAGAGGTGATCGGCAACCGGACCAAGGTCAAGGTGGTGAAAAACAAAATGGCTCCGCCCTTCAAGGAGGCTGAGTTCGACATTATCTATGGAGAAGGCGTCTCCAAGGTCGGGGATCTGCTTGACCTGGCCACGGCCCAGGATATTGTCGAGAAAAGCGGGGCCTGGTACTCCTATAATGGCGAGCGCATCGGCCAGGGCCGGGAGAATTCCAAGATCTTCCTGAAGGAGCATCCGGAGTTGTGCGATGATATTGAAAGAAAGGTGCGCCTGGGGTATGGTTTGCCCTTGATGGATGAAAAAGTACCGGTTGCAAAGGGTGCGGCAAAGGCTGGAGCCGCTGACTGATCTGATTTGCGCGGGGAAAGATGACGGACTCGTAAAAAGGGAAAAAGGCCACAGGTCCGTAGCACAAAATCAAAGCGTTACAAAGCAACAACCGTTGTAATCGCGGCTTGTTGCGATTTCAACAAATATCATTAGTTAAGAAGCGGGACGCGAAGGCGTTCCGCTTCTGTAATTTGAAGGAATGTACCAATGACCGGAAACGACATACGCAAGCGATTTTTGACCTACTTTGCCGACAAAGGCCATACGGTGGTGGAAAGCTCAGGCTTGGTGCCCCATGACGACCCGACCCTGTTGTTCGTCAATGCCGGGATGGTCCAGTTCAAGCGGGTTTTCATGGGCGAGGACAAGCGGAGCTACGTCAGGGCGGCGACCAGCCAGCGTTGCGTCCGGGCCGGCGGCAAGCACAACGACCTGGAAAATGTCGGCTACACCGCCCGCCACCATACCTTTTTCGAGATGCTCGGTAATTTTTCCTTTGGCGATTATTTTAAAAAAGACGCCATCCACTATGCCTGGGATTTTCTTACCAAGGAGGTTGGGCTGGACCCGGAAAAGCTCTGGGTCTCGGTGTTTGATGACGATGACGAGGCCTTCGGGCTCTGGGAAAAGGTCCAGGATCTGCCCCAGGGCCGTATTGTTCGGATGGGGGAAAAAGACAACTTCTGGGCCATGGGCGATACCGGTCCCTGCGGCCCCTGCTCGGAGATCCACATCGACCAAGGGGTGGAGGCGGGCTGCGGTAGGCCGGACTGCAAGCTCGGCTGCGATTGCGACCGTTTCCTGGAGATCTGGAATCTGGTGTTCATGCAGTTCAATCGGAGCGAGGACGGCACCCTGACCCCGCTGCCCAAGCCGAGCATCGACACCGGCATGGGCTTGGAGCGCATTGCTGCCGTGACCCAAGGGAAATTCACCAACTACGATTCCGATCTTTTTGCCGGGATCATCGCGGCCATCGCCGCCGCCGCCGGGGTACAATACGGTGAGAATGCTGCGGTTAATACGGCCCTGCGGGTTATTGCCGACCACAGCCGGGCCACCACCTTTCTGGTGGCCGACGGGGTGTTGCCCTCCAACGAGGGGCGCGGCTACGTGCTCCGCCGCATCATGCGGCGGGCCATCCGTTTCGGCCGCTCGCTTGGGCTGAAAAAGCCCTTTCTGGCAGGGATCACCGAGGCGGTCATCGCGGAGATGGGCGAGGCCTATCCCCATCTCCATGGGGCGCGGGAGCTTTTGGCTAAGGTGGTGTACAACGAAGAGGTGCGCTTCCTGGAAACCCTGGACCATGGTCTGGCCATGCTCCACCAGGAGATGAAGCGGTTGCAGGAGGCTGGTCAGAAGGTGGTGGAAGGGGAGTTTATCTTCAAGCTCTACGATACCTTCGGGTTTCCCGTGGATATCGTCAAGGATATCGCCATTGAAAAAGGCATGCTCGCCGACGAGGCTGGGTTCAACGCGGCCATGGAGGTGCAGCGCAATCAATCCAAGAAATCCTGGAAAGCCACCTCGCTGGCCGAAATGGGTCCAGGGGTTCGCGCCTTATTGGACAAGGGCTTACGCAGCCGATTTGTCGGCTATGAGACCCGGCACCACTGCGGGGCCATCAGCGGCCTGGTGAGCGCTGGCGGTATCGGTCTTGAGCAGGCGGGCACCGGTGAGCAGATCTCCTTGGTTGGCCCGGAAACCCCATTTTACGCCGAGTCCGGTGGGCAGAGCGGCGACCGGGGCATGATCATCGGGCCGCAGGGCAAGGCCAGAGTGGAAAATACCGTGGCTGTGGGGGATGGACTCATCCTCCATCAGGCCGAGGTTATCGAGGGCAGCCTGGCCCTGGGCGAGGCCGTCGAGTTTAAGGTGGCGGAGGGCCAGCGCCAGCGCACGGCCAACAATCATACCGCCACCCATCTCTTGCAGGCCGCTCTGCGCGAGGTGTTGGGCGAGCATGTCAAGCAGGCTGGCTCCCTGGTCAACCCGCAGCGGCTCCGCTTCGATTTTACCCATTTTTCCCCGCTCAGCCGCGAGGAGATTGGCCGGGTGGAAAAGATTGTCAATGAGGCTATTCGGGCCAATGCCCAGGTGTCCACCGCGGTGCTTGATCGGGAGGAGGCCATCAAGGGCGGGGCCACGGCCCTGTTTGGCGAGAAATACGAGACAAAAGTCCGGGTGGTTTCCGTGGGGGAGATCAGCAAGGAGCTGTGCGGCGGCACCCATGTGGGCGCGACCGGGGAGATCGGCCTGTTCAAGATCTTAAGCGAAAGCGGCATCGCCGCCGGGGTGCGCCGGATCGAGGCGATGACCGGCCCCGGCGCCATGGAGCGGTTTCAGCAGGTTGAGGCGCAGTTGGGCATGCTTGCGGCCAAGCTCAAGACTACGCCCGAGGAACTGGCCGGAAAGCTTGAAAAAATACTGGCCCGCCAGAAAGAGCTGGAGCGGGAGGTGAGCCGGTTGACTGCGGATCTTTCCGTCAATGATCTTGACGCCATGCTTGGCAACGCCCAGGAGATCGGTGGGGTGAAGGTGGTTGTCGCCCAGATCGCCATGGATTCGCCGAAAACCATGCGGGAGGTCGGCGATAAGGTGCGGGACGGGTTGGGCAGCGGTATCGCTGTTTTAGGCGGCGTCTTTGAAGGCAAGGTGAGTTTGCTGGCCATGGTCACCAAGGATCTGAACACCCGGTTCCATGCCGGTCAGATTGTGAAAGAGGTGGCTGCCATGGTGGGCGGTAGCGGTGGCGGTCGCCCGGATATGGCCCAGGCCGGGGGGACCATGGCGGATAAATTGCCCGAGGCGCTCTCGGCCGTGCCTGGCATCATCGTTGGTCAGGGAGCTAAAGCGTCCTCGTAACATTTAATGCCAACAACCTGTTGGGTTCTATTTCTGTAGAAATACCCAGGGGAAAACAGGGAAAAAAAGCAGCGGGGAAATGTATTGACAGGCCAAAAAAATTCGATTAGAACCGTTCAATTGTTAATGAACAGGCATTCATTTCATGCGTACATACCAAGAATTTTTCATATATAAATTGTAAAGAAAAACGGGGGCCAGTAATGATTACCATCGACCTGACCATGCTCATTCAGATTGCCAATATGCTCTTGCTTATTGTCGTCTTGAATGCAGTCTTGTACAAACCGATCCGCTCAATTATTGAAGAGCGGCAGAAGAAGATCGGCGGCCTTGATGAGGGCATTGACCAATTCAAGAAGAATGCTGTGTTGCGGCAAGATGAGTTTGGCCAGAAGATGAAGGATGCCAGGATCAGGGCCAAGAAAGAATACGAGACTGCTAGAAATGCGGCCCTTGCCGAAAGCACGGAAAAATTGGCCGGGATTCGTAAGGAGGTTGACGTGCAGAAAACAGGTCAGCTTGCCGAAATAGAAAAGCAGTTTGCCGTAGCCCAGTCCGAACTACAGGGCCAGATCTCTGGTTTTGCCGGCGAGATGGCGGGCAAGGTTTTGGGGAGGGCTCTGTAAATGAAGAATGCATCTTGGAAAAAAACCGGCCTCACCGCTGTGTCGGTGCTGGTGGTGCTGACTCTTGCCGCTACGGCATATGCCTCCGGCGACGGCGCTATTCCCAGAGAGAAGTGGCTGGATCTCCTGTGGCGGACCACGAATTTCGCCGGTCTGGCCTTTATTTTGGTGTTTTTCCTGAAGAAGCCCTTTGCCGATGGCTTGAGCAGCCGGCGGGACGGCATCAAGGATCAGCTGGAGGCCCTGGAGTCCAGAAAGGCCGAAGCAGAGCAGATGTACAAGGAGGCCGAAGCCAAACTCGCCAGGCTCGATGATGAGGTGAACGCCATCATCACCGAGGCGGTCAAGCAGGGTGAGGCAGAAAAGGCAAAGATCATTACCGATGCCGAACGTAATGCCGGGGACATCAAGCGGCAGGCGGAGATGGCGGTGGCCCACGAGCTTGCCCTGGCCAAGACCCGGTTGAAGGGCGAGATTGCCGAACAGGCCGTGTTGCTGGCGGAAGAATTGATCAAAAAGAATATTCAGCCTGCGGATCAGAGCAGGATGGTTGAGCTGTCTCTTGATAAGGTGGGAGGTATTCAGTGAAGAACACAGTATTAGCCAAACGATACGCCAAGGCGTTGTTTGCCGTGGGCAAGGAAGGCAATGCCTTTGCGGAGTTCACCAAGACCCTCAATGCCATGTCCGAGCTTTTTGTCGGGATGCCCGAGGTCTCCGATGCCCTGACCAACCCGTTGTATCCGGTTGAGGCGCGGGAAAAGGTCATGGAGCATCTTCTGACCTCCATGCAGGTTTCCCAGGTTCTGGGCAACTTTTTCAAGCTGCTGGTGCAGAAAAAACGCGCAAATATCCTGCCCGACATCGCCGCGGTATTTCAGGCGATGGTCGATGCGGATAACAATATGTGTCAGGGGACGGTGGTTTCGGCCATGGAGCTGACCCCCGAACTCAGTGCAAAGGTTAAGGCAACATTGGAAAAAATAACCGGCAAGCAGGTCGTCCTTACGGCCCAGGTCGATCCGTCCATTATCGGTGGGATCGTGGCCAAGGTCGGTGATTTGGTGCTCGATGGAAGCATCCGATCACAGCTGGCTGGTTTAAAAGAATCCATTAAGGGGAGTGTATAAGACAAATGCAGATCAAAGCCGAAGAGATCAGTCAAATCATCAAGGGGCAGATCAAGGATTACGAAAGTAAAGTTGATCTGAGTGAAACCGGCACCGTAATCTCCGTTGGTGACGGTATTGCTCGTGTGTACGGGGTTGAGAAGTGCATGGCCATGGAGCTGCTGGAGTTTCCCGGCGGCGTACTGGGCATCGCCTTGAACCTTGAAGCGGACAACGTTGGCTGTGCGCTTCTTGGTGATGTGCGGAAGATCAAGGAAGGCGACACCGTCAAACGGACCGGCCGTATTGCCGAGGTTCCCGTTGGCCCCGAGATGGAAGGCCGCGTTGTTGACGGCGTGGGTACCCCCATCGACGGCCAGGGCCCGCTCAATGCCAAGCACAGCTCCAAGATCGAGGTCTTGGCCCCAGGCGTTATCGCCAGAAAGTCTGTACATGAGCCCTGCTACACCGGCGCCAAGGCCGTTGACGCCATGACTCCGGTTGGCCGTGGCCAGCGCGAATTGGTCATCGGCGATCGTCAGATCGGCAAGACCGCCCTTTGCGTTGATGCGATCATCGCCCAGAAATACACCGATGTGCATTGCGTTTATGTGG